>NZ_JAPFHC010000042.1:0-49649 GCF_059803535.1 Pseudomonas sp. RP-B7
CCCCATGTGAGAGTAGGTCATCGTCAAGATTAAATTCCGAAACCCCATTTGCGAAAGCAGATGGGGTTTTGTTTTGGCGGTCGAAAAGTGCGAAGAAACAATCTCGCCTCCCCAGGCGCCAAATAACATGCCGTTGGGGAAATCGATGCAAAGTGTTTCCGCATTTTTGGTATGGTGCAGCACATTTTCACAAGGACTGATCTTTCACCCGCAGGACGCGGCGTCGACCTTCTTCAACGAGATGCTGTAGAAATGCCTGAACCGATACCCATCAAAGATCACGAAAACGAGAACCGCTTGGTCAACAAGCGCCTGCTTGCCTGCGCGCTGTTGGTGATTGGCATCACGTGCGCCCTGGTGGGCCGCATGTACTTCCTGCAAGTCGTGCAGTTCGACTACCACTCCACGATTTCTGAAAACAACCGCGTTCACGTCCTGCCGATCACTCCAACCCGTGGCTTGATCTATGACCGCAACGGCGTGGTACTGGCCGACAACCGGCCCAGCTATAACCTGACGATCACCCGCGAACGCACCGCTGATCTCAAGGGCGAGTTGGACGCGATCGTGAACCTGCTGCACCTGCCTGCCGAAGACCGTGCCGTGTTCGATAAGGCGCTCAAGCAAGCCCGGCACCCGTTCGTTCCCGTGACATTGTTCTACGAGTTGACCGAAGAGCAAATCGCCGTGCTGGCCGTAAACGAGTTCCGCCTGCCTGGCGTGGATGTCGAGCCACAGTTCGTGCGTCACTACCCGTTGGGTGCACACTTCGCCCATTCCATTGGCTACGTCGGTCGGATCAACGAAAAGGAGTCCAAGGCCCTCGATTCGGTTGAGTACCGCGGCACCCAGTCCATTGGCAAGACCGGCATCGAGCGCTTCTACGAATCCGAATTGCATGGTCACGTAGGTTACGAAGAGGTCGAGACCAACGCTCAAGGCCGCGTACTGCGCGTGCTCAAGCATACCGATCCGGTCCCCGGCAAAAACATCGTCCTCAGCCTCGACGTCCACCTCCAGGAAGCTGCCGAGGAAGCCCTGGGCGACCGTCGCGGTTCGGTGGTGGCCCTCGACCCGCAGACCGGCGAGGTGTTGGCCATGGTCAGCAAGCCCAGCTTTGACCCGAACATGTTCGTCACCGGCATCAGCTTCAAGGAATACGCGGCGCTGCACGACTCCATCGACCGTCCGCTGTTCAACCGCGTACTGCGCGGCCTCTACGCGCCAGGCTCGACCATCAAGCCCGAAGTCGCCATCGCCGGTCTCGACAGCGGTGTAGTTACCGCCCAGACCCGCGTGTTTGACCCCGGCTACTACCAACTGCCCGACTTCGACCACAAATACCGCAACTGGAACCACAGCGGCGATGGCTGGGTAGACATGGACGCGGCCATCATGCGTTCCAACGACACCTACTTCTATGACCTGGCCCACAAGCTCGGCATCGACCGGCTGCATGATTACCTGGCCGAGTTCGGCCTCGGCCAGAAAGTCTCCCTCGACATGTTTGAAGAGTCAGCCGGGCTGATGCCATCCCAGGCCTGGAAGCGCGCAACACGCCGCCAACCCTGGTTCCCCGGCGAGACCGTGATCCTCGGCATCGGCCAGGGCTACATGCAGGTCACCCCGCTGCAACTGGCCCAAGCCACCGCGTTGATCGCCAACAAAGGTGTGTGGAACCGTCCACACCTGGCCAAAACCATCAACGGCGTTCCGCCGGTGGACGAAAATCCTATGCCTAATGTGGTGCTCAAGGACCCGCGTGACTGGGAACAAGTCAACCACGGCATGCAATTGGTGATGCACGACCCGCGCGGCATCGCTCGCGCCGCAGCGCAAGGCGCGCAATACCGGATTGCTGGCAAGAGTGGTACGGCGCAGGTGGTCGCGATCAAGCAGGGCGAACGCTACGACCGCAACAAGACCTTGGAGCGTCACCGCGACAACGCCTTGTTCGTCGGCTTTGCGCCAGCCGAACACCCGAAAATCGTGATCTCGGTGATGATCGAAAACGGTGAGGCCGGCGGACGGGTTGCCGGTCCTGTGGTGCGCCAGATCATGGATGCCTGGTTACTCGACCAGGAAGGCCACCTCAAGCCGCAATATGCGACGCCGGCCAAAGCCCCAGGTGACCCGCACGTTTAAATCACGCCTTCCATTCGGCCCACTGCTCGACGCCCTCATGTGCCAGCCACGGCACATCGTGGGCGGTCCAGATGTGTGAGCTCGGCGTGACCCCCGGATCATCATCCAGCGTTGCCACACGCACAATCACGTGGGGTTGATGCGGACGTTCTGCGATCAGATGTGAGCCGCAGCGCGAGCAGAAATGCCTGAGCTTCCCCGGCGAAGATTCATACGACGATAACAGCGCTTCGCCCTGGGTCCAACGAAAGTGCTCGCGCATCACGCCCGCTGTCGAAACGAACGCCGCAGCGTGGACCTTGCGACAGCTTTGGCAATGGCAGTGGCTGATGGGCATATCCAGGCTGTCCAGTTCATACCGCACGGCCTTGCAGAAACAACTTCCATGGAGTTGTTGAGTCATAGAGCGTCACCTCAGGGAGAAGAGGGACAATCTACCGTTTACAGCTACCCGGCGCATCACGTAGATACACATCATTGCCCTTAAACCTGGATCAGTTTTGCTCCGTCCACCTTGCGAACCCGTTGGGCAGTTATCTGGTGGACGAGTATCCGTCTGTGGGACGGGCGCCACGGGAGCCGCACCATGGAACGATCAATGCCAAATGGAAATCCTGAGATAAGTAGCAACACCACTGCGCGACCGAAAGGGTTGCGCATTGGTTGATGTCGCCTACTGTCAATGCAGGAGGTGACTTATGCACGTGTTAGATCGAATTGAACGAAAAGTCCTGCTCAACGCATCACGCAAACAGGTCTGGGACGCATTGACCGACGCCGAGCAATTCGGCAGCTGGTTTGGCATCGCCCTCAAGGGCAAAACCTTTGTGGCCGGGCAAACCATCGAAGCACCGATTACCTACCCCGGTTATGAACACGTGGTGTGGAAGGCCAGGATCGAACGCATTCAGCCGCAAACCCTGTTCTCGTTCCGGTGGCATCCATTCGCGGTAGAGGAGGGGGTCGACTATGAACAGGAAACCCCAACCCTCGTGGAGTTCACCCTCGAAGACCGCGCCCCTGGCATCCTGCTGCGAGTAGTTGAATCCGGTTTCGACGCCATCCCCGAATCCCGCCGCCAGAAAGCCTTCAAGATGAACTCCCGTGGCTGGGACGAACAAATGGCCAATATCGAAACCTACACCACTGCTCTGTAGTGAGCGGGCTTGCCCGCGCTGGGTGGCGAAGCCACCCCAAACGGGACACCGCGGTGTTTCAAGTAAACCGAGATGTCCGGATTTGGGGCGGCTTCGCCACCCAGCGCGGGCAAGCCCGCTCACTACACAAATGAACTAGAAATCCACCGAAGCAGATAACTTGGCCACACGCGGATCGCCCTGACTCAGGAAACCACCCTGCGCCGACTCCCAGTACTTCGCGTTGGCAACGTTCTCCACGGTCGCACCGAGCGTCACATCACGTTGCGCCACCTTGAAGTTGTAGCGCGCGCCCACATCAAAGCGGTTCCACGCCGGCAGGCTCAAGGTGTTGGCCGCGTCGGCGTACTGCCCACCAGTACGCAGCATGCGCCCGTTGAGGCTCACGCCTTGCAGGCCCGGTACGTCCCAGTCCACCCCGGCGTTGAATTGGAACGAAGGCACGCCGATCGCACGGTTGCCATCGTTGGCGCCTTTTTCCGTGTCCTTGAGCTCGGTCTTCATCAGCGTCACGCCGCCGAGCAGACGCAAGCCGCTAAGCGGTTCGCCGAACACATTGAGTTCCACGCCCTTGTTGATTTGCAGGCCCTCGCGCACGTAGCGCGCAGTGTCGGCATCGACGATTTCGGAGTAACCGGCCCCAGGTTGTTCGATACGGTACACACCCAGCGTCGCACCATAGCTGCCCATGTCCACCTTGACGCCCGCTTCGATCTGCTTGGAACGCGCCGGCGCATAGGCCTGCCCGCCGCCGATGACCGTCCGGGGACCGACCTTGAGCGGTGACGTCGGGCCCTGTGCGAGGCCCTCGATGCGGTTGGCGTACACCGACACATGCTCCCACGGCTTGAACACCAGGCCGTAGACCGGCGTGGTGATCGACTCGTCATAGTTGGCCGTGCGGCTACCGCTCATGTAGTTGTAGCCCTGCACCACCATCTGCTGGCGACGTGCGCCGACGGTCACCAGCAGGCGGTCATCGAAGAAGCCAACGGTGTCGGAAACGGCCGCGCTGCGCACGAAGGTCTTGGCGGTGATTTGCGGGTCGCTGAAGTCGGTGCCTGGCGTGTTGCGTGGGTTGTTCAGGGCCGGTGGTGCGCCGGTCACCGGGTTGTAGATATTGGTCGTGGTCTTGCCGCTGGCGAACACATAGGCGTTGCGCACCTGGGTCCAGATCCCGGCCAGGCCGAAGTTGAGGCGATGGCTGACCGCGCCGGTCTGGAACTTGCCGTTCAGGCCGCTCATCAGGCTACTGTTGTCTTCTTCGTGGGCGATGGTCGAACCGCTGGCAGTGGCATTGCCGAGGTTGTCGGTCAGGGTCACCGATGAGTAGCGCCCCATTTCACGGCTGTGCTTGACCCCGCCCGCCGCGTACGCGGTCCAGTTGTCGTTCAGGTCGTACTCGGCGCGCAGCATGCCCAGGGTGTCTTCAAGGTTGGTACTGCTCCAGCTCGGCGCGTAATTGGTGTGTGCCGAAGGCGCATCCGGGATGTGGGTGGCGGTGCCCGTGAAGACCGAATTGCGACCACCATTGATGTGCTGTTTCTGATACACAAAGTCACCGGACAACCGCAATGCATCGCCACGGTAGTCCAGGCCGACCGCAAACAGTTTCGAGCGCTGGTTTTCATCATCGATGCCAGTGTCGCCTTCACGCTGGGACAGGTTCACCCGTGCGCCAAACTGATGGTCTTCACCAAAGCGCTGGCCAATATCCAAGTGCTCGCCCACCCGGCCGTCGCTGCTGACATCGGTGCTGAAACGACGCAACGGCAGATCATCGGCGCGTTTGGGTTGCAGGTTCACGCCGCCACCGATCCCCGAGCCGGTGGGGCTCACGCCGTTGATGAAGGCGTTCGGGCCCTTGAACACTTCAACCCGTTCCAGGGCGTCGGTGGAGATGATCTGGCGTGGCAGGATGCCGTAGAGGCCGTTATAGGAAATATCGTCACCGTTCAGGGGCAGGCCACGAATCATGAACGTCTGCGCCTGGTTCGCATAGCCTGACGCCTGGCGCACGGACGAGTCGTTGAGCAGCACATCGCCGACGGTTTCGGCCTGCTGGTCGCGGATCAGTTTCTCGGTGTAAGAGGACATGCTGAACGGCACATCCATGATGTCCTGGTTGCCCAGCACCCCCAACTGGCCGCCACGCGCCACTTGGCCGCCGGCATACACCGCGGGCAGGGCGCCTGGCGTCGGCGCGTCAGCGTTGATGTTGGTGGCGCCCAATTCCAGCGTGTCGCCGTCCTGACGGTTGTTTGCATCCTGCGGGGGGATGGGGGTGGCAGCGTGAGCGGTGACGCTCAGGGAACAGCACAGGGCGAGCAGGGTCGGGCGAAACGGAATAGGGAAGGGCATGGTCGATCCAGTGAGGAAAAGGGCAACAAACGTTGCGCGTCCTCACTGCGCGGATACGACTCCAACGCAAATGATAGTAATTGTTATTAGCGTCACGCAACAAATATTTACTTCCGCGGTCTGCGTGCGCGAGATGCCGAGTAGAATCACGCCCTGAAAGCGATTCCTGAGGTGCGGTACGGTGGACTTACAGCAGGGTTTTGTCCTGACCCGGCATTGGCGCGACACCCCGGCGGGTACGGAGGTCAGCTTCTGGCTGGCCACCGACCAGGGCCCCAGGCTCGTCCGCCTCCCTGTGCAGACCTCGGTGATGTTCATCCCCGAAGCCCATCGCAAGCCGCTCGACTGGCTGCTCAAGGGCGAGCGCGAGATCGAACTGCGCCCACTGCAACTGTGCGATTTCCATCACCGCCCGGTGCTGGGCCTCTACACCCGCCAGCACCGCCAGGCGATGGACCTGGAAAAACGCCTGCGCGCCGCCGGTGTCGACGTCTACGAAGGCGACGTTCGCCCGCCCGAGCGCTACATGATGGAGCGCTTCATCACCGCGCCGGTGTGGTTCGGCGGTACGCCCGACGCCACCGGCGTGCTATCCGATGCGCAGATGAAACCTGCGCCCGACTACCGCCCGCCGCTGAAACTGGTGTCACTCGACATCGAGACCACCGCCAAGGGCGATCTCTACTCCATCGCCCTCGAAGGCTGCGGCGAGCGCCAGGTGTACATGCTCGGCCCGCCGAACAAAACCACCGCGGTGGACTTCAAGCTCGACTACTGCGACACCCGCGCCCAACTGCTCGAACGTCTCAACCAATGGATCGCCATCCATGACCCCGACGCGATCATCGGCTGGAATGTGGTGCAGTTCGACCTGCGCGTGCTCCAAGAACACGCCCAACGCCTCAACGTACCGCTGCTGCTCGGTCGTGGCGGCGAAGCCATGACCTGGCGCGAACACGGCAGCCGCAACCACTACTTCGCGGCAGCGGCAGGGCGCTTGATCATTGACGGTATCGAAGGCCTGCGTTCGGCCACTTGGAGTTTCGAATCCTTCAGCCTGGAAAACGTCGCGCAAACCCTGCTCGGCGAAGGCAAGGACATCTCCACGCCGTACCAGCGCATGGACGAAATCAACCGTATGTTCGCCGAGGACAAGCCCGCCCTGGCGCGCTACAACCTCAAGGACTGCGAGTTGGTCACGCGGATCTTCGCCAAGACCGAACTGCTCACGTTCCTGCTCGAACGCGCCAGCGTCACCGGCCTGCCGGCGGATCGCAACGGCGGCTCGGTCGCCGCGTTCACCCACCTGTACATGCCGCTGATGCACCGCCAGGGCTTCGTCGCGCCGAACCTGGGCGACAAACCGCCCCAGGCCAGCCCCGGCGGTTTCGTGATGGACTCGCGTCCCGGTCTTTACGAATCGGTGCTGGTGCTCGACTACAAAAGCCTCTACCCATCGATCATCCGCAGCTTCCTGATCGACCCGGTGGGCCTGATCGAAGGCCTCAAGTACCCCGACGACAACCTGTCCGTGGAAGGCTTTCGCGGCGCCCGCTTCTCGCGTACCCGGCACTGCTTGCCGGCCATCGTCGCGCGGGTGTCCGAGGGCCGCGAAGAGGCTAAGCGCGAACACAACGCGCCGCTGTCCCAGGCCCTGAAAATCATCATGAACGCCTTCTACGGCGTGCTCGGCTCCAGTGGTTGCCGCTTCTTCGATACACGGCTGGCGTCCTCCATCACGATGCGCGGCCACCAGATCATGCGCCAGACCCGCGCCCTGGTCGAAGCCCAGGGTTATGAGGTGATCTACGGCGACACCGACTCCACCTTCGTCTGGCTCGGCAGCGCCCATTCCCAGGACGACGCCAGCCGCATCGGCCAGGCGTTGGTGCAGCACGTCAACGACTGGTGGCGCGAGCATCTGCGCAGCGAATTCGGTCTGCAAAGTGCGCTGGAACTGCAGTACGAAACCCACTTCAGCCGCTTCCTCATGCCGACCATTCGCGGTGCGGAGGAGGGCAGCAAAAAACGTTACGCCGGCCTGGTGACGCGCAGCGACGGCAGCGAGGAAATGGTCTACAAAGGCCTGGAAACCGTGCGCAGCGACTGGTCGCCCCTGGCCCGCCAGTTCCAGCAGGAACTCTATCAGCGCATCTTCCACCGCCTGCCGCATCAGGATTACATCCGCGACTACGTGCAGCGCACCCTCAGCGGCGAATTCGACGAGCTGCTGATCTACCGCAAACGCCTGCGTCGCCCGCTCGACGACTACGAACGCAACGTGCCACCCCACGTACGCGCTGCGCGCCTGGCTGACGACTACAACGACCGCCTCGGCCGCCCGCGCCAGTACCAGCGCGGTGGCTGGATCAGCTACGTAATCAGCGTCAACGGTCCGCAGCCTTTGGAAGTCAGCCAGGCGCCCATCGACTACGACCACTACGTCACCCGTCAATTGCAGCCGGTGGCCGATGCTATCCTGCCGTTCGTCAACGACGATTTCAGCACCCTGGTCGGTGGGCAGATGGGCCTGTTTTAAACGCTTGATTCGATACGGCGAAGGCCCGCAATCTTGGGCTCAGTTTGGCAATAGGAAGCAAGCCCATGTACACGCTCTACGGCATCGACGAGTCCGGCTCCTGCATGATCGAAATCGCCCTGCAGCGGTGCGCGGTGCCGTGGCGACGGATCGATGCGGCCTCATGGGCCATCGGTGAGGGAAGCGATGAGCTGGCGCGCATCAACCCGCTCAAGCAGGTGCCCACGTTGCTCACCCCCGATGGCCAGGTGCTGACCGAAAGCGCGGCGATCCTGATCCACCTCGGCCTGGAATTTCCCGCGTCCGAACTGTTGGCCGGCAACCGCGCGCAGATCATCCGCGGGCTGGTGTACATCGCCGCCAACTGCTACTCGGCCATCGGCATCATCGACTACCCGCAACGCTGGCTCGGCAATGTCAATGAAACCGTGCAGGCGCAATTGGTCACCGGCACCCGGCGCTACCTGCATCAGGCCTGGGTGGTGTTTGCCGATCAGTTTGCCGGGCAGTTGTTTGCCCCCAACGACACGCCGAATGCACTGGGCCTGATGGCGGCGGCGGTGTCGCGCTGGGATGAGTCGCGGGAGGCATTGCACGGCCTGGCCCCGGGTTTTGCCCAAAGCCTGGTGCAGGTGGACGCCGACCCTATCGTCGCCCCCGTATTTGCGCGGCATTGGCCGGATTGGAAGGTCTCATGATGTTTCCGCAATCAGTGGAAACAATCACCGCAAAAGCGTCTCAACCCCTTGCGTAGCGGGCGTGCTGACCTACGCTTTCTTGCAGCGGTGTAGGAATCATCCTTGAATTTGACTGTCGCAGACATGAAACTCAAGAACCCTGCATGGAACTAGAAGGAGGTGCGCATGCTCATCCGGTCGCTGACCCTGGCTACCTTGATGGCTTTTACGGGGCCGCTGTTGGCCGCTGATGATACCAACCCACTCAAGCAGGATTTGGGCAAAGCCCGCCCGCTGGTGGTGGTAGAGCTGGATTCGGGTAATGCCACCCTGGCGACGCTCAAGAAACAACTCGACGAAGCGGCCACCAAGCAGGCGTTTGAAGAGCGCAGCATGGTGCTCTACACCGTGAAATTCGGCAGCATCGGCGCCGAAGGGGAAAAGTTCGCCAAGGACGCCAAAGACAACAAGAAGCTCACGCCACCGGAAACCAACGCATTGATCCGTGCCCTCAAGCTCGGCGCTGGCAGCGGCACCAAGGTGATCCTGGTGGGCAAGGACGGCGAGAAGAAACTCGAGAAGACCGTGCCGCCGGATACCCTCGACCTCAAGGAATTCTTCAGCACCATCGACCAGATGCCCATGGCCGAAAAAGAAGCCGCCGCCGCCGCAGAACCCGAACCGGCTGCACCGGCCCCGGCCAAGGGCGCCAAACCGACCAAGGCCGGCAGCAAGCCCGCCCCGCAACAACTGGACGATTGACCCACGCCAGGAGCCGGACCCACCGGCTCCCACGCAAGCCCGCTCCCACATTTGGGTTCAACTGCGTGCTGGAGTTGGCGTTTCAATTTTCTTGCGCACCGGCAACGGAAAGTAGAAAAACCGCAGAAACGCCACCCGCTTGATCACTTCCCCGATCAACAACGGCGCCACCACCGCCACCACCAACCCGATACTCGCCGCCACAAACGCATGCAGCCCCAGGCGTTCCATCAAGTCGACGGTCTTGTGCTGGATCTCGCCATGGAAGATCAACAGGATCAACGTGGACTGACCAATGTAGGTCATCGCCCGCGTCAACACGCTCGACACCATGAGCACTCGCGCCAGCGCCCAGCACAGGTAAACCCCGATCAATGCCAGCAGGCTGGTCCACAACCAGTGGTCATAGCGCCGTTGCGCCAGGTCCATGGTGTCGCCGCGCCAGAGAAACACCGCCGCAAATAGCGCCGCCGATATCACCAGGGTCAGCAGTGACCCCTCATGCCGGCGCAGCCAGTCCCGCAGCAGGTAGCCGAGGATGAAACACGCGCTGCTGATCAGCGTGACGTCCAGGCTGAAGGGCAAACCCGGCAGCACCCAGGTGTGTCCGCCGACGGTCACCGGCAGTTGCCAGAACCACGGCAGTATCCAGGTGCCCACCACCAAAATCAGTCCGGTCAGCACGCAACTCAGCGCCAACGGCAGGCGTTGGATCAAACGCAGCACGCACCAACTGAACAGAATCACCACCCAGAAATGCGGCAAAAACCACAGCGCCTGCCACGGGATGGTGTCCACCGAGGCGTATAGCACGCCGCCGACATCCGCCAGTAGCGGTTGCCCGCGCAGCACATCGCGCACGACCACGTACACCAGCATGGTGAAGAAAAACGGCTTGAGCAGGCCGTCGGCCTTGCGCACGGCCATCTCGACAAAGGGCTGTTCCGGCTTGAACAGCACGCCAGACAAAAAGAAGAACAGCGGCAGAATGAACGACGCCAGGATCGGGTACATCAGGTCCAGGGACGTGGCCACAAACCAGCTGTGGGCATACACGATCACCAGGATGCCGATGCCTTTGGCAATATCCATTTGAATCCAGCGATGTTTCACCTGATCACTCCTGAACAATCGTTCATGCCTTGCGCCACGGCTTCAGCCACAGCCCCATTCCCAGCAACACCAGCGCGCCGGCCAGGGTACTCAGCGCCAGTTGCCGCCAGACGTCTTCAATGCCAAACAGCCACAGCGCCGCCAGCCCCATCAACAGCGCGCTCAACAGCCATTGCTGTGCCCAGGGCAGGGCAGTGAGCAAGGACTGGCGTTGCATCAGCAGCAACGCAGTGCAGATCACCCCGGCCAGTGCGGCCAGCGCAATGCCCGCCAGGCCGAAGACAAACGGCAGCGCGCCGAGCAACAGTACGTTGACCAGGCTTCCGAGCAACTCGCAACGCAACGGCTGGCGCGTGTCACCGGCGGCGTAGGCGTAACGCGCCAGCAAGGCGTTCCAGGCGCCGAACACCAAGGGCACGGCAAACCAGGCCAACAACAAGGGCAACGGCGAATCCGCCGATTGCTTGGGCAGCAGCAACGCCACCAGGCTCGGCGCGGCGGCCACCAGCCCGACACCGGCGGGCAGGGTCAGCACGCTGGCGGTTTCCAGGCCGCGCTTGAGCAGCGCCAGGCGCGCATCGCCCTGACGGCGGCTCATCATGCCCAACAGCACCTGGTTGAGGCTCATCAGCGCAATCAGCGGCAGGTTCATCAGTTTGCGTGCGAGGTTGACCCAGGTCACCGCGCCTTCGCCCAGCAGCGACGCCACCAACCGTTCGATCAACGCCAAGCCCTGGCTGGCAGCATTGCTCAACAGCAGCGGGCCGATGCGCTGGCCCAGCTCGCGCAACGGCGCCAGCGCCAGCTGCCAGCGCCACGGCCGCCAGCCCTGGCGCCAGATCGACGGCAGCAGCGCCAGCGGCATCAACAGGCTGCCGGCGAGGCAGGCCAGGGCCAGGGTGTGCGGTTGCGTGGCGGTGCCTGCCAGGGCGAGGTAGGTCACCGGCGGCAAGTTGAACAGCAGCGAGCCCAGGCCCGCCAGCACAAAGCGCTCGCCCGCCTGCAATGGAATGCTGAACAGCGCATGCAGCAGTAAACCCGGCACGCACCACGCGACGACTTGCAGGTTGCTACCCGCCAACGCCGTGGCACTTGCCGCCAACCCGGGGCCGAGCAGTTGCACCAGCCACGGCGCCAACGAGGTCAGCAACAGGCTGGTCACCAGTGCGATCAGCAGCAAGGCTGCAAACATCACTGCCAGCCAGTCCAGCCGCCCGCGGTCGTCTCGTTGCAAGTACAGCGGCAGCGCGGCGGCGCTCAGCACGCCACCGGCCAGCGACATGCGCAAGGCTTCGGGCAAGAACAACGCAATCAGGAACGCATCACTGCGCTCGCCCGCGCCCCAGGCCGCCACCAGCAGCCATTCGCGCGCAAAGCCCAGGCACAAGCCGAGCAACGTCGCCACGGTCAGCCAGGCGGCGGAGCCGAACATCAGGGACGTACGCCGTTGAGCACAGGCGCGTGTGCCGCCACGCGTTTGACCTGCGGCAGCCGCGCCGGAAACAGCCGCCGCGCCTCCAGCACGTTGATCCCCACCATCAGCCAGAACAACGCCACCATCACCACCGCAAAGCTGAAGTAGTGGTCAAACAAGCCGCTGACCAGCGCCGACAGAATCCCCGCCGTGGTGCCCAGCCACAGGGCGTTGTCCTTGGTCAGGCGGATCGGGCCTTTTTCCGGGCGCGCTTCACGCCACCAGCGCACGGTCACCGCGACAAACAGCAGCATGCCGACAATGCCGACCTTGTAGACGTAGTTCAGCCACAGGTTGGAGATCCCCAACAGATGTGTGCCCGGCACCGGCGGGTCGACCTTGAAGCCAATGCCCAGGGGATACGCGGCCACCGCCTGCGGGAACAGGCGATATTCATCCACGCGTACTTCGGTACTGGCGTTGCTCGACGAGAAAATCGTTGCCAGGCGGTCCTGCAACGGTGGGTACGCAATCACCAGCGCCACGGTCAAGGCCGCGCCGATCATCAGCAAACGCCCGGTGTATGGCACGCGACGCGTGGCCATCCACAGCAGCACCAGCGCCAGGCTGACCATCGCGCCACGGCTGCTGGCCAACAACAGCGCTGCCGCGCCCAGGCACGCCACGCTCAGGCCCAGGCCGCGCTTCCAGCCTTGTTCGGTCATGCCGTAGCAGAATGCCAGCGGCAGCAGCAGCGCCATGATCCCGCCGATGGCATTCGGGTGCGTCCACGGCGAGCCCATGCGCGAGGACATGGCCTCCAGGCCGAACTTCAGCGTGTCGAAGTTGGCGTAGTTGAACAGCCCCAGGATCGGCGCAATCCCGGCCCCCGAGCGGGTGCGCACGAATACTCCGATCGACAGCAACAGCATCGCCAAGGTGCCCAGCAGCAGGGCGATCACCAGGGATTCGCGGTGCTTTTGCTCCACCAGCAACTTGGCCGCGAGAAACACCCCCGACAGGTTCAGCAACCAGCGCAGCCAGTTGGCCAGGCCGCTGCTCTCGGCGTGGGTGATGACCTGGCCGACGATAAACGGCAATACGCTGAACAGCATCAGCCACAGCAGCATCTGGTCGGTGGGGCGCTGCGAGAAACGCGGCGAGTCGGGCAGCCGCGACAGAAAGCGTTGCCACAGCACCGCGCCCCAGGTCAGCGCCAGGATCGCTTCGCTGACGGTGGTGCGGATGCCCAGGTTGACCGTTGAGTACGGCATGAACGTCGCCGCCACCGCAAACAGCAACAGACCCCAGAGCGGAAAGCGCAGGATCGTCAATGCGCCCGCCAGGCCCAGCACCGCGACAAATGCCTTGGCCGGGGACAGCAACAACGCCAGGGCGCCGAACAGCGCACCAAAGAACACCGGGACGAGGCTTGGCAGGCTTACTCTCATTGAAGCTCCTCGATCAATTCAGCCAGGCGCCGACGATAGGCGCCGGGGTTATAGCGTTCGGCCCATTGGCGGCATTGCTCCGGCGCGTCTTCGGCGGGGCGCTGCGCCAGGTCCAGCATCAATTGCACCAACGCCGGGCCATCGGTGGGCGAAAAACGCGGCGCCGACGGCGGGGTGATTTCATCCAGCGACGTACCGCTGGCCACGGCCACCGGCGTGCCGACGCTCAGGGCCTCGATCACCGGCAAGCCGAAGCCTTCGGCATACGACGGTTGCCACAAGCGCGAGGCCTGGCGGTACAGCGCGTGCAATTCGGCATCCGACACGCCACTCAGTGCGCGAATACCCGGCAAGCTGCGTTGGGCCACGGGCAAATGCTCGAGGCTGCCGACCAGCACCAACTCCGGCACGGCTGGGGATTGGCGTCGCGCCCGTTGCCAGGCGTCGACCCAAAACGGCACGTTTTTGCGCAACTCCCGAGTGCCCACCAGCAACCAGTAATCCTTGGGCAGTTGGCGTGCGCTGAGGTCTGCGGGCAGCCCGGCGAACCCATCGACCTGATTGGGCAGCACACGAATCTTGGCCTTTGCCTCGGGAAACAAACGCGCGGTCTCATCGGCGCTGTACTGCGACGGTGTCCACACCCGGTCGGCACTGCGCACTGCCCAGGCAATCGACAACCGATCGCTGGTCTTGTAGATCAGCGCCTTCAGGCGGTTGGCGTGGTAGTTGTCCAAAGTGATCTGGAACAAGTCGTGCAACAGCACCACCGTGCGCAGGCCCTTGGGTTTGGGCGGCAGCGGCAGGCCCATGTTGAAGGTGCTGATGTACAGGTCGATGTGTTGCTCGCGCAGTGCACGCGGCAAAAAACCGGCCTCGAAGCGCAGGCGATTGTGCGGTTGGTGCATCGCGGTTTTCGCGCAGCCCCAGCTTGGGCAGTGGGCCTGCAAGCGGCTGGCGTCACCCAGGGGCGCCACGGTGAAGCGCTCCAGTTCGATCTGCGGCAAGGCGCGCAGGGCGGTTTCCAGGGCATACACCTGGCGGCTGATCCCCGATTGCGGCGAGGTGCCGACGGTGCGGTAGTCCAGGCCTATACGCATGTGGGCTCCTTGCGTTTGAGCGGCACGAGGCTGGCGTACACCTGCTCCAATTGGCTGGCGGCGACGCTCCAGTCATGGGCCCGGCGCACATACGCACGTCCGGATTCCCCCATGGGCGCGGCCGCTTCGGGAAATTGCAGCAGGCGCACCACGGCATCCGCCAGGGCGGACGCGCTTTGGCCGCCGAGGTAGTCCAGGCCCTCCACCAGGTCCAGGCCCGACACACCTTGCGCGGTGCTTGCCAACGGCAGGCCGGCGGCCAGGGCTTCGAGCACCTTGAGCTTGGAACCGCCGCCATGGCGCAACGGCGCGAGGAACACCGAACTGCTCGATTGCAACGCCAGCAGGTCCGGCACGAAGCCTTGCCATTCGATGCGCGGGTCCGGCCAGCGCGTGCGCCAACTGCCGGGCATGCCAAAGCCGCACACGCTCATGCGCACATCGGGGCAACGCGCCCAGACCTTGGGCAGGATTTCATCCAGGGCCCACTCGATGGCGTCCACATTCGGTGCGTATTCATAGTTGCCGAGGAACAGCACACGGCGCGCCGACGGGTCGGGATGGGCCCGGGCGAAGTGGTCGCAATCCACGCCATTGACCACCACCGGCACCGGTTTGCCGGCGATGGTTTCGAGGACTTGGGCATCGCTGTCGGTCACGGCGAGCACTTGAGTGGCCTGGCGCATCACCCGGCGTTCCCAGCGCGCATAGCGCCACTGATCATAGCGAATGAACGGCAGCGCCCAACGCGGCAGGCGGTCGTAGGTGGCGGCGCCAAGGGCGGATTCGACGTTGTGCTCGGTCAGCACGAACGGCTGGGCCTTGCGCGCCAGTGCGCTTTCGTAGGGCTGGAAGGTGTAGCTGTGTTCGATCTGCACCACGTCCCACTGTTCGCCCAGCAGCCACTCGAAAGTGTCCTGCAATTGCCCCGACAGACCATTCACGCTGGCCAGCAGCGGATAGGGTGCGAGCAGCCCGGCGACCAGGGTCTTGACGCTGCGCAGCGGGCGACGCGGCAGCACGATCAGCTGTTCCAGGAAGGCTTCGAGCACCGCGCGATCGGCCGCTGCCACCGGGTGCTTGTCATGCAGCAACAGCGTGATCTGGTGCCCACGCGCCGCGAGGCTGCGCAGCAGGTGGAACTGGCGCGTCTTGCCACCGCTGGTGGCGGGCCAGGGCGAGTAGGGCAGGATCCATAAAATACGCATGGTCACTTAATCCCATAACAGAATTTGCAGGTTCGGCTTGACCGTCACGGTCAGGCCGTTGGTGCCGCTTACCGGGGTTTGCGTGCCGCGTAGCGGGTCGTACAGGGTCGCACTGGTCAGCCCGGGCAAGTGCGCGTTGCCGCCCTCGGCCGCCCAGAAGAACCATAGCTTGTGGCCGTCGGCGCGGGTCCAGCCGATGCTGAACAGGCCGTCGGGCAATTGGTCGGCGGCCGGTGGGTCGGCCGGGCTCAGGCTGGGGCCGCTGACATCCAGGAAATACTTCAGCGCGGTGTAGACCGGCTTGGGGTTGGCGTCGATGTCGAGCAAGCCGTAGAACCTGTCGCGCACGCTGGCGCGTTGGTCCAGGTCGCTGAGGGTGAACAGGAAGATCCTGTCGAAATCCATCGCGCTCATCAGCGCCACGCGCCGCACCACGTAATCGGCCTGTTGTTGCGGGGTGATCAGGTCTTGCGCGTCTTTCGGCCCCGGGTAGGTCGACCAGCCCCACTCGGTGCTCCACAGCGCCTGCACGCCGCCGTTGCGCAGGGCCTGGTTGAGCGCGCTGGTCTTGGCAATCAAATCCAGGTTGGACGGGTCGTTGCCTTCGGGCAACTGGGTGTAGGGATGATAGGACACCACCGTGTTCAGGCTGGCCACGCCAAGGGCGCCGAGGGCGTTGAACATGGTCTGGCCGTTGGGCATTTCGCTGAAAAACGCCATGCCGGCGGCCACCACGGGTTTCGCCGGATTCACCCCGCGCAAGGCGCTCGCCGTGGCGGTCAACAGGCTGGCATAACCCGCCGGGTCGGCCGCCGGACGCCAGAAGCCGAGCAGGTTGGGCTCGTTCCACACCTGCCAGGCGTCAACGCTGGGGTAGCGCTGGGACAGCAGCGCCATGCGTGTGGCGAACATGTTCGGATCGGCCGGCGGGTACTGGTCCTGATACGGCGCGCCGGCGGGCGCAGTGGTGGCGAAAGGGGCCGAACCGACCAGGTAGAACAGCGACTTGAGCTGGTTGTCTTGCAGCTTGCCGACCAACTGATCGAGGGTCGCGATCTGGTACTGGTTTTCCACGGGTTCCAGTTGATCCCAGTGCAGATCCAGGCGCACCCATTGCAGGCCCAGGGCCTTGAGGCGGTCGATCTGCAGCTGGTAGCGCGCGGGGCTGAACCACAGGAACTGCGCGTTCACCCCCAGGAAATCCTTCCACACCACCTCCTTGCTGCCCTTGAGCACATGGTTCTCGGCGTCGGCTGGGCGCCCCCACATAAACGCGCCGAGGCCAAGGGCGGCGATCAACGCAAGGCTCGCCAGGTAGGTGTATCTACGTGCCATACGGGGCCCCCGCAATCGCCTGTTCAAACAGCTGCTTGAAGCGCTGCGCGGTCAGCGGCCACAGGCGTTCGCGGCCGATTTCCCCGGCACGTTCGGCCCAGTCCCGGACCAACGACGGCGTGCGTGCCAGGCGCAGCAATTGCGCGGTGAGGGCCGCGACGTCACCTTGTGGATAGATCGCGCCGTTGCCGCTGGCGACCTCTTCGGCAAACGCCCGCGCATCCGAGGTGATCGCCCCGCGCCCGCACGCGGCGGCCCAGGACAGGGCGCCACTGGTGCCGCGTTGGCGCCCGAGCAGGCCGAGTTTTTTCGATTCGCGATACGGCAACACCATCACATGGTGCGCCTGGATCGTCTGCGCAATCTCGGCCGCCGGCAGGTTCAGCCGCCAGTCGAGGGTGTCGGTGAGGCCCAGTGCGGCGATCTGGCTGTTCAACTGCTCCAGGTAATTACCGCCTGCGCCGAACGCCATCTCAGCGGCGGTGCCACCGGCCAGGGTCAGGCGCACGCGGCCGCGTAATTCGGGGGCTTGCTTGAACATGTCGGCCAGGGCTTGCAGCAGGTCTTCAATGCCTTTGCCGCGGTAGATAAAGCCGAAGTACAGCAGGTGCAGGGTGTCCAACGCCGGCAGCGGCGCGGGTGGGGTCGCCAGGTTGGCGTGGTTGATCACCGCGACTTTGCCGGGTGGCAATTGCATGCGCTGGGTCAGGCAGTCGGCGCCGAGGCGGGTGAGGGTGATCAGGCGGGTCAGGCCTCTGGCGACTTGGCGTTCTTCGCGCAAGGTCAGTGGGTCGGCCAGCACCACCGCTGCTTGTGGCAACGGGCTGGGCAGGCGTTCCAGCAGGTTCAGCGGGAAGGGCAGCCGCTCGCGCCGCCAGACGATACGCTCGGGGTCATGCACCGTGGCGGTCAACGGTAGGGTCGGATGAGCCTTGCGCAATTCGCGCAGGGCCAGGAACTCGCCGAGCCGCCCGCCGCCCAATTCGGCGTGGACCAGGTCGACGCTCTGCCAATTGAACGCGGCGATGGCCTGCTGGATCGCCTGGGTACTTCCCTGCGCGCCGCTCAACGGTGTCGCCACCGTCACGCCCAACTGCTCCAGCGCCGTCTTGAAATGGTTCGCATAGTCGGCGATGCCGTTTTTTTCCGGCGGCAAAGGAGCCAGCAGGGCAATGCGCATCAGAACGCCCCCCGGTACTTGGCGATGGTTCGCAGGACCTTGGCCGGTACTTCGAATTTACGCCGGTTGATGATGATGCCATCGACCTTGCCGAACGCGGTGTTGAGGATCGACAACGCGTGCTCCACCACTGGCACCGTGCTTTTATGCGCTTCCACCACCAGTGCGATCAGGTCGGCGCGGCGCAGGGTGACAAACGCGTCGCGGTTATCCAGCAGGCCCGAGGCATCCAGCAGCACCACTTCGCCAGGCTCCGCCGGGGCGAGGCCGCCGACCCGTACGTTCACGCCGTTTTCCAGCAGCAGATGGCGCAGTTGCTCGACCACAAAGGTCACGCCTTCGCCGTGCCGCGCCGAGGTCAGCCCCAGGGTCAGGCCGTTCTGCGCAATGCGGTCGGGTTTGAGCTGGCTGTACAGCCGGTAGATGCTGGCGTGGAATGCGTTGGTACTTTGCACAGTGCTGGTATCCAGCTCCGGCAAGGTGGTCCACAGCCGCAGGCCGAACTTGCGCTCCACCAGGCCGCCATCGTGGATACGCTGGTCAAGCAGGTAGCACAGGTAGATCACCAGCAGGCCGACGACGATGGCAAACGGAACCGCCAACACCAGCATCACCAGGGTTTTGGGGAAGATTCGCCCAGGGTTCAGAGTGGCTTCTTCGATCACCGCGATGTTGCTGATCTGGCTGTTGTCCAGCTCTCGGTCGATGCGCGATTTTTCCAGGTTGTCCACGTACAGCGCGTAGTTGCGCTCGGTGGCGTTCAGCTCGCGGGACAGGCGCGCCAGCTCCGGTTCAACCTCCAGGGCTTGGGTGCGTTGCGTCTCCAGGTTCAGCAATTGCTTCTGCTGTTGCACCAGCTGCGTGCGCAGTGCCTTGTTGTTGCTGGTTTCATCCAGCAGCACGCGCTGCAAGTGGATTTCCAAGGTGTTCGGCGCGCGGTTTTCCGAGGCTTGCACCGTGTTGCTTTCGCTGGCGACCTGGACCCGCATCGCCTGGATCGAGGCGTCCAGGGCTTTGACCGGCGGCGCGTTGTCGGTGTAGGTGCGCATCATGTCGGCCTTCTCCAGCAGCTTCTGGTTGAGCAGGCGACGCAAGTCCTGCTGCTGCGGGTTCAGGGCGATCTGGCGAACGGTGGTGACTTCCTTGGGCTGGCTCTTGAGCTGGGTGCGCGTGCTCTCGATGGCGCTGTCGGAAGAGGCGATCAAGCGCGTGGTGTTGAAGGTCTCGCCGCGCAATACGTTGATGCGCTCGGACAAGTCTTCAAGGCGGTCGGTGATGCTCGCCGCACCGATCTCGTTGAGGTGCTTGAGGATCTGCTCCTTGTAGCTCTTGATCTCGCTGGCGCTGTTACTCACCTGGCCTTCGTAGAACACGTAGAGGCTCTTGCGGCCCAAGGCCTCGGTGCGTTCGTTGATGTAGGTTTCGACCCAGTCCTTGACCACCGCCTGGGCGATCTCCGGATCACCCCAGGTAAAGCTGATGTCCATCACCGTGGAGCCGGCGGCGTGGCTGACATCGAAGCTCTTTTCCAGGCTGGCGGCCAGGCGTTCCACCGGGGTGGTTTTTTCGATGATGCCGATGGTTTCCAGCACCACGCGGATGCCGTCGAACACTGCGCCGATGCCTTTCTTGACGTAGTGCTTGGTGACTTTCAAGAAGCCTTCCGGCGGCGGCGCGTTATCGATCACTTCCAGGTAGTGCTCGGCGACTGCGCGCACGATGGGCCGCCCGGTGAGCAGGCGCTCTTCGTCGACAATCGGGTCGCGCTGGGTGCTGGGCATCACCAGCGCCTGACGGTTGCTGATCTCGATCGGCAAGGTTGAATCGCGCCCCGGCTTGACCAGCAGGCGCGCGGTGGATTCGTACTTGGCCGGCAACAGGAACGCGCCGAGCAGGATGATCACCAGCGCGGCAATCGCCGCCAGCTTGAACTCGCGACGGAAGATGAAGAACAGGCGCAGAAGATCACGAAAAGAACGGATCTCGATCATGGGATGTCGCTCCTTTAGTTATTGCCGCCGCTGGTTCGGGTGTAGTTGTAGCCAACCCCGATCGACTTGGTGAACGGGATCAGTTGGTTCATGTAGGTATCCACCCCTTGGATGCGCTCGCCCACGTTGGATTTGGGCACGAACACCACATCACCGCGTTGCAGGTGCACGGGTTTGCGCCCGTTGGGGCCGGTGTTGAGCAACTGGCTGAAGTCCAGGAAGTACGCGCGATAGGCGCCCTGGGCGTCTTCGCGCAGCAACGCGACCATGCTCGCATTGCCCGCCGGGCTGACCCCGCCGGCGCCGAGGATGGCCTGTTCGAGGGTGTTGGCCGTGGCGATCTGCACCGCCGTCGGGTTGTTCACCGCACCGCCGACGATCACCGAGTTGCCCGGTGCCTGGTTGATGTTCACCGTCACCCGTGGCTCGCGATAGGTCTGCGCGAGCTTGCCGGTCAGTTCGGTGGCGAGTTCCGAAGGCTGGCGCCCGGCGACATGGATCGGCCCCAGGAACGGGTAGTTGATCTTGCCGTCGGTCTGCACCGTGTACAGCGTCAGCTCATAGATGGTGCTGACGTTGAACGCCGACAGCGTCGGCATCTCGCCGGCATCGCGGACGATGCGCAACTGATCGCCGACGCGGATGCGCTCCACCGCCGGCGGTAATTGCGCAAGCTGTTCGAGGGCGCGTTTGCCGTCCTCGACCGCCTTGCTGTCTGGCGCGACGATGCGTGCCGGTGTATTGCAGGCGGCCAGGGCCAGCATGGCCAGGGCGAGCACGGTTCGTTTCATCACGGGGGACTTCCTCTGGGTCATGCTGCTCACCTCCAATAACCGGGAAACATGCTGATGCGCCGCTTGAGGGCGAGGGGCAGACGGCGTTCCAGGTGGCCCAGGCGGTAGCCGAGCAACTTGAAGGCGCTGCGCACCAGAACTTCGGGGACACGGTGCAAGGCGCCTGCCTTGCGCAACGCGGCAAGCTCGGCGAGCACGTAGCGCTTGCCTTCGCCCCCGGCGTCGCCAAAGGCTTGCTTGATCCACGGCTCGCGGCCGTAGAACACACCAATGTCGAAGTAGCGATGAAACTCATCCATGAGTTTGTAATCGTGGGAGTGATGCACCAGCGCCGTGGCGGCGTAGCGCACCTTGTAGCCGTCGAGCAGCATGCGGGCGGCGACGAAGGCGTCTTCGCTGCCGATCACGTCCCTGGGAAAACCACCCACCGCCTCCAGCGCACTGCGCCGGTACACGGAAAACGAGTCGGAGCTGAAGCAGGTCTTGATCCCCAACTCCGGCGCATCGGCCAGGCTTTTGCTGCGGCTCTGCGCGGGGTAGTTGAAGTGCCGTGACTGTGCGCCCAGCACCCCAGCGTCGGGGTGTGGCAACTGGCGACCGTAGGCCACCCCGTTGAGCGGGTCTTGTTGCAGCTCGTCGAGCAGGTTGGCGAAGGTTTCAGGGGCGGCGGGGATGGCGTCCTGGGTCATCACGATCAAGGCGTCGCCGTCCACTTGCGCGCTGGCCCAGCGCCGCGTGCCGCCGTGGTTGAAGTCGCGGGCGTCGATCACTTCGACCCGTGCGCCGAACGCACGAAAGCGTGCCACGGTGTCATCGCTGGAGGCGCTGTCCACCACCAGCATCTCGTCCGGTTGCAGGGTTTGCATGGCCAGCGCCGGCAGCAGCCGCGTCAGGTGGCTGGAGGCGTTGCGGGTCGGGATGATCAGTGACGTGCGCATATCATTTTTTCACCTCGGCCGGTGCGCGCCCGTAGATGTCGTCGAAACGCACGATGTCGTCCTCGCCCAGGTACTCGCCGCTCTGCACCTCGATCATCACCAGGTCGATGATGCCGGGGTTGGTCAGTCGGTGTTTGTGCCCGGCAGGGATGTAGGTGGACTCGTTGGCGTTGATCAGGAATTCACGCTCGCCATTGGTGATCTGCGCCGCGCCGCTGACCACCACCCAGTGTTCGCTGCGGTGGTGGTGCATCTGCAACGACAGCGACGCCTGGGGCTTGACCACGATGCGCTTGATCTTGAAGCGGCTGCTTTCCTCCAGCACGGTGTAGGTGCCCCATGGCCGGGTGACGGTGCGGTGCAGGCTGTATGCCGGATGGTTCTGGCGCTTGAGCTCGGCGACGATGTAGCGCACGTCCTGGCTGCGGTGGGCGTCGGCGATCAGCAACGCATCGGGGGTGTCGACGATGATCAGGTCACGCACGCCGACCGCGCCGAGCACGCGCTTGGGCGAGTCGATGTAGCAGTTATGCACGTCGTGCAAGATCGCTTCGCCATTGACCTGGTTGCCATGGGCATCGCTGGGGGTGAGCTGGCGCAGGGCTTCCCACGAGCCGATGTCGCTCCAGCCGATGTCGCAGGGCACCACCGCGACTTTGCGGGATTTCTCCATCAGGGCCACGTCGATGGAAATGTCCGGCGCGCTGCCGAATGCCTGTGCCTCCAGTTCGCGTTGGCGCGAGGTTTTGTTTTGCAGGCTCTGGCTGTGTTCCAGCGCAGCGCTGGCGGCGCTGAGCACGTCCGGCGCGTGGGTGCTGAGTTCGTCCACCAGGGTGCTGGCCTTGAAGCAGAACATGCCGGCGTTCCACAGGTGCTTGCCGCCGTCGAGGTAGCCTTGGGCGGTGGCCAGGTCGGGCTTTTCGACGAAGCGCTTGACCCGGAAGCCGGTGTCCAGCGCGTCGCCTTGTTCGATGTAGCCGAAGCCGGTTTCCGGGTGGTCGGGCTGGATGCCGAAGGTCACCAGGTAGCCGGCTTCGGCCAGGTCGCGGGCCTGGGTCACGGCAGCGGCAAACGCCACTTCGTTGAGGATCAAGTGGTCGGCGGGCATTACCAGCAACTGCGCGGCATCGCCAAAATGCTCCTGCACATGCAGCGCCGCCACCGCGATGGCCGCAGCCGTATTGCGCCCGAACGGCTCAAGCAACAGGTCCAGGGGCAGGTGGGCCTTGTTCACCCCACGGTAGTCGTCGAGGGTGCGAAACAGCAGGTCGCGGTTGGTCACCGTCAATACGCTTTCCACGCCGGGCAGTTTGGCGGCGCGCTGGAAGGTCTTTTGCAACAGGCTCTGGCCGTCACGCATGCGCATGAAGGGCTTGGGCATGTTCTGCCGCGACACTGGCCACAGCCGCGTACCCGAACCACCGGAAATGATGCAGGGGATTAATCCGTTGAGGGCATTCATCAATAGACTTCCTTGGTGGAAAGAACGGCCGGGACCGTCATGAAGACGATGTACAGGTCAAACCACACCGACCATTTGGAGATGTACTCCAGGTCATATTCGACACGTTTCTGGATCTTGAAGAGGGTATCGGTTTCACCCCGGTAGCCGTTGATCTGCGCCCAGCCGGTGATCCCCGGCTTGACCCGGTGGCGTGAACTGTATTCGCTCACCGCCACTTCGAACGGCACCCCGGCGGCTTTGGTGGCGGTGGCGTGGGGACGCGGGCCGACCATCGACATGTTGCCCAGCAGCACGTTGAACAGCTGCGGCAGCTCGTCGATGCTGGTCTTGCGGATGATCCGGCCGACGCGCGTGATGCGCGGGTCTTCGCGGGTGGTCTGGCGTTCGGCGGTGAAGTCGCTCTGGTCGGTGAACATCGAGCGGAACTTGAACACGCGGATCTCGTTGTCGTTATAGCCATAGCGGTTCTGGCGGAACAGCACCGGGCCCTTGGAGTCGAGCTTGATTGCGATCGCCGTCGCGACCATCACCGGCGACAGGCACACCAGCGCCAGGCTGGCCAGCAGCAGGTCTTCCAGGCGTTTGATGACCGGCGACCAGCCGCGCAGTGGCAACTGCGAGGTGTTGAACATCAGGATGCCGCCCACGTCGGTAATCTTGCTGTGCCCGTAGCGCAGGGCGGCCATGTCCGGCACCAGCATCACGTTCACCGACATCTGCCGCAGGCGGTTGACCAGCCCGTGGATACGCTGCTCGGCGGCCCACGGCAGGCAGATCATGACTTGGTTGACCTGCTCGGCACGGATCAGGTTTTCCAGGTCACGGGTGTTGCCCAGCAAGGGCAGGTTGCTCAGCTCCTTGGGGATGCGCTCGGTGCGGTCGTCGATAAAACCGATCAGGCCAGATCGGATGTCGCCGTTGCGTTGCAGGTGGTCGGCGACGTGCACGGCAGTGTCGGTAAAGCCCAGGATCACCGTGCGTTGCAGGTATTTGCCCTTGCGCATCAGGTTGCGATACAGGCGCAGCATCATCAGGCGTTCCAGGCAGAACAGGCCCAGGCTGATGATGTACCACGCCAGCAGATTGCGTGGGGTCAATTGGGGGAACATCTGCAGGATCTGGTACATGAACAGCAGGATGCAGAACGCGGCCGACCAGGCTTTGATCTTGGTTTTCAGGCGCAGGCGGTTGCTGAACAATTCTTCGGAATAGATGCCCAGGGCCTGGAACAGGATGATCGTCAGGACCGCGAAAAATACCAGCAGGCCGATGAAGTGTGGGCGCAATTGGGGGTCCATCGGGTCGAGGAACAGCACCAGGACCAACGGCGGAAGGATGGCACTCAGGCCATGGATGAATTTGACGAAAACAACAAAAAATTCAACAAAACCTGCACGTGTTAAAAACAAACTGTCGACGCGCGACTTCTCTCGCATAAAACATCCCTCATTGCACTCCAGACTTCCTGCTCGGTTGTTGGATCAATAAGGCAGCATGCTGCTTATAGAGCCAAGTCGAACGACGGCTACTCTGGGTAATACGCAACTGTTCAATTCAAACAGCACTATCCGTTTGAATGGAACTTGCAGGGTCGTAATTAAAGGAGTGTTTCCTTGGTAAGCCTTGTCAACGAATTGACGATGGTGCGGATTGGCTTTTTAGGCGGTCTTAATGGTTTTTTTAGCGGCATTTTGTTGACAGTCCTTGTCCGTGCACTCGGTTTGGGTGTGTGATTTTGAGTGTAGGAACAAATGCAGGAATTTTCCTGCCAGCCGGTAAAACCTTTTTCGAACAGACGTAGGAAGGGGGGGCAGTAAGGGAGGGGCAGGGCACGTTAAGTGCCCGGCCACCGGGACTTTCGCGGAATCAGAAGTTACCTTTCAAACTAACGGTGAAATTACGTGGTTCACCGTAGAAGTTGCCCCAGGAGGCGGTACCGACGGTGTTGTAATAAGTTTTATCAAATAGGTTCTTGCCGTTGAGTGCCACGGTCCAGGTGTCATCGATGCGGTACGCCACGCGGGCGTCCCAAGTCGCGTAACCGGCCTGCTCCAGCTTGATAGTCTGCATGCGGTAGTTGCTGCTCTGGGCGTTGACGCCGCTGCCCACGCTCCATTTCGACAGCGCGCCGTCGAGCTGGTAGTCACCCCAGACCCGCAGCATATGCCTGGGCACGTAGGTGTTGGATGAGCCGCCTTCGAGGGCGCTGTCGATGTTTTTCAGGGACTTGGTCTGGGTGTAGGTGTAACCGCCAGATACCTGCAAGCGCTCGAGCAATTCACCGCTGACTTCGGCCTCCACGCCCTGGGCACGCACCCTGGCGGTGTCGGTGTAGCAAAAGCCATCGGCAGAGGTTGCACAGAAGCTGGCGTAATCGGTTTCGGCGCCGTTTTTCTCGATGGCACGGAACAGTGCCAGGGAACTGTTGAGGCGGCCGTCGAACCATTCGCCCTTGATGCCCAGCTCATAGTTATCGCCGATCTTCGGCTTGAGCGCGGCGCCATCGGCGGTGGCATAGGCGCTTTGCGGCTGGAAGATGTCGGCGTAGCTGGCGTACACCGACAGGTGCTCGTTGAGGTCATAGATCAGCGCGGCGAACGGCGTGACTTCGCCGGTTTCCCTGGAGCGCGCATCCTGCAGCGACCACTCGCCCCAGCCCAGGCTGTAGGACTGGCGACGGTTGTCGTACCAGCTCACACGGCTGCCGGCAATGAACATCAATGGTTCGGCCAGGCGCAGGCGCAAGGTCGCGTAGGCGCCGTATTGGGTGGCGGTTTCCTTGATCGTGCTGCCGCGGTACATGTTCGGCCAGAAGGTGTTGTCGGCCGGCTCCGGCAAGTGGTGGTTGGGCGTGTAGATGCCCTGGCGCGTGGGCAGGTTCTGGATCGCGTACACATCGTCCTGGGTACCACGGCTGCCGTTGGCGCCGAGGATCAGTTCGTGTTCCAGGCCGAAGGCTTCGAACTTGCCGTCCAGGTAGGCGTCGAGGCCGTAGTCGCGGTGATCGTAGTCCATCAACGCGGCGTAGGAGAGGGCAGTGGGCGCTGGGTCGCCGTAGTTGATGGTGCCTTCGCTGGCAGCGTACTTGGTGTCTTGCAGGTTGCGACTGTGCACGGCCGCGACCTTGAGTTTCCAGTCATCGTTGAGCGCGTGGGTGAGGTCGACAAAGTACGTGGCGCGCCGGCTTTGCCAGTCGTTCCAGGATTGGCCCAGGCACGTCGAACGGCTGAGGTTGGCGCTCTTGCCGTCGGCGTAGCGCGGCAGGCCGCCCCAGCATGGCGTGGCGTCGACATCTTCATAGCTGGCGCCGATGCCCAGGGTGGTGTCGGGGCTGAGGTCAACGTCGAGTGCGCCGTAGAATGCCTGGTCCTTGCGCTTGGCAATGTCCATGTAGGAACCGCGATCCTGCTGGCTGATCGCTGCGCGGCCACGCACGGTGCCGCTGTCATTGAGCGGGCCACCGGCGTCGACGTCGGCGCGATAGTTGTCCCACGTGCCGGCGGACAGCGACAGGCTGGTAGTGGGCTTGGCCTGGGGCCGCTTGCGTACGAAGTTCACCGCGCCGCTGGCGGTGCCGGCGCCCTTGAGCATGCCGGCGGCACCTTTGAGCACTTCCACGCGGTCATAAATCGCCATGTTGGCGCTGAAACTGTCGGCCTGGGCGTAGTCCTTGCCCATGTCCAGCGGTACGCCGTCGTACTGGTACTGGCCGAGCATCTTGAAACCACGGGAATAGAAATACTTGCCGCCCATGGGCGATTCGTAGCTGGTGATGCCGGGTGTGCGTTCCATCACGTCGTCGATGGTGGTGACGTTCTGGTCGTCCATCAGTTGGCGGGTCATCACGCTGACCGACTGTGGTGTTTCCCGCAGGCTGTGTTGGCCTTTGCCGATGGTCACCGCGCCGGTGGTGTAGGAACCGGTGCCCTCGGTGGTGGCGCCCAGGCGGTCGCCCGTGATCGTGGTTGCACCCAGGTTCAGCGCGCCGCTGTCGGCCACTTGCGGCAGTAGCAGCCAGGTGCTGTTGCCCTGGCGCTGGGCTTGCAGGCCCTGGCCACTGAGCAATTGGCCGAGCGCCTGCTCGCGGTCGAAACGGCCACTCAGGCCCGGGCTGGTCTTGCCGGCGACGCCTGTCGCGTCATACGACAGGCTGATACCGCCCTGGCGGGCGAACTGGTCAAGGGCGTGGGCCAGGGGGCCGGCGGCGATGTTCCAGTCCTGGGCCTGGTTGTCACTGGCCGGCGTATCGGCCAGCACGGCCAGGGGCAGGGCGCCGCCGCTCAGGCAGACGCCGAGCAAGGCGGCCTGCACTGCGCGCTTGAGAGGGGAACGGGGGGAGGGGAACGCTTGCATGACCGCGGGATGCTCCTGAAGGAAGTGAAAAGTACTGGCCTGTTGATCGGCCTTTCCTTACAGGTCGAGCGGCAATGGGAATTCACCTCATTTATTTTTTCGGACGATTAAACCCGGGGCGTTACCGTCACCCAATAGCGGCTGCGGTAGGTGACATCGACGTTGAGTGATTGCGCGACCAGCGCCAGCACTTGATCGGTATCGCTCAACTGATAAGTCCCTGACACCCGCAGTCCGGCCACCGCTTCGCTGCAACGCAGCAGCCCGTGGCGGTAGCGGGCCAGCTCGCTGAGGAAGGCGTCGAGGCGCATGTTGTGGGCGCTGATCACGCCGTCGCTCCAGGCCCACGGGTCGAGGCCGTTGGCGATGGGTGTGCGGATGCCTGTGCGGTCGATCAACACCGACGCGCCGGGCTGGATCACCTGCCGGGCGCTGGGGTCATGGCGGTCGGCAAATATCGCCACCGTGCCCTGTTGCACCGCAAGAGAGGTGCCTTGGGCCTCTTCGCGAACCAGCAAGCGCGAGCCTTCGACGCGCAAATCGCCGTGGCGGGTCAGCACCCAGAAGGGGCGGGTATCGACACTGGGATTCACCAGTATCTCGCCCTGGCGCAGTTGGACCTTGCGTCGCTCTGGGGTGAGCGTCGCATCAATCGCCGTGGCGCTGTTGAGTTGCAGCTTGCTGCCATCGCTCAGCGCGACCCAGCGCCGCTCGCCGGTGGCGGTGCGGTAGTCGGCCATCATCGCTGGCAGTGGTGTGTAGTCGCGACCGAACCAGCTCAAGCCGGCCGCACCGGCCACCAGGCCCAGCAGCTTGAGGCTTTCGCGGCGGCTGATGCGTTGCCGCGCACCGCTGAGGGTGCGGCGCCCGACCTGGGCGGGCAGATGGTTGAAGTCGTCATTCATCGTCGCGACCCGGTGCCACACCCGCTGGTGTTCGGGGCTGCTGTGCAGCCAGCGTTCAAACGCGGCGGTGCTGGCGTCGTCGGCGACGTTGAAGCGCAGGGTGATCATCCATTGGATGGCCTGGTCTACCAGGCGCTGGTCAGCGTTCGGCATAACGTAACCGATAGCAGGCGTGCAGCGCCTTGGACAGGTCGCGTTCCACGGTGGCCTTGGATACGTCCAGGCGTTGGGCGATCTGCGCGCAGGTCAGGCCGTCCAGTTGCGCGAGCAGGAAGGCTTCGCGTACGCGGGGTTTAAGTTGATCAAGCAAGCGATCGATGCGTTCCAGGCTGTCGAGGATCAGCAGGCGGGTTTCTTCCGACGGCACCTCGACCTGTGGGAAATGCGCGAGGCTTTCGAGGTAGGCACGTTCCAGCTCGCGGCGGCGGTACCCGTCGATCATCAGGCTGCGGGCGATGCTGCTCAGGTACGCACGCGGTTGCAGCAAGGTTTGCTGCTTGCGCGCGTTGAGCAGGCGCACAAAGGTTTCTTGCGCCAGGTCGGCGGCATGCTCGCGGCAGCCGGTGCGCCGCTTCAACCAGCCGTTCAGCCAGGAATGATGCGCCTGGTAAAGCTGGCCGATGGCGGCAGGGTCCAGTGGGTGATCGCTCGACATGGGCATCCCGGCGCAACAGTCTTAATTGATAATGTTTCGCATTCTAGACGTTGGCTATGACAATGAGCAATCACCGCTGGGCAATGTATCCAGCACAATTTTTTGTCGGCATGCGGTAGGCGGATTAGTCTGCAGGCTTTTCCCGGTGGAGGGCTTGAGCATGATCGACCTGGCGACCCTGGCGGTTTTTTGCGGTGCGGTGTTGTTGTTGCTGTTATCGCCGGGGCCGAACATGGCGTTTGTCATCAGCCACGGCGTGACCCACGGCTGGCGCGGTGGCATGGCCTCGGCCCTGGGCATCGGTGTGGCCGACCTGCTGCTGACCGCGTTGACCGCCACCGGGGTGACGGCGGTGGTGGCCAGTTGGCCGCCGTCCTTTGACCTGATCCGCTATGCCGGGGTGGTATACCTGCTGTGGCTGGTGTTCAAGACCTTGCAGAAAAGCCCGGGGCTGGAGGCGGCCCCGGCCAACCGCGTGCCCCTGGGACGGGTGTTTCTGCAAGCGATGTTCAACAGTTTGCTCAATCCCAAGGCGTTGCTGTTTTTTGTGGTGTTCTTGCCGCAGTTCGTCCGGCCCGAAGCAGGCTCGATTGCCGTGCAGTTGATGCTGCTGGGCGGCGTGTTGACGTTGATCGCTGCAGTGTTTCACGGTTTGCTGGGGGCGTTTGGCGGGGTGTTGAGCCGGTTCTTTGCCAAACGCTCGAAAAGCGCCTGGCTGCAGAAATGGGGACTGGCGACGGTGCTCACGCTGCTGGCCGTGCGCCTGGCAGTGATGTCGCGCCCCACCTGACTCGCCCTTGTAGTGAGCGGGCTTGCCCGCGCTGGGTGGCGAAGCCGCCCTAAACCCCGGCTACTCGGTGTTTCAGGAAGACCGAGGTGCCTGGTTTTGGGGCGGCTTCGCCCCCCAGCGCGGGGCAAGCCCGCTCACTACAAGTTGGTGGGGGCAAGGCGGAGTCAGCCGAGTCGTGCGGCGGCGCGTGCGACGATTTCGCCGCGCACCCGGCGCGATTGCGCCGTGCGTTTGTGTGCTTCTTCCAGCACATGCCGGGGCGCGGTGTCCGGGCTGCCTGAGTGGTAGGGCGGCGCCGGCGCGTATTCGATCTGCAACTGCACCAGTTGCGCCGCCGCTTCGCTGTACAACTCCGCCGCCAATGTCAGCGCAAAGTCGATGCCGGCGGTGATGCCGCCACCCGTCAGCAGGTTGCCGTCACGCACCACACGATCCTGCACCGGGATCGCGCCGAGCGGGGCGAGCATGTCGTGGTAGGCCCAGTGGGTGGTGGCCTTGCGCCCGCGCAGCAGGCCCGCCGCGCCGAGCACCAGCGCGCCGGTACACACCGAGGTCACGTAGCGCGCGGTCTGCGCCTGGGTGCTGAGGAAGTCCAGGGTCTGTGGGTCTTCCATCAACGCGCCTACCCCGGAACCGCCGGGCACGCAGATCACATCCAGCGTTGGGCAATCGGCGTAAGTCACGGTCGGGGTGAACACCAGGCCAGTGCTGGAGGTGACCGGCGCGAGGTCTTTCCACACCAGGTGCAACTTCACGTCCGGCAGCGAACCGAGAACGTCATAGGGGCCGGTCAGGTCCAGTTGCTGGATGCCGGGGAACAACACAAAGCCGATTTGCAAGGTCATGGACAGCGCTCCGAGAAAGGGGTGGACGACTCCACTCTAGGGGCCTAGGCTTTGGCGGATACGCCATTCAGCCCACAGATCACGCCAATCATGCCTCGAATCGTCCATGTCCTCGCTTTTGACAACGCCCAGGTGCTCGACGTGACCGGGCCGTTGCAGGTGTTCGCTTCCACCAATGACTTGGCGCGCCAGCGCGGTCTGCCGTTGCCCTACGCGGTTTCGGTAGTCGCTGCGCAGGCGGACCCGGTGATGACCTCCGCTGGCCTGGCGCTGGTGGCCGAGCCGTTGCCGGCCATCGACGCGCCGTGCGACACCCTGGTGATCGCCGGTGGCTGGGGCGTCTACGGCGCCGCCGAAGACCCGGCGCTAGTGGACTGGGTGCGCGAAAAAGCCAGGCATACGCGGCGCATGACCTCGGTGTGCACCGGCGCGTTTTTGCTGGCCGCCAGCGGCATGCTCGATGGCTGCCGCGTGGCCACCCACTGGACGCGTTGCGAAGAACTGGCGCGCAAATTTCCTTCGTTGACGGTGGAGTCCAACCCGATCTTCATCCGCCAGGGCGCGGTGTGGACCTCAGCCGGCGTCACCGCCGGCATCGACCTGTGCCTGGCGCTGGTGGAAGAAGACCTGGGCCGCGAAGTAGCCCTGGAAGTGGCGCGCCACTTGGTGGTGTTCCTCAAGCGCCCGGGCGGGCAATCGCAATTCAGTGTGACCCTGTCCCTGCAAAAGGCCGACAGCCGCTTCACCGAACTCCACGCCTGGATGGCGGAAAACCTCACCCTCGACCTGAACATCCCGACCCTCGCCGCCCAGGCTGGCATGAGCGAACGCAGCTTTGTGCGCCACTACCGCAACGAAACCGGCCAGACCCCGGCGCGCGCCGTGGAACTGATCCGCGTCGAAACCGCACGCAGGCAGTTGGCCGACAGCACGGCATCAATCAAACGCATCGCCGTGCAATGTGGTTTTGGCAGTGAAGAAACCCTGCGCCGCAGTTTTCTGCGCGTCTTGTCGGTGACGCCCCAGGCCTACCGCGAGCGGTTTTCGCCGAGCAATTCCAGCAGTCACCCCGTCGTCTGCACCGCACAGCGCCCATAGCAACTGGCACGGCTCACCAGATCAGGTCGTTTGATTGCGAGCTCTCGACCAACTTCCCAGCACTTGATCAAACCTTGGTCGTGATTCTCCCATGTCTCACTCCAGCTCAACGGCGGGCGAGGGGTGTGCTGATGTCTTGTAGGAGGCGTGAGGTCATATGCTCACCTGGAATATCAGGCGCAATGTGTAAAGTAGGGTTCATTAAATACCTGTGGTTTTCCTGTTCAGCCACTCGTGGCTCAACAACCCCAATACACCCAGATCGTGTCGTTGGCCATTCCAGAACCCCGCGTCGCGCAACGTTCCTTCGGCTTTGAAACCCAGTCGCTCCAACAGCTTGAGCGACGCGGTATTTTGCGGATGCACCCAGGCTTCCACTCGATGCAATTGCATCTGTTCAAAGCCCCAGTCGAGCATTGCCTGCATAGCTTCACTCATCAGTCCCTGGCCACGCGCGTCGGGCGCCAGCTCACAGGCGAGTGCGCAACTGTTCCACTTCTGGTTCCACTTGAACAGACCACAACTGCCGATCAGTTCACCCTCCCATTCGATTCCCCAGCGTGTTCCGGGGTTGGGCTGGGTGCGCCAGTGCCCGAAGGTTTCGATCAGGGCTTGGGCCTGGGCAAGCTCGGTCATCGCGTCGGCGCCGAACCAGCGCATGCTGTCGGCATCGCTGTGGATGTCGAACAGCGCCGGTGCGTCGTTTGCTACAAGCTCACGCAGGCACAGGCGTTGGGTGTGTAGGGTAGGGAAAGGGCTCATGGCGCGGTTGCCGCAAAAATCTGCTCCCGATCCACGACCTTGCCAAAGTGATGTCGCCACAAATCCACCCCCAGCTGCCCTGACCGATCCAGCGACGAGCCCACGGTCAAATCGCTGATCAACGTCGGCTGCAACCCTGCATCGAACAGGGCAAACCCCGCCGCCAGGACGCAGGTGTCGGTTTGTATGCCACACACCAACACACGCTGCGGCTCGAGGCTTTTGAGGTAGGCAATCGTCTCGGGCGTCGGCGCATAACCGTGCTTGACGAAGATGCGATCCGCCGCCACCAGGCTGTCGTCATCCGGCGCCGGTTGCCAGCCGAGTTGGCGGGTGAAGGGGGTGATGCTTTCGTCGTGGCGCTCGACGGTGGCGACGCTGGGCAGGCGGCCGAGCAGGGCATGGATGCCGTCCACAAGCCATGCCGGCGGGTTGAAGCAGGGTTGCACGTCGATGATCAGCAGTACCTGGCGCATGGGGTTGCAGTCCGTAGCCGGGGTGGGGCGGTCATTGTGCCTCAGGGCTGCCAGGTCGTCTTCTCCCCGCTGAGCTTGCGGTCCAGGAACGACGCCGCGCTGATCAACGCCAGGTGGCTCAAGGCCTGGGGCGTGTTGCCCAGGTGGCGGGCCTGGTTGTCGAACTCTTCGGCGTACAGACCCAGTGGGTTGGCATAGCGCAGCAGTTGTTCGAACTCCAGGTGGGCCTTTTCCACTTGCCCGGCGCGGGCCAGGCATTCGACGTACCAGAACGAGCACGCGGTAAATGCACCTTCGGTGCCTTGCAGGCCGTCGATTGGGTTGTCGTCGTTGCGATAGCGATAGACCATGCCGTCGCGTACCAGGCTTTTCTGGATCGCTTCCAGCGTCGACAGCCAGCGTGGGTCGGTGGCCGCGACGAAACGCACCAGCGGCATCAGCAGCATCGAACCGTCGAGCGCCGTGCTGCCGATATGCTGCACAAAATGCCCACGCTCCTCGTTCCAGAAGTTGCTCCAGATGTCGGCGTAGATCGCCTGGCGTGTCTGGTCCCAACGGGCGAACGGTGCTGGCAGCGAGCGCTTGGAGGCGAGACGGATTGCGCGGTCCAGCGCCACCCAGCACATCAGCCGCGAGTGCAGGAAGTGATGCTGCTCGCCGCGCATTTCCCAGATGCCCACATCTTTGGTGTTCCAGATATCGCAGACCTGGTCGGCGACTTCCACCGTGTGTTTCCAGCCGTCATGGGAGATGGCTTCGCCGTATTTGTTGACCAGGTACACCGCGTCCATCAGTTCGCCATAGATGTCCAACTGGATCTGCCCGACCGCGCCGTTGCCGATGCGCACCGGCGTGGCGCCGCCGTGGCCTTTGAAGTGCGGCAGTGCGGTTTCCGGCAGCTCCTGGCGGCCGTCGATACCGTAGAGGATGTTGAGTTTGGTTGGCTGCCCGCAGCAGTCACTGACCCGCCCCTTGAGCCAGCGCATGTAGGCGTTGGCTTCCTCGACAAAACCCAGGCGCATGAAGGCATAGACCGTGAATGAAGCGTCGCGGATCCAGGTGTAGCGATAGTCCCAGTTGCGCTCGCCGCCGGGGCTTTCCGGCAGGCCGAAGGTGGCGGCGGCGATGATCGCGCCGTGTTTGCGCGAGGTCAGAAGCTTCAAGGCCAGGGCCGAGCGATTGACCATTTCGCGCCAGCGTCCACGGTAGTTCGACTGGGCGATCCAGCTGCGCCAGAACGTCAGGGTGTGGGCAAGGGCGAGGTCGGTGCAAGCGCTGTCCACCCGCTCATCATCCTGGCCACCGAGGACGAATTCGGCGCCTTCGTCCTGGTTCAAGGTGAAGCGTGCAACCGCCGCGCCATCCTTGATGTGCAAGGCTTGGCTGCTGGACAAACGCAGGCCGGGCTGGCCATCGGCGTTGAAGTACACACTGCGGTTGTCGAGGCTGGCGCGGGTCGGCGCGCGCGCGTAGTCGTGGCGCACTGCACAGCGCAGGTGGATGTCGGCCGTGCCGCTGATCACCCGCACCCGACGGATCAGCAGCGGCAGGTCATCGAGGTCATCACTGATCGCCAGCAGGTCGGTGATCTCCACCACGGCTTCGTCGCTGAGCCAGCGGGTTTGCAGCACGTTGGTGTCGGGCAGGTAGATCTGTTCGCGGCGCGCGTCTGGCAGGTCCGGAGTGAGCTGGAAAATGCCCGCTTCGGGGCTGTCGAGCAGGGCGCAGAAGATCGACGGGCTGTCGAATTCCGGCCAGCAGAAGAAGTCGACGCTGCCCGTGTCGTTGACCAGTGCCGCGCTGCGCATGTCGCCAATGATGCCGTGGGCGTCGATGGCGCTTTGGGGTTCGTTCTTTAGCTCAACCATTGCCACGAAACTCCGGATAAAGGCTCATGCCGCCGTCGATGAACAGGGTGCTGCCGACTACATAGTCGGAGGCATCGCTGGCCAGCCAGACCACGGCGTTGGCCACGTCTTCGACGTCGCCGACCCGGCCGTAGGGAATCAGTTTCAGCAGTTCCTTTTCTGCCGCGCCTTCGGTGGCCGCCCGGTTGATCGGCGTGCGGATCGCCCCCGGCGCAATGCCGTTGATACGGATGCGCTGCGCGCTGACTTCCTGGGCGAGGGTGCGCATCAACATCTCGACACCGCCTTTGGAGGCGGCGTAATTCACATGGCCGGCCCAAGGGATCAACTGGTGTACCGAGCTCATATGAATGATTTTTCCCGCCGCCCGCGACACGCCTTCGCGCACGCCCTGGCGATTGAAGATACGCACGGCCGCGCGGGCACAGAGGAACTGGCCGGTGAGGTTGACGCCGATCACCGTGTTCCAGTCATCAAGGCTCATATCGACCAGGTTGGCGTCTTTTTGCAGGCCGGAGTTGGCGACAAGAATGTCCAAGTGGCCGAAGGCGTCGAGCGTCTGGGCGAACAGGCGTTCCACATCGGCCTCTTTTGACACGTCCCCGCCGATGGCAAGCGCACGGCCGCCGTTGGCGTTGATCTGTGCGGCGAGCGCTTCAGCAGGGGCGGCCTGGGCGTTGTAATTGAGCACCACGGCCGCGCCGGCGTCGGCCAGGGCCTTGGCGGCGCCTGCACCGATGCCGGAACTGGCGCCGGTGATGAGGGCGACTTGTTGCTGGAGCGAGAGGTGCATGGGCCAACCACCACTGTCAGAGGGTTCAGTCAGCTGACTGGCGGGGCCACGTGTAAGTTCAGCGTGGGATTCGACGGGGCGCAGCGGGGCAGGCAGGGGGAACTGTCATTTCTGACAGTAGACGTCTTTCGCTTCCGAGGTGAGGCTACCGGCTTGCAGGTGGTCAGGGGATGAGCGCGTGAACATGCACTGGGTTGTCGGGTTGCTGGCGAGTCTTGGTAGCGCGGTTGCTGTGGCGCAGGCACCCTTGGATAAAGCCGCGTTCATCAATCAGCTGATGGGCAAAATGACGGTTGCCGAGAAGGTCGGGCAACTCGACATCGTCTATCTCGACCCTGTGGCGCCGGATGCGCGCGTCCGGGAACACCTGGCCGGCGGACTGATTGGCGGGGTGGCCGTAGTTCCGCCTGCGCCCTATGGGCACGCGTTGCAGCAAATGGCCGTTGAGCGCAGCCGATTGAAAATCCCGCTGTTTTTCAGCATGGATGTTATCCATGGCTTGCACACCGTGTTTCCGGTCAGCCTGGCGTTGGCGGCCAGTTGGGACATGCAGGCATTGGCGCTGGTGGGGCGGATCAGCGCGCAGGAAGCGAGCGCCGATGGTGTGCACCTGACCTACGGCCCAATGCTGGACATCTCCCGCGATCCTCGCTGGGGCAGGGTGTCGGAGGGGTACGGCGAGGACCCCTATTTGGTGTCGCGCATTGCTCGGGTCATGATCAACGCGTATCAGGGCGGCAACTATCGCGCGGCGGGCAGCATCATGGCCGGCGTCAAGCATGTGGCCCTGTATGGGGCTGTGGAGGGCGGCAAGGACTACAACAGTGTCGATATGAGCCGGGCACAGATGTATCAGTACTATTTCCCGCCATACCGCGCGGCTGTCGAGGCCGGCGCGCAGGTCGCGATGCTTGCGTTCAACACAATCAACGGCGTTCCTTCAACCGCCAACCCCTGGCTTATCAAGGATGTGCTGCGCCATGAGTGGGGGTTTGCCGGCGTCACCCTGAGTGACTCCAATGCCGTGACTGGCCTGATTACGCACGGTGTGGCGATTGATCAGCGCCACGCGGCTTCATTGGCGATTCTCTCGGGCCTCGACATGGAGTTGAGTGACGATGCCTATGTTCGCCAGTTGCCCGCCCTCGTCAAATCGGGAGCAGTGAGTGTTGCGGTCCTGGACGAGGCGGTTCGTCGCGTGCTCGGGATGAAGTACGAGATGGGGCTGTTCGAAGACCCCTATCGCAACCTCTCCCGATTGCCTCCGGAACCCATGGAGCGCCGGTTGCAAAGGGCGGCGGCGCGGGATGTGGCGCGCAGGACCCTGGTGTTGTTGAAGAACCGCCAGCACACCCTGCCGTTGAGCAAGCACGGTCGTATCGCGCTGGTAGGCCCACTCGCCAACAGCCGCCGTGATTTGCTCGGGAGCTATTGTGGCGATTGCGCAGCACAAAGAGTTGTGAGCATCCGTGAGGGCATGGCGCGTGCGGTGGAAGGCAAGGCCACGCTGCTGTATGCCAAGGGCGCCAATGTCACAGACGACAGGGCGTTGTCTGATCGCTTGGCACGTTATAGCTCGCCCTTGGACCTTGATCCCCGATCGCCTGAAGCGCTGCTGGAAGAGGCGATGGCGGTGGCACGCCAAGCCGATGTCATCGTGGCAGTGGTGGGGGAGGCGTGGAATTTCAGCGATGAGGCCATCAGCCGAACGCGCCTTGACCTTGAGGATAGCCAGCAGCGCCTGCTCAGTGCATTGAGAACCTTGGGTAAAACGCTGGTGGTGGTGTTGGTGAACGGTCGGCCTTTGACATTGACCCAAGTGCAAGGGCAGGCCGATGCGCTGCTGGAAACCTGGTTCAGCGGGATGGAAGGCGGTAACGCTGTCGCTGATGTCTTGTTTGGCGGTTACAACCCTTCGGGAAAGCTGCCCATGACGTTTCCCCGTTCGGTGGGCCAGGTCCCGATTTACTACAACCACCTCAACACGGGCCACCCCTTCATCCCCGATCAGCCGAACAAGTACATGAGCCAATATATTGATGAGCAGGAGGGGCCGCTGTTTCCCTTCGGCTTCGGCTTGAGCTACACCCGTTTCGCACTGTCAGACTTGCAGTTGTCCAGCGCAGTGTTGCACCGAGGTCAGTCTCTGCGGGTGGGTGTCACGCTGGCCAATGCGGGTGAGCGCGATGGCGAAACCGTGGTCCAGTTGTATATCCGTGATCCGGTGGCATCCGTCAGCCGTCCGGTCAAGGAGCTCAAGGGTTTCCAGAAGGTCATGCTCAAGGCCGGTGAGCGTCGACGAATCGAGTTCACCGTGGGTGAAGATGACCTGAAATTCTACGACGTTCACTTGCGACACGTCGCCGAGCCTGGCGAGTTCAGGCTGCAGATAGGCTTGGATTCTCGGGAGGTCATTGAACAACGCTTCGAACTGCGCTGACACGACGGGAAGCAATTGCCCGACTTAATAGGAAGCATTACTATTCACGCCCCGCCTCCCCAGTGCCTCCGCGATGATGCCCCAGCCGCCCCGCAGAACAGGCTTTTTCGAGTATTACGAAGAGTTGATCGGCACCTGGACGCGCCGCCTGAGAAACCGCCAGCAGGCCGAAGACCTGGCCCATGACACGTTTGTGCGGGTACTTGAGGCACGGTCCACCGAGGTTGAGCAGCCGCGCGCCTATCTGCACCAAACCGCACGCAACATTGCGGTGGACGCCCATCGCCGTGAAGACCGGCGCGAGGCGCTGGCGCTGGAGACCTTCGACCTGCGTTCGCCGCACAGTGGCGACCCGGAGCACGTCATGCACGCGATCCAGTTGGCGGATTCCATCGAGCGGGCGCTGGCCGAGTTGCCGCTCAACTGCCGCAGGATTTTCATCTGGCAGAAAATCGAAGGCCTCACCCAGCAGGAAATCGCCGAACGCCTGGGGTTGTCCAAGAACATGGTGGAAAAGTATATGATCCGCACCCTGCGGCATCTGCGTGACCGCTTGGACGTGCTGGCCCCATGAACCAAGGATCTTCCATGATGGATAACCGTGCCCGAGACGAGGCTGCGCAATGGTTTGTGCGCCTGCAAGACGCCGAACTGGGGGCCGCCGAGCGCCAGCAGTTCGAGACGTGGCGCCATGAGCATCCCGACCACCAATACGAATTCGATGTGCTGCAAGGCCTGTGGAGCGCCACGGACCTGTTGCCGGCGGCGCGTTTGCGTGCGTTGTGCGATGCACCGGCTGAGCGCCCCAAGCGGCGCGCCGTGTTGCGTTACGCGGTCGCGGCCAGTGTGGTGGCGGTTGCCGTTGGCCTGGGCGTGTTCAGCATCCTTCAACCAAAACCCTACAGCGCCGAGTTCAGCACGCGGCTCGGTGAACAGCGCCAGGTGACGCTGCCCGACGGTTCGGTGATGGAGTTGAACAGCCGCAGCATGGTCGCGGTGCAGTTCGAAAAGGGCAGGCGCGGCGTGGTGCTCAAGCGGGGCGAGGCGATGTTCAATGTCGAGCACGACACCACTCGCCCGTTTGTGGTCGCCGCCGGGGCCGGGCAGGTCACGGTGACCGGCACGCGCTTTGATGTGCGCCGCGATGACGACAGCACCCGCGTGGTGGTCGAGGCCGGGACGGTCAAGGTGCAAGGGCGGGCCGTGGATGCAAGCGTCACGCTGACGGCGGGCCGTGGCACGCACATCGACAGCCAGGGCAACGTGGTGCCGGCCTACGCGGTGAACGCCGCAGAACTGACCGCATGGCGCAGCGGCAAACTGGTGTTCAACAACGCCAGCTTGGGTGACGTGGCACGGGAAGTGTCGCGTTATCGCCAGCAGCCAGTGCGGGTCGGTTCGGCGGCGGTGAGCGACCTGCGCCTGACCAGCGTGTTCAACGCCAACGACACCGACGCCTTGCTCAAGGCCCTGCCGCACATTCTGCCGGTGGCCGTGCGCGCCTTGCCGGACGGCAGCCAGGAAATTATTTCGCGCTGACAGTCAGGTTTTTTTCGCGTTCGTCGTCTCCTCCTGCAACTGCAACTGGTTTGCATTAACGGCCGCACTCGCTTGCGATCACAGGACCCGATTTGACGTGAAAAAACTTGCCTGCCACCACAATAAAATCTCCCGCTGGGCGCCACTGGCCCTGGCCATGGCTGTCAGCACCTCGGCGTATGCTGCCGACACCCTCCATATCCAGGCCCAACCGCTGGGTGCAGCGCTGAGCCAGTTGGGCCAGCAGACCTCCCTGCAAGTGTTCTTCAGCCCCGACATGGTCGCCGGCAAGCAAGCCCCGGCGGTGGATGGCAACCTTTCGCCGGAACAAGCCCTGCGTCGATTGCTGCAAGGCAGTGGCCTGGACTATCAGATCGACGCCGGTTCCGTGACCTTGCGTCCGCTGGGCAGCGGTGCCGGTGAAGCCGGTTCGCCCCTGGAACTGGGTACCACCGACATCAAGGTGGTCGGCGACTGGCTGGGCGACGCCAACGCCGAAGTGGTGCAGAACCACCCCGGCGCACGCACCGTGATTCGCCGCGAGGCCATGGTGGAGCAGGGCGCGATGAACGTCGGTGACGTGTTGCGCCGGGTCCCGGGCGTGCAGGTGCAGGAGTCCAACGGCACCGGCGGCAGCGATATTTCCCTCAACGTCGGCGTACGGGGTCTGACTTCGCGCCTGTCGCCACGCTCCACGGTGTTGATCGACGGCGTACCGGCCGCCTTCGCCCCGTATGGCCAGCCGCAACTGTCGATGGCGCCGATCTCCGCCGGTAACCTGGACAGCATCGACGTGGTACGCGGCGCCGGTTCCGTGCGTTATGGGCCGCAAAACGTCGGTGGCGTGATCAACTTTGTCACCCGCGCCATCCCGGAGAAATTCTCCGGTGAAGTCGGCACCACCCTGCAAACCTCGGCCCACGGCGGCTGGAAACATCTGGAAAACGCCTTTGTCGGCGGCACCGCAGACAACGGCATCGGTGCGGCGCTGCTGTATTCCGGGGTCAAAGGGGACGGCTATCGCAGCAGCAACAACGCCAATGACATCAACGACGTGATCCTCAAGACCCACTGGGCGCCGACCGATAGCGACGACTTCTCACTCAACTTCCACTACTACGACGCCACGGCCGACATGCCCGGCGGCTTGACCCAGAAGCAATTCGACGCCAACCCGTATCAGTCGGTACGCGACTGGGACAATTTCACCGGGCGTCGCAAGGATGTGTCCTTCAAGTACATCCGACAGATCGACGACCGCACCCAGGCCGAAGTGCTGACCTACTACTCCGACAGCTTCCGTGGCAGCAACATCGCCAACCGCGACTTGCTCACCCTCGGCTCGTACCCGCGCACCTATTACACCTTTGGCATCGAGCCCCGTGTGAGCCATGTGTTTGACGTGGGCCCGAGCACCCAGGAAGTCAGCGTCGGTTATCGTTACCTCAAGGAAGGCATGCACGAGCAGGCCACCAGCCTCAATCTGGTCAACAACGTGCCCACCCCCGGCGGGCGCAGCGACGGTCACGTCTACCAGGACCGCACTGGCGGCACCGAGGCCAACGCCTTCTACGTCGATAACAAGATCGACATCGGCAAGTGGACCATTACCCCCGGTATCCGCTTCGAAGACATCCGCACCGAATGGCACGACCGCCCGGTGATCCCGTTGACCGGCGCGCGCACCCTGGAAAAACGCCGTGAGGTCCACAACAACGAACCGTTGCCGGCGTTGAGCGTGATGTACCACGTGTCCGATGCGTGGAAACTGTTCGCCAACTACGAAACGTCCTTCGGCAGCCTGCAGTATTTCCAGCTAGGCCAGGGCGGTACGGGCGATCAGACCGCCAGTGGCCTGAACCCGGAGAAGGCCAAGACGTACGAAGTGGGCACGCGCTACAACGACAGCGTGTGGGGCGGCGAAGTGACGCTGTTCTACATCGATTTCTCGGATGAGCTGCAATACGTCAGCAATGCCGTGGGCTGGACCAACCTCGGCGCAACCAAACACAGCGGCATCGAAGCTTCGGCCCACTACGACCTGTCGAACCTGGATGCGCGTCTGGATGGCCTGACCGCCAACGCCGGCTTCACCTACACCAAGGCTACAGCGGAAGGCGACGTTGCCTTCAAAGGCCGTGACCTGCCGTTGTACTCCCGTGAAGTGGCGACCCTGGGCCTGCGTTATGACGTCAACCACTGGACCCACAATCTGGACGTCTACGCCCAGTCCGGCCAACGTGCGCCGGGCACCGGCACCACCTACATCACCCAGGGCACTGCCGACGGCCAGTACGGCGATATTCCCGGCTATGTCTCGGTCAACGTGCGCAGTGGTTATGACTTCGGCGCGCAACTGTCGAACCTGAAACTGGGCGTGGGTGTGAAAAACCTCTTCGACCAGTTGCACTACACGCGCTCCAGCGACAACAACGCCGGGCTGTACCTGGGCGAACCGCGTACGTTTTTTGTGCAGGCCAGTGTTGGATTCTGATCCGGTATAACGACCACTTTCGCCGTGTTTCCTATCTGGGGAGGCACGGCGATTTACGTTTCATTCTGTATTTTCCTGTTTCCCCCAGAGGATCTTCCTACCAGTAGCGAGCAGTTTTCGGTTTCTAGGCGGAACTGACCTCAGGTGTCCAGCCACATAGGTGAGGCTCGCTCGCGCTGATTCCACTATTGAGCCTGGCGCAGTCAGGCGAGCCGCTTGGAAACGAACTGGAGATCCCAATGTCAACATCCGCGTCCACCTCGACCACCGTGCCCATCTTGCCGAATCCCACCCATGCTGACCCACAGGCGGCATTCCCTGCCAGGTCGCTACCTCCACAGTACTCGGCGAGTGTGGGCTTTGCGCAACCGCAATATCAGTCCGGCCCGATGTTTGGTGATACGCCACAGGGAAAAGTTGCTGGCCACTATCACCGTCCTCCCCACCGGCCAATTGCGCAACCTGGCCCGCCTGCGCGCCCAAACCCTACGCTACCGGACCCTCACTATTCCAGGCGTAGCGATGAACAACTGGCGCAGATGCTTCTGGATAACTTCAATGCGTTCAAGGGCCCCTGGCCTTCACGTGAAGTCACGCGCCAGAGCCTGGGGGAAATTGCCAGGCAGGAGCTGACCGGCAATCCCCGGACCGACGCCAATATCAAACTGGCCAGGGAGTTGCAGCGTCGTCCTGGACTGATGGAAGCCCTGGATCGGGACCGCTCCACCGGGGCGACAAACAATCGCTTTTCCAAGGCTGACATCAGAAGTTTCGTGCATTCCGATAACCCGTTGAAGCGCTTGGACAACAAACAACTCGTTGAGGAGATGCTCCGGAATTTCGATGCGTTGAAAGGTGGCTTCTGGAACCGCGACATCAATATCAGCGATCTGCAGGCACTCGCTAATAAAAACCTGACGGGCATCCCCCGAAAAGACCATCTCATCCAGTTGGCCAATGCCGTGATGGGCCGTTCGGACGTCAAGGACTTGATGGACAACGTGTTTGGCTCGCAGCGCGATGGCAAGATTTCGCGCAAAGAACTGCACAGGCTGTTGGCTTTGCTCGGTTAAATCCGGCACTGCATATGGGGAACCGTTTACGCAGATTTGCCACGAAGAAGACACCCACTGGTGGTTGACGGCCTGTGGGAGTCTTTATCTACTGGATCAGGACCGGACCCATGAACTCGACATCCTCTGCCTCTCGTCACTGCCCAAGCTCAGTCACCGCGCTGATGACTGCGTTGCCTGAGGCACCCTGCCAAAACGCGCAGCAGCCGAGTCTCAACCTTACCTCTTCACCCAAATGCAGCTTCAAGGCGCCGACGGCTGCAGACTTTGACAGAGGCGCTCACATGCTCGGCGATACGCCGGTCGGCGATCCATTGTTCTCAAGACTTTCGAGCTTCTGGAGCAAGTTGTCCCTTCGAGGGTAATCATCGCTTCAGGAGGACTGAAGCCCAGGCGGTTACAAATGTTCAAGGTTGTCCGGGTGCAGAGTTGCGCTTTGCCGGAACCATTGGTTTTGCAACGCCACACACCTTGCGCCAGACCTGCATCCTCAATCGGAGCATTTTGCTGATTGAGGATTCGGGGCGCGGGCGACGTCGTCCAAATCGTGTGGAGTGAAATATGAGTAACGGGATCAATCAACTTGGCTTCAAGCTGCCACCTTCGTTAGACCAGCTGAATTCCAACACGCCGGGTGCGAACGCACAGGCGTCAGGCTCGGGTTACGCTCCTCAGGGCGTGGGGCAGCGTCCGGTAATGTCGGGTTTTTCCAGTAGTCCGCTGATGGGCTTAAACAACCCGCATTTCGATGCTCAGAATCTTTACGGCGGCATGAAGGCGGGTAACCCGTATGTCAGTTCAGATGACCACCTGCTGGCCACGGCGTTGAGCAACAGCTTTTCATTGCTCGAAAAATTCACCAAGGACGGGAGCTTGAACCAGGCGGGACTGCAAAAAATCGCTGATGAGGACCCGAACATTAGCACTGTTGCCGAACGCACGATCATGCTGGCCAGGGAGATCATCAACCGTCCGCGCCTGAACGATACGATCTTGGGCAAAGGCGGAAAAATCACACCTTCAAGCCTCTCCAAGGCGGCCAGCGCCCTGGTTGGCAACACCAACCCCAACAATACGCAAAGTGCCGATCCGTTCCATGCGAAAACCGATGCGCAGGTGGTCGAGGCGTTCAGGGGCATGTTTGACGAGCTGCGCGATCGCTCGGAAGACCGCACGTTCTTCTTCGAAAAACACCGCTACGTGAAGACCGACAAAATCATTGAAATGAGCAAGGACCCCAACTTGACCGACAAGAAAGGCGCATTGGTGCGGGATCCGGTCACCGGGTTTCCGATGAAAAAATACAGTCCGCAGCAGGTGTACCTCGCCAAGAACCTGGTCGATCGGCCAGGCTTGCTGGCGTCCCTGGACAGCAATAAAGCCAACGGCACCAGCATTTTCGGCAGTCATAACAATGATGGTTGGCTGAAAAACTACAGCCTTGATCGCTGGCTGGAAAACGACAAGAAAGAGAAGGGCAAATGATGCCCTGACGGGCCTATGAGCTCTTTGTCTGGCACAAAAAGCTCATGGCTACACCCGCAATATCTTGCCGCTGGCCGCGACTGCTGCCAGCAACCCGCCGATCAGCAGGAAGGCGATCGCCAGGCTGCTGCCATGGGCGATGAAGCCAATCACAGCAGGTCCGGCGAGTATCCCGGCATACCCCAGCGTGGTAATGGCGGGCACGGCAATGTGTTCGGGCATCACCTTTTGTTTACCCACCGCGGTGTAGAGGACCGGCACGATGTTGGAACAGCCGGCGCCGATAAGGGCATAACCCAGCAGTGACACTTCCCAGGCCGTCGATAAGGTGGCGATGAACATACCGGCGGCCGCTAGCGAACCACCGGCCACGATCACCCGGGTAGGCCCCAGTCGACGCACGATCGCATCACCGGTCAAACGCCCGGCCGTCATGGTCAGGGCAAATGCCGCGTAACCAAGACCCGCATAGGCTTCGTCGAGGCCGCGTTCGCCGCTCAGGAACACAGCGCTCCAGTCCAGCACCGCGCCCTCGGCAAGAAACACGACAAAACACAGGCAGCCGATAAACAGCACCACGCCATGGGGAATCGCAAACGCCGGGCCTGAACTTTCACTGCCGTAAGGCAGCAAGTGTGGGGCGGCCTTGAGCAGCGCCGCCAACGTGATCACGACCACCACCAGGATTGCCTGCAACGGCGACAAGCCCAGCCCGAGCAACCCCGAAACACCTGCCGCGCCGACAATCCCACCCAGACTGAACAAGCCGTGAAATCCCGACATCATGGTTTTGCCGCTGGCGCGCTCAACGATCACCGCTTGCAGGTTGACCGTGGAGTCCACCGTGCCCAACCCGGCACCGAACAGAAACAGCGCGGCGATCAACAAGGGAATCGAACTGACCGTCGCCAGCATCGGCAGGGCCAGGCAGATCAGCAGCGTGCCGGCGCAGAGCACGCGCCGACAGCCGAAACGCGAGGCGAGCAGGCCGGCCACTGGCATGGCGATGATCGAGCCCACTCCCAGGCACAACAGCAACAGGCCGAGCGTGCCTTCATCGAGTCCAGCACGGGCCTTGGCATACGGCACCAGCGGTGCCCAGGCGGCGATGCCGAAACCGGCGATGAAAAACGCGATGCGGGTCGACATTTGCTCCAGTCGCCCGGGAACCACGGGCGCTGAGGTGGGGATGGCAGTCATGAAAAATCCTTGGTTTTGCGTTCAACGAACGGTGTCCGGCGCGACATCCTCCCACAGATGGAAGGTTCTGTAATACGCTGCCGACCCTGTGTGTGGGCAAGCGGACGGATGAATCAATGAAACAATCCTGGCGGGCGTGGGTATGACTCAGTTCTACGATGCGCGGGGCAATATTTATGGGGTGGTCAGCCCGGCTGCCTTGCGCCGCCAGGGGATAGCGGTTCCCGACACTGCCGTCGTGGCGGCGCATCACCGCCAGACCTGGGCGCCGGCGGCGGTCGCGGCCGAATGCGGCTGGGGATCAACCCCACGCCCGCCGCAGGCCAAGGCCCACCGCTGCGATGGCCTGTTGGTGGGGCCGTTCCAGGCTGCGCCGCCGTTTGACCTGTTGATCGTCAACACCGACGGCACCCTGGCCGAGCGTAGCGGCAACGGGCTGACCATCTTTGCCCAGGCCCTGACAGACCAAGGCATGATGACCGAGGCCAGCGAGTTACGTGTGCATCACGATCAACCGGCTGGCGCCTCGCCGTTGAGTACCTGGGTGGAACCGGCGGTGTATGCCCAGGTGAGCGGGTTCTGGCTCGCATTGGGCCAGCCCGCGTTCGGGCCGTCGGCCGTGGGTGCGACGGGCGTCGGCGCTGCTGAACCCAGCCACGTGAGCGCACTGGCGGCGATCAACCCGCAGTGGGCGCACAGTCAGTTTGTGCGGGTGGGCAACCCCCATTGCGTGACGCTGGTCGAACACCCTTCGGCGTTGCCCGACAACGCACAGATGCAGCAGCCCGGGTTGTTTGAAGCGCTGCAGGCAATTGCCTTTGCGCCGCCGGTTGGCCGCGGCCAGCCCTGTGCGGCCGGAGTCAATTTGCAATGGGCTGCGCGGGACAGCGCCAACCGTGTGCTCGCGCGGGTGTTTGAACGTGGAGAAGGCCCTACGGCGTCGTCCGGCACCAGCGCCAGCGCAGTGGCCTGCGCGGCGTGGCGGGCGGGTTGGGTCGCGGCGGGGGAGGTCGCGGTGGTGATGCCGGGCGGTACGGCGCCGGTGCGCTTGCAGGTGCAGGCCGAGACGCTGCGCAGTGTCAGCCTGTTCGGCACCGCCCGGCGGCAAATCAGCTGAGCAAAAACTCCACCTGCGCCGGCTGACGTTTCATCAACACCTTGCCGTGGCGGATTGAATACAGCGGCAGTCCCTGGCTGCGAATCACTTCATAGTCGCTGTCCGCCGAGAGCACCAACAGGTTGGCCGGGCGACCCGGCTCCAGGCCGTAGCGGTCGCCCAGGGCCATGGCCTTGGCGCTGTTGTCGGTCACCAGGTCGAGGGCGCTTTGCAGGTTGCTGTAGCCGAGCATGTGGCAGATATGCAACCCGGCCTCCAGCACGCGCAGGATGTTGCCGTTGCCCAGCGGATACCAGGGGTCGACGATGGAGTCCTGGCCGAAACACACGTTCATGCCGGCTTCGAGCAACTCGTTGACGCGGGTGACGCCCCGGCGTTTGGGGAAACTGTCGAAGCGGCCTTGCAAGTGGATGCTCTCGGTCGGACAGGAGACGAAGTTGATCCCGGAGTGCCCCAGCAAGCGAAACAGCTTGGCGCAGTAGGCGTTGTCGTAGGAGCCCATGGCGGTGGTGTGGCTGGCCGTGACGCGAGCGCCCATGCCACGGCTGCGGGCCTCTTCGGCGAGCACTTCGAGAAAACGCGAGTGCGGGTCGTCGGTTTCGTCGCAATGCACGTCCACCAGGCAACCGCTGCGCTCAGCCAGGTCCATCAGGAATTTGACCGAGCTCACGCCCTGGTCGCGGGTGTATTCAAAGTGCGGGATGCCGCCAACCACATCGGCGCCCAGGCGGATGGCTTCTTCCATCAGTTCGCGGCCGTTGCGGTAGGACTCGATGCCTTCCTGGGGAAACGCGACGATTTGCAGGTCGATCAGGTGCGTACTTTGCGCGCGTACCTCGAGCATAGCCTTGAGCGCGGTGAGGTCCGGGTCGGTGACGTCGACGTGGGTACGCACATGCTGGATGCCGTGGGCGGCGAGGGCCTGGATGGTTTGCTTGGCGCGGGTCTTGGTGTCTTCAAAGGTGATGCTGGCTCTGCGCTCGCCCCAGCACTCGATGCCCTCGAACAGCGTGCCGCTCATGTTCCAGCGCGGTTCGCCGGCGGTGAGGGTGGCGTCGAGGTGGATGTGCGGCTCGACGAAGGGCGGGATCACCAGGTTGCCGGCGGCATCCAGGTCGTCGGCCTGCAACGGCGGTGGCGTGGTCTGTGGGGTGATGCTGGCAATCCGGCCCTGTTCCAGGTGCAGATCATGCAGGCCTTCACGGTTGCGCAGGCGGGCGTTGATGATGTGCATGGGCAAGTTCCTTTTGAGCGGCGGGAAGCCACGACTGTAAGGGAGCCAGGCATAAAAAAACCACCGCTGGGGTGGTTTTTCGTACGGGCGGTTTATTCGCCGCGATAGATGCACCCGCTGGTGCACGTCTCGTGGATGCGAATTGCACTGAGTTCCGGCAGCAGGGGTTTGAGTTCATTCCAGATCCACTTGGCCAGCACTTCGCTGGTCGGGTTTTCCAGGCCGGGGATGTCGTTGAGGTAGTTGTGGTCGAGGCGTTCGTAGAGCGGCTTGAAAATCGCCTTGATCTCCGAGAAGTCGCGAATCCAGCCGGTATGGGGGTCCAGGTCGCCGCTCAGGTGGATCGCCACCTTGAACGAGTGCCCGTGCAGGCGCCCGCATTTGTGGCCGTCCGGTACGTGCGGCAGGCGGTGGGCGGATTCGAAGGTAAACTCTTTGAAGATTTCCACAGTATTTTCAGCTCGGTCAGGTATCTGGCAGGCGGCGAGTTTAACAGCTTGACCCGCCGCCGCGCATACCGCTGGGTCAAAGGGCGTGCAGGTGCTCGCCCAATTGGTCGTTATCGGCCAGTGTCAGAAATTCATCCCCCAGCCGCCGGCTCTCGCTCATCGCGGTTTGCCAGTATTTGTTGCGGCTCGCGTCATCGCCCATGAAGCGCTTGAAGTCGCTGCGGTCCGGCAGCTTGCCGTGGGGCAGGCGGGCCAGGTAGTCCCGGGACGGGGCGAGCAGCAACACGTCCTGCAAGCCGGCTGGGTTGCTGCGCCGCCATGGCAGGCCTTTGTCGAACCAGCCGGGGATGACCCGGTCGGTGAAGTGCGGGTACAGCACGATGTCGTCGCCGTGGTAGGGCAGGTCGAGGTGGTAGTCCAGCAGGCCGCCGTCGCGGTAGGTG
>NZ_JAPFHC010000043.1:0-46718 GCF_059803535.1 Pseudomonas sp. RP-B7
CACTGTTGATAGAGGTGTTGGCTGAACCACCGCTTTCGCGGGCAAGCCCGCTCCCACAGGTGATCGGTGTTGGCGGGCTGTCAGTGCTCGGCTGCAGATCGCCCAGACACTGCCCATCCCCTGTGGGAGATGTCGAGCTTTAGCGAGGCTGCGAAGGCGGTGGCACTGTTGGCGGATATGCTGCCTCTCAACCATAGAATCTCCCACAGGGGGTTGGCAGTGGAGCAACTGTGCAGGCTGGCTTGCGAAGGCGGCAGCACATTCACTCCAAATCCCACTAATGTCGCTTGCCCCAGAACTCCCGCGCCAACTGCCGCAAGTCTTCCGCCAACGCCGCCACATCCCCGGAACTGCGCTGGCTGCGCTGCCCCGCGCAGACGGTGGCCTCCCCTGCATTGCGAATGCCGACAATATTGCGATTGATGTCTTCGCTCACCGCACTTTGCTCCTCCACCGCCGCCGCGATCTGCTGGCTCATGCCGGTGATCTGGCTCACGCGCTGGCTGATGCCATCCAACGCGGCCGCCGCCCGTTGTGCCTGCACGACGCTGGCGTCGACATGTTCGCTGCTCTGCGCCATGGCCTGCACCGCGTCCCGCGCGCCGCCTTGCAGGGTGCTGATCATGCGCTGGATTTCGTTGGTCGATTGCTGGGTGCGTTGCGCCAGGCCGCGTACTTCATCGGCAACCACGGCAAAACCACGGCCCTGCTCGCCGGCCCGCGCCGCTTCGATGGCGGCATTCAGTGCCAGCAGGTTGGTTTGTTCGGCAATGGTGCGGATCACCTCCAGCACGCTGCTGATTTCACCGCTGTGACTTTCCAGTTGGTGGATCACCTCAGTGGCACGGGTCAGTTCCTGGGACAGGCGCAACACCGCATCGCGGCTTTCATCCACCCGCAGATGGCCTTCACGGGTTTCGTTGCCGGCCTGGTCGGCCGCCTTGGACGCCACGACAGCATGGTTGGCCACCGCAGCCACACTGGCGGTCATCTGGTGGATCGCCGCCGCCACCTGATCGGTCTGGGTCTGCTGGCCGAGGCTGCTGGCATGACTGCTGTCCAACTGCTCGACCAACTGCGCGGCATGCCCGGACAAGCGCCACGATGCATCGCCGATGCGCCCGACCACTGCGCCCACCTGGGCTTCGAGCATGTGCAGGGCAAATTCGATCGTCCCGCACTCATCCGTGCGTCCGGTGTAGATCGCCTGGCTCAAGGGGTTGTCGGCGATTGCACGCGCGCGTTGATTCAACTGCGCCAGGGGCCGCAGGATCGCGTTGACCCCCGCCGCGCCCACAGCGCCACCGAGCACCAGCGCCAGCAGTTGCCAAACCAGCGCGTAGTCCGCCAGGCCCAGTCCCAACGCCCAGGTCAGGCCGCCGGTGCCGACCACCCACAACGATAACTTCAGGCCCATGCCGAACGTGGGCAGCAGCGGCCGCTTGCCCCCGCGCAATTGGGCGTAGGCACGTTCCGCTGCTGCGATGCGGTGCGCATCCGGCTTGGTGCGCACCGACTGATACTCCACCGTCACACCATCACGCGTGACCGGCGAGGCATAGGCGCTGACCCAATAGTGATCGCCGTTCTTGCAGCGGTTTTTCACCATGCCCATCCACGAGCGTCCCGCCTTCAAGGTTTGCCACATGTGCGCAAACGCCGCGGCCGGCATGTCCGGGTGACGCAACAGATGGTGCGGTGCGCCGAGCAGCTCCTCGCGGCTGTAGCCACTGACGTCGATAAAGTCCTTGTTGGCGTAGGTAATCACACTGGTCAAGTCGGTGGTCGAGAGGATATTGGCGTCAGGGGCAAAGTCCACATTTCGACCGGTGACCGGCAGGTTGATCTTCATGGATAAGCGCGCTCGTAATGGTTGGAGAGTCGGCAGGGCCGTCGACTCTAAGCGCACCAAGGGGGCAAATACTGATCCAGCTCATGTTCCGCGCAATTAGTTTGCTATCACGGCGTGCCGGGGGATGTCCAGGTGATAGGGCTGGGTGATCCGCTGGTATTCGCCGTTGTGCATCAACTGCTCAAGGGCGCGGTTCAGATCATTGCGCAGCGCCGTATCAGGCTTGCGCAGTGCAATCGCCACACCGTCACCCAATGATTGCGCCGAGATGGCAGGGCCAAGGAAGTCGAAATCCTGGCCGTCTGCCGTGTCGAGCAGCAGCTCGCGGATCTCTATGGGGCCTTGCAAGGTTGCATCTATATCGCCAGCCACCAGGCTGCGCACGAGTTCTTCATTGAGCCAGAAACTCTTGATGATGACGCCCGCCGGCGCCCATTTCGACAGGGCGAAGGCTTCGCGATTGCTCCTCAGCAAGACCCCGACGCGCTTGCCTTTGAGCGAGCGCCGGTTCGGCAGCAAGCCCGAGGTTTTGCGCGCTACCAGGCGGGTGGTGAAGGGATAGAGATCATCGGTGAAATTTACCCGCTTGCGCCGCTGAGCGGTCGGCGCCATGCCCATGATCGCGTCGAATTGCCGGGCTTCAAGGGCTGCGAAGCTCTCGACGAGTACCTGATCGACCCAGATGCAACGTGCGTTGAGCTGCTCACACAACGCATTGCCCAACTCGATGTTCAAACCCACCAGGCGGCCGTGCTGATCACGGCTTTGGAACGGCGGAAACTGCGCGGCGACGGCGAAGCGGATTTCGCGCCGTGGCAGGTCATCGGCTATTGCGATAGTGAAGCCCCCGGACAACATCAATAGGGCGAGGGAAACACGCAGGTGTGTCAGGGCCACAGGGGACGTCCTTTTCTAGAAAAACCAGCTTCATCCTCATCCAACCCCGTGAAGAGGCCGTGCAGGTGTCGCGAAAGCTTTCAAAAAAAGGACCTGTGCCTACAAGCAGAAATATCGACTGAGGCTGTAGGCATTTACCACTACAGCTTGTGACCCTCTACTCTCAGCGTTTACCCATGGAACGACGGGTGCCCGGTGGCGCCATGCCAGGCGATTTGGTGTGACCGTTCTTGGCACCGTTTTTATACCAAGGTTGGGCGGCATTCTTCGCCCCGGCCAGCTCACCCGGTTTGAAGGGAAACTTGAACGCCGGGATCTCGGCTTTTTCAACGCCTTCGGCGTTGGCCGAATCGACGAGGTCGGCCGCTTCAACAGGGGATTGTGTCGGGGAATTCATGAAAGCTCCGGGGCATGCAGATAATGATGCGGGGCCGGCTTGCAGGCCACACTGGCGCGCAGTATACCTGCGGGCCCGTGATCTTTTACCACTGTCGTACGAATGGTCAGCATGTAACTGACAGCGCCGTCAGAAAGCGGTCACCTTGCTGACCGGGTTCACAGGCTATAAATACCCATCCTTTTTCCACCTCTCGTCCCGGCACCTGACAGCATGCACATTCAACGCAAAACCGCCTTGATCGTTGGCGTCCTCGTGGTAGTGGCCATTGCGGCATGGGTCTTCACACGGCCAGCCAAGACCAAATTGGTGGCTTCGACCGCCGTGCCGGTACGCGTCATCCACGTGGTGGAACAGGACCTGCCGCGCTACGTCAGTGGCATCGGTTCGGTGCTGTCGTTGCACAGCGTGGTGATCCGCCCGCAAATCGACGGCATCCTCACCCGGCTGCTGGTCAAGGAAGGACAACTGGTCAAGGCCGGGGACCTGCTGGCGAGCCTCGACGACCGCTCGATCCGCGCCAGTCTCGACCAGGCCAGGGCCCAGCTGGGACAGAGCCAGGCGCAACTGCAAGTGGCCCTGGTCAACCTCAAGCGCTACAAGGAACTGAGCGTCGACGACGGCATCTCCCGGCAGACCTACGACCAGCAACAGGCGCTGGTCAACCAACTGAAAGCCACGGTGCAAGGCAACCAGGCGGCCATTGACGCGGCCCAGGTACAGCTTTCCTACACCCAGATTCGCTCGCCGGTCACAGGTCGCGTGGGGATACGCACGGTGGACGAAGGCAACTTCCTGCGCATGAGCGACACCCAAGGCTTGTTCTCGGTGACGCAGATCGATCCGATTGCCGTCGAGTTCTCCCTGCCGCAGCAAATGCTGCCGACCCTGCAGGGGCTGATTGCCGCCGACCACCCTGCCAAGGTCGAGGCTTACCAGGGCGCCGATACCGAAGGCCGGGACAGTGACCTGCTGGGCCAGGGCCGCCTGAGCTTGATCGACAACCAGATCAACAGCACCACCGGCACCCTGCGCGCCAAGGCCGAGTTCGCCAACACCGCGCAGAAGCTGTGGCCCGGCCAGTTGGTGACGATCAAGATCCAGACTGCCCTCGACCGCAATGCCCTCGCCGTCCCCCCGACCGTGGTGCAGCGTGGCCTGGACTCGCATTTCGTGTACCGCATCAAAGGCGACAAGGTCGAGACCGTGCCTGTGCAGGTGGTGTATCAGGACAGCGAGCGCAATATCCTCAAGGGCATCCAGGCCGGCGACGTGTTGGTCAGCGATGGCCAATCGCGGCTCAAGGCCGGCGCCCAGGTCGAGATCCTCAAGGAGCCGCCCCAAGTGATCCAGACCGCTGACGTCCAGGTGCAGCCATGACGTCGCGAGGTTCGGTTTCGGCCTGGTGCATCGACCGCCCGGTCGCCACCCTGTTGCTGACCTTTGCCCTGGTGCTGCTTGGGCTGATTGCCTTCCCCAAATTGCCCATCGCCCCACTGCCGGAAGCGGAGTTTCCGACGATCCAGGTCAGCGCCCAATTACCCGGCGCGAGCCCCGACACCATGGCCTCGTCGGTCGCCACGCCGCTGGAGGTGCAATTCAGCGCCATCCCCGGCATGACCCAGATGACCTCCAGCAGCGCCTTGGGCTCAAGCCTGCTGACCCTGCAATTCACCCTCGACAAAAGCATCGACACTGCGGCGCAGGAAGTGCAGGCGGCGATCAACACCGCCGCCGGCAAACTGCCCAGCGATATGCCGAGCCTGCCGACCTGGCGCAAGGTCAACCCGGCGGACAGCCCGGTGCTGATCCTCAGTGTCAGCTCCCATGACATGCCCGGCACCGAACTGAGCGACTTGGTGGAGACCCTGCTTGCCCGGCAAATCAGCCAGATCGACGGTGTCGGCCAGATCAACATCACCGGCCAGCAACGCCCGGCGATCCGTGTGCAGGCCTCGCCCGACCGGCTCGCCGCCATCGGCCTGACCTTGGCCGACGTACGCCTGGCCATCCAGCAATCGAGCCTGAACCTGGCCAAGGGAGCGCTGTACGGCAAGCACAGCGTGTCAACCCTGGCGACCAACGACCAGTTGTTTCACCCGGATGAATACGGTGACCTGATCATTTCCTACAAGAACGGCGCCCCCGTGCAACTGCGCGATGTTGCCAAAGTGGTCAACGGTTCGGAAAACGCCTACGTCCAGGCCTGGGCAGGGGACACCCCCGGCGTCAACCTGGTGATCACCCGCCAACCCGGCGCCAACATTGTCGAGACCGTCGAGCGCATCCAGGCCGAACTGCCGCGCCTGGAAGCGATGCTGCCTGCCGCGGTGCAGGTCAGCGTGCTGATGGACCGCACCACCACCATCCGCGCTTCGTTGCATGAAGTGGAAATGACCCTGCTGATCGCCGTGTTGCTGGTAGTCGGGGTGATGGCGATTTTCCTGCGCCAGTGGTCGGCCACCCTGATTGTGTCGAGCGTGCTGGGCGTGTCGTTGATCGCCAGTTTTGCCCTGATGTCCGTGATGGGTTTCAGCCTGAACAACCTGACCCTGGTGGCGATCGTGGTGGCCGTGGGGTTTGTGGTGGACGATGCGATCGTGGTGGTGGAGAACATCCATCGCCACCTCGAAACCGGGCTGGACAAACGCGAGGCGGCGATCAAGGGCGCCAGTGAAATCGGCTTTACCGTGGTGTCCATCAGTGTGTCGCTGGTGGCGGCGTTCATTCCGCTGCTGTTCATGGGCGGCGTGGTCGGCCGGCTGTTCAAGGAGTTTGCCTTGACTGCTACGTCCACCATCCTGATCTCCGTGGTGGTGTCGCTGACACTGGCCCCGACCCTCGCGGCCCTGTTCATGAAAGCGCCGAGCCACCGCGGCCATGACAACCCCGGCTTTGGCGAGCGGCTGCTGGCCGGATACGAAAAATACCTGCGTCGCGCCCTGGCCCATCAACGCACCATGGCCGGTATCTTCCTGCTGACCCTGGGCCTGGCCGTGGTCGGCTACGTATTTATCCCCAAGGGTTTCTTCCCGGTGCAGGACACCGGTTTCATCCTCGGCACAAGCGAGGCAGCGGCGGATGTGTCCTACCCGGACATGGTCGCCAAGCACAAGGCACTGGCCGAAATCATGCAGGCCGACCCGGCCGTGCGCGCGTTTTCCCACTCTGTCGGCGTGACCGGCAGCAACCAGACCATCGCCAATGGACGCTTCTGGATTTCCCTGGTGGATCGCGGCGACCGCGACGTGTCCGCCAGCCAGTTTATCGACCGTATCCGGCCCAAGCTGGCCAAGGTGCCGGGGATCGTCCTGTACCTGCGCGCCGGGCAAGACATCAACCTCAGTTCCGGCCCCAGCCGCAGCCAGTATCAATACGTGCTCAAGAGCAACGACGGTGCGCTGCTGAACACCTGGACCCAGCGGCTCACCGAAAAACTGCGCGCGATCCCACAATTTCGCGACATCTCCAATGACCTGCAACTGGGCGGCAGCATCACCCACATCACCATCGATCGCCGCGCCGCCGCACGCTTCGGCCTCACGGCCACCGACGTCGACCAGGCGCTGTACGACGCGTTCGGCCAGCGCCAGGTCAATGAGTTCCAGACCGAAATCAACCAGTACCAAGTGGTGCTGGAACTCGACACCCAACAGCGCGGCAAGGCCGAAAGCCTGAATTACTTCTACCTGCGCTCGCCGCTGACCAATGAAATGGTGCCGCTGTCGGCGCTGGCCACGGTTGACGCGCCCACGGTCGGGCCGCTGTCCATCAGCCATGACGGCATGTTCCCGGCTGCCAACCTGTCGTTCAACCTGGCGCCCGGCGTGGCGCTGGGTGATGCGGTGATCCTGCTCGACCAGGCGAAAAACGAGATCGGCATGCCGGCCTCGATCATCGGCAACTTCCAGGGTGCGGCCCAGGCGTTCCAGAGTTCCCTGGCCAGCCAACCCTGGCTGATCCTCGCTGCACTGGTGGCGGTCTACATCATTCTCGGCGTGCTGTATGAGAGCTTTGTGCATCCGCTGACCATCATCTCGACCCTGCCCTCGGCGGGCCTCGGGGCACTGGTGATGCTGTGGCTGCTGGGGCAGGACTTTTCGATCATGGCGCTGATCGGCCTGGTGCTGTTGATCGGCATCGTCAAGAAGAATGGCATCCTGCTGATCGACTTCGCCCTGGAGGCGCAGCGCACACGCGGCTTGTCAGCCCATGATGCGATCTTCGAAGCCTGTATCACCCGGTTCCGTCCGATCATCATGACCTCCCTGGCCGCCCTGCTCGGCGCCCTGCCGCTGATGCTCGGCTACGGCGCCGGTGCCGAACTGCGCCAGCCGCTGGGCATCTCGGTGGTCGGCGGCCTGCTGGTCAGCCAGGCGCTGACGCTGTTCACCACGCCGGTCATATACTTGTACCTCGAAAAGTTTTTCCACAGGCCCAAACCAGCGCTTGCGCCGGTGACCACACATTAAGGCCTAGGCCCCGTCCTGGAACGAAAGGCTCATGCGCGTCCTGATTATTGAAGATGAAGAAAAAACCGCGGACTACCTGCACCGCGGCCTGACGGAACAAGGCTACACCGTCGACGTGGCTCGCGAAGGCGTCGAGGGTTTGCACCTGGCGCTGGAGAACGACTACGCGATCATCGTGCTGGATGTGATGCTGCCAGGCCTGGACGGTTTCGGCGTGCTGCGGGCCTTGCGCGCGCGCAAACAGACGCCGGTGATCATGCTCACTGCCCGCGAGCGCGTGGAAGACCGCATTCGCGGCCTGCGTGAAGGCGCGGATGATTACCTGGGCAAGCCGTTTTCGTTCCTTGAACTGGTGGCGCGCCTGCAAGCCCTGACCCGCCGCAGCGGCGGGCATGAGCCGGTGCAGGTGACCGTCGCCGACCTGTGGATCGACCTGATCAGCCGCAAGGCCAGTCGCAACGGCCAGCGCCTGGACCTGACCGCCAAGGAGTTCTCGCTGCTCAGTGTGCTGGCGCGTCGCCAGGGCGAGATCCTGTCCAAGACCGCGATTGCAGAAATGGTCTGGGACATCAACTTCGACAGTGACGCCAACGTGGTGGAGGTCGCGATCAAACGCCTGCGCGCCAAGCTCGACGGACCGTTTGAAGAAAAACTGCTGCACACCATTCGTGGCATGGGTTATGTGCTGGAGAGCCGCAGTGTCGGCTAACTCCATCGCCCTGCGCCTGAGCGGCATGTTCACCCTGGTGGCGCTGCTGATCTTCGTGTTGATCGGCGGCGCGCTGTACCAGCAGGTGGACCGCAGCCTGGGCTTGTTGCCGGAAGCCGAGCTGGATGCGCGCTACAGCGTGCTTGAATCGTCGGTGGGTCGCTTTGGCACGCCCGAACATTGGGCAAAAATCACCGCCAAGCTCAAGCTGCTCAGTGAAGAGGACAAACGTATCCACTTCTGGGTAGTGAGCGGCGACCCATCCTACGAATACGGCAACCCCGACCCACAGATCCGTGCCTTTGCCAACGGGCACACCGGCAAGCGCGATTTGCATCTGCCGGGCCACCAGCATCCGTTCAAGGCCCTGGTGAGCCAGTTCCCGGCCAAAGATCAGCGCCCGCCGCTGCGCTTCATGATCGCCATCGACACCGAGAACTTTCACGCGACCCAGCACCATCTGCTGGTGGCGCTGATCAGCCTGGCGTTTGTCGGCGTAGTCCTCGCCGCGCTGCTGGGCTTCTGGGTCTCGCGCATCGGGCTCAAGCCGCTGGGCAAGCTGTCGGATGAGGCGCAGAAACTTGCGCCACCGAAATTGTCCGGGCGCTTGCGGTTGTCGCCGCTGCCGCCGGAGCTGAGCCAGTTCGTCAACTCGTTCAACTCCACCCTCGACCGCGTGGAACACGCCTACTCGCGCCTGGAATCGTTCAACGCCGACGTCGCCCACGAGTTGCGCTCACCGCTGACCAACCTGATCGGCCAGACCCAGGTCGCCCTGACGCGTGGACGTTCGGCGGAACACTACTTCGAAGTGCTGCAATCGAACCTCGAAGAATTGGAACGCCTGCGTTCGATCATCAACGACATGCTCTTCCTCGCCAGCGCCGACCAGGGCAGCAAGGCCACCAAGCTGATCGAAAGCGCCCTGGCCGATGAAGTGGCAACCACTCTCGACTATCTGGATTTCATCCTCGAAGACGCCCAGGTCAGCGTGCGGGTCAGCGGCGATGCCACGGTCCACATCGAAAAAGCCCACCTGCGCCGCGCACTGATCAACCTGCTGAGCAACGCAGTGCAACACACCGCGCCAGGGCAGGTCATCGATGTGAAGATCGAGGTCCAGGCGGATCAAGTGGCAATCGGCGTGACCAACCCCGGCGAGGTGATTGCCAGCGAGCACTTGCCGCGCTTGTTCGAGCGCTTCTACCGGGTGGACGCCTCGCGCAGCAACAGTGGCGCCAATCATGGCCTGGGGCTGGCCATCGTCAAGGCGATTGCGCTGATGCACGGCGGCGACGTCTTTGTACGAAGCGACGCCAACGGCAACACCTTCGGCATCACCCTGCCCTTGTAGTGAGCGGGCTTGTCCCGCGCCGGGGGACTAAGCCGCCCTCAATCCAAGCACCGCGGTCGCCCTGAAAAACCGAGGCGTACCATTTTGACCGGCTGCGCCACCCACGCTGAGGAGGCAAGCCCGCCCACCACACTGTTGCGATTTGGGCAACAGTCATTATCTTGTTACACTCTGTATCGTACCGCTCGCCTGCGTTAATTTGACGCATCGATGAGTGTGACGGCAAAAGCAGTTTGCGCTTACCCGAATTTCCCTCGACTTATTTCCAGGGCTCTACACTGGGAATCTGTTTAAAAGCCGCTGACTTCAGCGGCTTTTTTTTGCCGTAAAAAAGGCCAGGAACACCCCACGACATGGCCGTTCTCGATTGATCCAAAGGAGCTCCCCCGGTGAAGAACTCGCTGACGTTCACCCCGTTATTCCTCGCGATTACAGCAACGATCGCCCCGCTGACCCACGCGGCAGGCAGCCCCCCCGCCGACGGCTTCGTCGAAGGCTCCCACCTCACCGTCAACACCCGCAATTACTACATGAACCGCGACCGACGCGACATTCACAGCGATGACAGCAAGGAGTGGGGCCAGGGCTTTCTCGGCACTTTCGAATCCGGCTACACCCAGGGCACCGTTGGCTTCGGCCTGGACGCCCACGCCATGCTCGGCCTCAAACTCGATGGTGGTGGCGGCACAGACGGTTCCAGCATCCTTCCGTACGGCAGCGGCAACGGCAAGGCGCCGGGGTCCTTCTCCACGGCGGGCGGCACCTTGAAAATGCGCGCGCTGGACACTGAATTGAAGGCCGGCGACCTGTTCCTCAACAACCCGGTGATCGCCGGCGGCATGACGCGCATGCTGCCGCAGACCTTCCGTGGCGTGACCCTGGCCAACCACAGCCTCGACGGTTGGCTGTTCGAAGGTGGCCAGGCCAGTTTCACCAAGCTCTATAACCAGAGCGGCCACCAGCGCATCGGCACCAGCTACGGCGCCCTGCCGAGCCACACCGATGCACAGCACATGAACTGGGCCGGTGTGTCGTTCAGCGGCATGCCCGGGCTGACCAGCAACCTCTACGCCTCCGAACTGAAGGATGTGTGGAACCAGTACTACTACGACCTGGACTACACCTACGCGCTGAACGACCTGGTCAGCCTCAATCCCGGCCTGCACTACTACCACACCCAGGACACCGGGCAATCGCTGCTAGGCAACATCGACAACAACACCTACAGCCTGCATTTCACCGTGGGCGTGGGCCATCACAGCGTCACCGCCGCGTACCAGCGGGTCAACGGCAACACGCCGTTCGACTACATCGCCCAGGGCGACAGCGTGTACCTGGACAACTCCCAGCAATATTCGGACTTCAATGGCCCGAACGAACGCTCGTGGAAACTCAAGTACGCCTACGACTTCAGCGGCCTCGGCATGCCTGGCCTGACGTCGGCAGTGTCCTACATCAGCGGCAAGACCGACCTGACCAGCGTCGACCCGCAAAGCCGTGGCTACAGCCGCTGGTACAGCGCCGAGGGCAAGGACGCCAAGCACTGGGAACGGGACATCGACCTGAAATACGTGGTGCAGGGCGGCAAGGCCAAAGACTTGGCCGTGCGCCTGCAATGGGCGACCAACCGCGGCAGCAACGGCTATTCGGCGGTGGACAATGACGTGGATGAATACCGCGTGATCGTCGACTATCCGATCAACGTGTTCTGATCCGGGGATCTTTCTTTTTTACCAGCCATTTAATTTTCGTCGCGTAGAACTAAACTGCCAGCATTCCAACCGCTGAAGTCTGCACGATGAGCCAAGACCGTGGCCGTACCCTGCCTGCACGCCCAGAGCTTTTTCTGATTCTGGGCAGTGGCCTGACTGTTGTCCTGATCATGGTGATTGTCGCGGCGCTGTTGATCCGTGAACACGCCAGCACCCTGCAGGCAGCCCAGCGCGCGACCACCAACATCACGCAACTGATCAATGCCGATGTACTGCGTAACGTCGAGCTATACGACCTGACACTGCAGGGACTGATTGCCGCCACCACGCGCACGGACCTGGCGAAAGTGCCCCCGGACGTCAGACATATGGTGCAGTTTGATCAATCCATCGCGGCCCCCTTCAAAGGCGAAGTGCTGTTGCTGGACACCAACGGTGATGTGACTGCCGACTCCTCGACACTGTGGCCGACGCCGCGCAATTTTGCTGACCGGGACTATTTCCAGGCGCATAAAGACAATGCGCAGGCCGGACTGTTTATCAGCCGCCCGTTCAAAATCCATTGCGCCTGTGATCAAGTATGGCGAATCGCATTCAGTCGCCGAGTCTCAGGCCCCAGCGGCGAGTTCGCCGGTGTCGCAGTGGCCACCATGCGCCTGGCGTATTTCGATCAGTTGTTCAATCGCCTGACCATCGGCAATGGCAGCACCGTCAACCTGCTGAACACCCAGGGCATCCTCCTGGCCCAGCAACCGTTGCTGGAACGCGACATGATCGACAAGGACCTGAGTGATCGCCCCAACTTCAAACGCATGCTGCGCGAAGGCGAAGGTAGCTTCCGGGCGATTTCCGCCATCAGCGGCACCGAACGTTTGTATACCTTCACCACCGTCGGTGAGTTGCCGCTGATCGTGGTAGTGGCGCTGTCCAGCGAGGATGTGTTCGCCCCCTGGGAACGCGCCGCGCTGCTGACTTCCGGTGCCACCGGCGTGCTCTGCATCGGCTTGCTGTGGCTGACCTGGATGCTGCGCCGGGAATTGCGCCGCCGCTATCGCACCGAGCGGGTGCTGTCAGAACTGGCAGCCACCGACGCCCTGACCGGCCTGGCCAATCGCCGCATCCTCGACGAACGCCTGCGCCTGGAATGGGACCGCGCAAAGCGCTCCACCGAGCCGTTGACCTTGCTGATGATCGATGTCGACCACTTCAAGGCCTTCAACGATCGCCACGGCCACCACGGCGGCGATGAGGCGTTGCGTAACGTCGCCCAAGTGATCGGCACCAATATCCGCCGCCCTGCCGACCTGGCGGCACGCTATGGTGGCGAAGAGTTTGCAGTGGTATTGCCGCATACCGATGCCAACGGCGCCCAGGTCATCGCCGAGCATATCCGCAGCAGCGTCGAGAACTTGCCACGGGTGGCAGGGGACGAGCGGCCAATCACGGTGAGTATTGGCTTGAGCACGTGGGACAAGCACAGTCGGCTGTCGCTGGAGGCGCTGTTGTTGAGTGCGGATCAGGCGTTGTATGAGGCCAAGCACACGGGGCGCAACCGCACGGTGGTCGCCGCGACCCTCTGACATGTCAATGTGGGTTCTGGCTTGCCTGGCAAAGCGCAGTGTCAGGCGGCAGATGTGTAGCTGACATATCGCGTTCGCGGGCAAGCCCGCTCCTACATTCTTGATCTTCATAAGCCTGAACGGCAGGCATAAAAAAAAGGCCACCCGAAGGTAGCCTTTCAAAACTAAAGAAAGAGAGTTGTTACTTACACCGCCGCAACGGGACGCATGTAAGAGATCGGTGCGGTGCTGGCATCTTCGAAGGTCACGACTTCCCAAGCGTCTGTCTGCTCAATCAACTTGCGCAGCAGCTGGTTGTTAAGGGCGTGGCCCGACTTGAAGCCTTTGAACTCGCCTATCAGGCTATTGCCCAGCAGGTAGAGGTCACCGATTGCATCGAGGATCTTGTGCTTCACGAATTCGTCTTCGTAGCGAAGGCCGTCTTCGTTCAGTACACCATCCGCGTCGACCACGATGGCGTTTTCAACGCTGCCGCCGAGTGCGAGGTTGTGCTTGCGCAGGTACTCGATGTCACTCATGAAACCAAAGGTACGGGCGCGGCTGACTTCTTTTACGAACGAAGTGCTGGAAAAATCCACGCTTGCACTTTGGGTGCGGTCACGGAATACCGGGTGATCGAAATCGATCTCAAAGCTCACTTTAAAGCCTTCGAACGGGACGAAGGTGGCGCGCTTGTCGCCGTCTTCTACTGTCACTTCCCGCAGAATGCGAATGAACTTCTTCGCTGCGTCCTGTTCTTCCAGGCCGGCAGATTGGATCAGGAATACGAAAGGTCCAGCGCTGCCATCCATGATCGGGACTTCGGACGCGGAGAGCTCGACGTAGGCGTTATCGATGCCCAGGCCAGCCATGGCCGAGAGCAAGTGCTCCACCGTGTCCACTTTGACGTCACCGTTGACCAATGTGGTCGACATGGTGGTTTCGCCAACGTTTTCCGCGCGAGCAGGAATATGCACGACAGGGTCCAGGTCGGCACGCACAAACACGATGCCGGTGTCGACAGGTGCAGGCTTGAGGGTCAGGTATACCTTCTCCCCGGAGTGCAGACCTACACCTGTGGCACGAATAATATTCTTCAGGGTGCGTTGTTTAATCATGGCTTGGACCGCTTCAGCGCAAATTGCGAACTGGTATCAACAAAGGCTGGCGATAATAGCAGACCAGACCTTTGCTGAACACCAATCACCTTCATAGCCCTGATACATTCCATTAATCGGCCTGACGACGCAGGAATGCCGGGATGTCCAGGTAGTCCAGATCATCTTGCGGATTCGGGCTACGGGACGCCGCAGCACCGGCCTGAGCCTGGTTGCGCATCACGGTCGGACGGTCCAGGTCGCGGTAGTTCACCGACGGCAGTTCCTGGCGCGAAGGCGCTGGAGCGGCAGCCGCCTGGCTTACCTGGCTGGTGTGCAGGGTGTTGTCGATGACCTTTACAGGCTTCTCGATCTTGGCACCCAGGCCGGTAGCAACCACGGTCACGTGCAGTTCGTCGCGCATGTCCGGATCGATAACGGTACCGACCTTGACCATGGCGTGCTCGGAAGCGAAGGCTTCAATGATGCTACCCACGTCGGAGTACTCACCCAGGGACAGGTCAGGACCGGCAGTGATGTTCACCAGGATGCCGCGTGCGCCCTGCAGGTTCACGTCTTCCAGCAACGGGTTGCGGATGGCTGCTTCGGTGGCTTCACGTGCACGGTTCGGACCGCTGGCGCAGCCAGTGCCCATCATCGCCATGCCCATTTCGCTCATCACGGTGCGTACGTCGGCAAAGTCGACGTTGATCATGCCTGGGCGCTTGATGATGTCGGAGATACCGCGAACGGCACCGGCCAGTACATCGTCAGCCTTGGCGAAAGCGGACAGCAGGCTCGCGTCCTTGCCCAGGATGGTCAGCAGTTTCTCGTTGGGGATGGTGATCAACGAGTCAACGCTTTCAGACAGCAGACGGATGCCTTCGTCGGCGATCTGCATGCGCTTGCGACCTTCGAACGGGAACGGACGGGTCACGACTGCAACCGTCAGAATCCCCATTTCCTTGGCCACTTCGGCAATGATCGGTGCAGCACCGGTACCGGTACCGCCGCCCATGCCGGTGGTGATGAACACCATGTTGGTGCCTTGCAGCACTTCGGCAATACGCTCGCGGTCTTCCAGGGCGGCTTGACGGCCGACTTCCGGATTGGCGCCAGCGCCGAGGCCCTTGGTCACAGCCGTGCCCAATTGCAGGATGGTCCGCGCGCCGATGCTTTTCAGCGCCTGGGCATCAGTGTTGGCGCAGATGAATTCAACGCCTTCAATGTTGCTCTTGACCATGTGATTGACAGCGTTGCCGCCGCCACCGCCGACACCGATCACTTTGATGACCGGGCTTGCGGGGATGTTGTCTACGAGTTCGAACATGTTCCCTCTCCTTTCAGTTCTCTAGTTTTTTCGCCTACTGCTTACTGCGGTGTTGCGGTAAATCTTTAAAAATTGCCTTTTACCCAAGCCTGCAAGCGCTCGAACAACGGGGCCTTGGCTTCATCGTCACTGCGATAGCTGTCACGGATGCTCGGGCCCGACAGGGAAATGCCGTCGGTCTGCTTTTGCAGGCCGTACAACAGCAAGCCCACGCCAGTGGAATAAATCGGGTTGCGCACCACGTCGCCCAGGCCCTTCACGCCATGGGGCACGCCCAGGCGCACCGGCATGTGGAAGATTTCCTCGGCCAGTTCGACCGCGCCTTCCATCTTCGAGGTGCCACCGGTGAGCACGATGCCGGCCGGGATCAGATCTTCGTAGCCGCTGCGGCGCAGTTCAGCCTGGATCAGGGTGAACAGCTCGTCGTAGCGTGGCTCGACCACTTCGGCCAGGGCCTGGCGCGACAGTTCGCGCGGTGGACGGTCGCCCACGCTTGGCACCTTGATGGTCTCGCCGGCACCAGCCAGTTTGGCCAGGGCGCAGGCGTAGCGGATCTTGATTTCTTCGGCGTACTGGGTCGGTGTACGCAGCGCCATGGCGATGTCGTTGGTCACCTGATCACCGGCAATCGGGATCACCGCGGTGTGACGGATCGCACCCTCGGTGAAGATCGCGATGTCGGTGGTGCCGCCGCCGATGTCCACCAGGCACACGCCCAGTTCTTTTTCGTCGTCGGTCAGCACGGAGTAGGCCGAAGCCAGTTGCTCCAGAATGATGTCGTCGATTTCCAGGCCACAACGGCGCACGCATTTTTCAATGTTCTGTGCGGCGTTGACGGCGCAGGTCACTACGTGGACCTTGGCTTCCAGGCGCACGCCCGACATGCCCAGGGGCTCACGCACGCCTTCCTGGTTGTCGATCACGTAGTCCTGCGGCAGCGTGTGCAGCACGCGCTGGTCAGCCGGGATCGCAACGGCCTGGGCAGCGTCGAGCACGCGTTCAAGGTCGGCAGAGCTGACTTCACGGTCGCGGATCGCCACGATGCCGTGGGAGTTCAGGCTGCGGATGTGATTTCCAGCCACGCCGACAAACGCCGAGTGGATCCGGCAACCGGCCATCAGCTGCGCTTCTTCGATGGCGCGCTGGATCGATTGCACGGTGGACTCGATGTTCACCACCACGCCCTTCTTCAGGCCCCGGGACGGATGCGTGCCAATACCGACGATCTCGATCACGCCGTCTTCCCCGACCTCGCCCACCAGCGCCACCACCTTGGAGGTGCCGATATCGAGACCGACGATCATTTTGCCGCTTTGCACGTTTGCCATGGGTCCTGCCTCTTCTTAATTCTTCGCGACAGCGGGTTGCGCTGCCGTGGGCGCAGCCGGTTCACGCCAGCCGACGGCAAGGCCGTTGGCGTAACGCAGGTCGACGCTCGCAATGTTCGTAATCTGTTCTTTCAAGGTCTTGTCATAGATGGCAATAAAGCGGCGCATCTTTTCCACCAAGCGGTCGCGTCCCAGCAACAACTGGATGCCCGGGCCGGAACTGCCGGCGCCGGTCGTCAAAAACCAGCTGCCCCGTTCACGCAGTTCCAGGCGTGCAATGGAGAAGCCCAGTGGCCGCAGCATCTGGCTCAAGGCCTGGTACTGCTGCATCACTTGTTGTTGCGCCCGCTGCGGCCCGAACAGCTGCGGCAGGTGCTCATAGTTCGCCAGCTCACGCGGAGTGAACGCCTGGCCCTGGTTGTTCAACAGCGCTTCGTCACCCCAACGGGCCACGGGCAGTTGTTCTTCCAGGCGGATCGTTACCTGGTCCGGCCACACGCGGCGGACTTCGGCGTGGGCGATCCACGGCATCTGCTCCAGCTCCCCACGCATCCCCGCCAGGTCGATGGTGAAGAAGCTCGCCGCCAGGTACGGGCCGATGCGCTGCTGCACCGCTTGCTGGCTGATGTAGCTCAAGTCGCCCTGCACGCTGATCTTGGTGATCGGGCGGTCGGCATACGGCAACAGACGCTGCGCGCCTTCGTAGGTTCCGAAGCCCAGCACCACCAGCAACACCGGCCAGTACAGCGCCTTGAGGAAACCAAAATTGGCTTTCGGCAGGCGCGCCGACATCGGCTCTTTGGCCACCATCCGGCTGGCACCCCGTGGCACCGGCTTGCGGCTCGGTGCTTGTGGGGGCTGATGACGAAGCGATGCGCCTTTCATGTCTTAGCCTCGGGGCTCAACGCTGGCGGCCAGGATCGCCAGCACCAACTGCTGGAAATCCAGGCCCGCTGCGCGAGCGGCCATTGGCACCAGGCTGTGGTCGGTCATGCCGGGTGCGGTGTTGACTTCAAGGAACCAGAAATTCCCTTGGTCATCCTGCATCACGTCTGCCCGCGCCCAACCGGCGATACCCAACGCCTCACAGGCTTTCGCCGTGAGGTCCATCAATTCCTGTTCCTTGGCTGCGTCGAGGCCACACGGGATCCGGTACTGGGTATCGGAGGCCACATACTTGGCGTCGTAGTCGTAAAAAGTGTGGGGCGTGCCCAATGCGATAGGCGGCAATACCTGACCACGCAGGGTGGCGATGGTGTACTCGGGACCCTGGATCCACTGTTCCACCAACACTTGCGAATCGTAGGTACTTGCCGCTTTCCATGCGTCGATCAATTCGGCGGCCGAGTTCACTTTGGCCATGCCGATACTGGAGCCTTCATGGGCAGGTTTGACGATCAAAGGCAGGCCCAGTTCCTTGGCTGCAGAAATACAATCGTCTTCGCTGCACAGAACGCTGTGACGCGGGGTGGGAATCCCCAGGCTGTGCCACACCTGCTTGGTGCGCAACTTGTCCATGGCCAGCGCGGACGCAAGGATGCCACTGCCGGTGTAAGGGATGCCGGCACACTCCAGCAGGCCCTGCATGCTGCCGTCTTCACCGCCACGACCGTGGAGGATGATGAAGGCGCGGTCGATCTTCTCGGCCTGCAAGCGGGCGAAGAAGTCGTCGCCCACGTCGATGCCGAACGCGTTCACGCCAGCGCTTTGCAGGGCTTCGAGCACGGCGTTGCCGGACTTGAGCGACACTTCGCGCTCAGCGCTTTTGCCGCCGAACAATACCGCGACGCGACCGAAGTCGGCCGGGGCGATTGTGGAAAACAGGGCGTCGTAATTCGTGGTCATTTCGACTTCCCCTGTGCAACGGCAAACAGCGGGCTCGCCAGCAGTTTCGGGGCAAGGCCACCAATGTCACCGGCGCCTTGGCAGAGCAAAATGTCGCCAGCACGCAGCAACGGCTTGACGATTGGCGCCAGGTCCACACCACGCTCGATGTAGATCGGGTCCAACTGGCCACGCTGGCGGATGCTGTTGCACAGCTTGCGGCTGTCCGCGCCCGGGATCGGTTCTTCACCGGCCGGGTACACCTCCATCAGCAACAGTACGTTGGCATCGGCCAATACATTGACGAAATCGTCGTAGAGGTCGCGGGTACGGCTGTAACGGTGCGGCTGGTACACCATCACCAGGCGGCGCTCGGGCCAGCCACCGCGTACGGCCTTGATCACGGCTGCGACTTCGGTCGGGTGGTGGCCGTAGTCGTCCACCAGCATTACGTCGCCACCCTCTACCGGCAGTTGGCCGTAGACCTGGAAGCGACGGCCCACGCCGGCAAAACCCGACAGGCCGGCGACGATGGCGTCATCGCTGACGCCCTCGTCACTGGCGATGCAGATGGTCGCCAAGGAGTTCAATACGTTGTGGTTGCCGGGCATGTTCACCGACACGTCCAACGGCTCGCGATCCGGACGCAACACGGTGAAGAAGGTTTGCATGCCTTCCTGGCGCACATTGATCGCACGCACGTCGGCGTCTTCGCTGAAGCCGTAGGTCACGGTCGGACGCTTGACCTGCGGCAGGATCTCACGCACCACCGGATCATCCAGGCACACCACCGCCAAACCGTAGAACGGCAGGTTGTGCAGGAACTCGACGAAGGTTTTCTTCAACTTGTTGAAGTCACCGTCGTAGGTCGCCATGTGGTCGGCGTCGATGTTGGTGACCACGGCCACCAGCGGTTGCAGGTGCAAGAAGCTTGCATCGCTTTCATCAGCTTCGGCGATCAGGTAACGGCTGGTGCCCAGTTGTGCATTGGTACCGGCTGCATTCAGGCGGCCACCGATCACGAAGGTCGGGTCCAGGCCACCGGCGGCGAACACCGAGGCGATCAGGCTGGTGGTGGTGGTTTTGCCATGGGTACCGGCGACGGCAATGCCGTGGCGGTAGCGCATCAGCTCGGCCAGCATCTCGGCACGTGGCACCACAGGAATACGGCGCTCAAGGGCAGTGGCCACTTCCGGGTTGGAGGTGTTCACGGCGCTGGATACCACCAGCACATCGGCGTCGGCGGCGTTCTCGGCACGGTGGCCGATAAAGATCTGCGCGCCGAAGCTTTTCAGGCGCTCGGTGACCGGCGACTCTTTCAAGTCCGAGCCGGACACCTGGTAGCCCAGGTTCAGCAACACTTCGGCAATGCCGCACATGCCCACGCCGCCGATACCGACGAAGTGGATGCGACGGATGCGGCGCATCTCGGGTTGTGGCATGGCTTTCTGATGCTCAACCATGGGCCACCTCCAGGCAGATATCGACCACGGTGCGGGTTGCGTCAGGTTTGGCCAGGCGGCTTGCGGTGCTGGCCATGCTGTTGAGTCGTTCCGGTTGCATCAAAACCTCGGTCAGGCGTGCGGCCAAATCGGCGGCGCCAGTCGTTCTTTGCGGCAGCAGGAAGGCAGCGCCCTCCCCGGCCAAATATTCGGCGTTGCGGGTCTGGTGATCGTCGATCGCATGGGGCAAAGGCACCAGCAAGGACGGCAGACCGGCGGCGGCCAGTTCACTGACGGTCAGCGCACCGGAGCGGCAGACCACCAGGTCGGCCCAGCCATAGGCTTGGGCCATGTCTTTGATGAAAGGCTGTACGTTCGCCTCTACACCGGCTTCGCGATAACGCGCAGCAGTGACTTCACCATGGTTCTTGCCAGCCTGATGAAAGACCTCTGGACGCAATTCCACAGGGAGTTGCGCCAGTGCTTCCGGCAGCAGTTTGTTCAAAGGCTCGGAGCCCAGGCTTCCGCCCATGATCAGCAGGCGCGCCTTGCGCCCCACCAACGCGTCACGGGCGATGTCCATAAACAGCTCGGTGCGTACCGGGTTACCGGTAGTGCGCAGCTTGTCCGATGCACCGAAGGTTTTCGGGAAGGCCTCGCACACCCGCGCAGCCAACGGCACCAACAGGCGGTTGGCCGTACCGGCGACGGCGTTCTGCTCGTGCACGATCACCGGCACACCGGCGAGTTTGGCGGCAACGCCTCCTGGGCCGGTCACGTAACCCCCGAAGCCGAGTACGCACACCGGCTGCACTTCGCGGATCACCTTGCGCGCCTGCCACACCGCCTTGAGCAACACGAACGGCGCCTTGAGCAGGGACAACTTGCTCTTGCCACGCAGGCCGGTGACGTTAATCAGGTGCAGCGGCAAGCCGGCATTCGGCACCAATTCGTTTTCGATACCGCGCGGTGTACCCAGCCAGTGCACGGTGTAGCCACGGTTCTGGAATTCCCGCGCACAGGCCAGGGCCGGGAACACATGGCCCCCGGTGCCGCCCGCCATGATCAGCACGTTAGCGCCCATGGGTCGGCTCCTCGGCAAAGTCGCTTTCGCTGAATTCCATCTCTTCGCTGCCCAGGTGGGTTCGACTCTCCCACTCGATGCGCAGCAACAGGCCCAGGCAAGCGCAGCAAATCACCAACGAACTGCCGCCGTAGCTGAGGAACGGCAAGGTCAGGCCCTTGGTCGGCAGCAGGCCGACGTTCACGCCAATGTTGATCAGGAACTGGCCGATCCACAGGAACGACAAGCCGTACGCCACATACGCGGCGAAATACTGTTTGGCCTTCTCGGCCCACAAACCGATGTACATGCCGCGCACACACACGAACACGAACAGTGCGACGGTGCACAGCGAGCCCACTACGCCGAGTTCTTCGGCGAGTACCGAGAACACGAAGTCGGTGTGGGCTTCCGGCAGGTAGAATTGCTTCTGCACGCTGTTGCCCAGGCCCACGCCCAGCCACTCGCCGCGACCAAAGGCGATCAGCGCCTGGGTCAACTGGTAGCCGGAACCGAACTGGTCGGACCACGGGTCGGTAAAGGTAATCAGACGGGCCATCCGGTAGGGTTGCGCCTGCACCAGGACGGTCACAGCCGCGACGGCCAGCACCACCATCAAGGTGAAGCGGAACAGGCCAACACCGCCAAGGAACAGCATTGCCGCCGCTGCCCCCATCATCACGACGGTGGCACCGAAGTCGGGCTCCATCAGCAACAGGCCGGCCATGGGCAGCAGCACGATGAACGGCTTGAAGAAGCCCATCCAGCTTTCGCGCACTTCTTTCTGGCGACGCACCAGGTAGCCGGCCAGGTAGATCACCACGAACACCTTGGCGATTTCCGAGGGCTGCACGTTGAACGCACCGAAGCCGATCCAGCGCATCGAACCGTTCACCTCGCGGCCGATGCCGGGCAGGATCACCATGATCAGCAAGCCAAACGCGCCGATCAGCATCAGCCAACCCAGGCGCTGCCAGGTGGCGATGGGAATCATCATGGTGACGATGCAGGCGCCGAGGCCGAGCAGCAGGTACACCAGGTGACGGATCATCATGTACAGGGTGTTACCCGACTGCACGGCGGCCACTTCGGACGATGCCGAGGTAATCATCACCAGGCCCAGGCCCAGCAGTGCGAGGCAACCGGCGAGCATCGGGAAATCAAGGTCGATACCGCGCCCGGTGATGATCGGCGACGGGTACGGCTTGATGATGTTTCTCAGACCGAGGCTCATACCAAAGCCTCCACGGCGCGGGCGAACAGCTGGCCGCGCTCTTCATAGTTCTTGAACATGTCGAAGCTGGCACACGCCGGCGACAGCAGCACCGCATCGCCCGGTTGGGCCAGGGCCTTGCACTGGGCAATGGCGTCATCCAGGGACGTGGCGCGCACTTGCGGCACCGCGTCGCCGAGGGCGGCAGCGATCAGGTCGGAATCGCGGCCCATCAGCACTACGGCGCGGCAATGTGCAGCGGCCGGGCCCTTGAGGTCCTTGAAGTCGGCGCCCTTGCCGTCGCCACCGGCAATCAGCACCAGCTTGCCGTCGATATCGGCACCCAGGCCTTCGATGGCAGCCAGGGCCGCACCGACATTGGTGGCTTTGGAGTCGTTGTAATAGTTGACGCCATTGAGCTCGCGTACCCATTGGCAGCGATGCTCAAGCCCGCCGAAGCTGCGCAGGGCCGACAACATGGCGTCGAACGGAAGGCCCACCGCATGCCCCAGCGCCAACGCCGCAAGGGCATTGGATTGGTTATGGGCGCCACGGATTTTCAGCTCGCGCACCGGCATCAGGTTCTGGAATTCGAAGGCCAGGTATTTCTCGCCGTTCTCTTCACGAATGCCGAAGGCTTTGAAATCGGGTTTGCCCAGGCCGAATGTCCAGCAAGGCATGCCCTCGCCCATCAGCGGACGGCTCAGGGCGTCCTGGCGGTTGACCACAAATTGCTTGGCGCCACGGAAGATCCGGTGCTTGGCCAGGTGATACGCCGGCAGGCCGCTGTAGCGGTCCATATGGTCTTCACTCACGTTCAACACGGTCGCCACTTCGGCGCCGAGGTCGTGGGTGGTTTCCAGCTGGAAGCTCGACAGCTCCATCACGTACAGCTCGACGTCGTCGCTGAGCAGGTCCAGCGCCGGCACACCGAGGTTGCCGCCCACTGCCACGCGCTTGCCGGCCGCAGCCGCCATCTCGCCGACCAGGGTGGTCACGGTGCTTTTCGCATTGGAACCGCTGATGGCCACTATCGGTGCCTTCGCGTTACGCGCGAACAGGTCGATGTCACCGGACAGCTTCACGCCGCGGGCCGCAGCGGCTTGCAGGGCGGGTGTCGCCAGGGCCAGGCCGGGGCTCACGTAGAGCTCGTCGGCACGGCACAGAAACTCGACATCCAGCTCGCCACAACGCACTTCCACGTGCGGGTAGTCACGGCGCAGCGTGACCAGCTCCGGTGGATTTTCCCGCGTATCGGCCACGGCAAACGACGTGCCCCGGTTCGCCAGGAAGCGAACCAGGGACATGCCGCTCTTGCCGAGGCCGACAACGATGCGGAAGTGGTCTGAAGCGATCAGGGACACTCGTTTCTACCTCAGTTTCAGGGTGGCAAGGCCGACCAACACGAGAATCACGGTGATGATCCAGAAACGGACGATCACGCGCGGCTCGGGCCAGCCCTTGAGTTCAAAGTGGTGGTGGATCGGCGCCATGCGGAACACGCGACGCCCGGTCAATTTGAAGGACGCCACCTGGATGACCACCGACAGGGTTTCCATCACGAACACACCGCCCATGATGAACAGGACGATTTCCTGGCGCACGATCACCGCGATGGTGCCCAGGGCCGCGCCCAACGCCAGTGCGCCGACGTCGCCCATGAAGACCTGTGCGGGGTAGGTGTTGAACCACAGGAAGCCCAGGCCGGCACCGATCAGCGCGCCGCAGAACACGATCAGCTCGCCCGCGCCCGGTACATACGGGATCAACAGGTATTCAGCGAATTTCACGTTACCCGACAGGTAGCAGAAGATGCCAAGCGCGCCGCCCACCATCACCGTCGGCATGATCGCCAGGCCGTCGAGGCCATCGGTGAGGTTCACCGCGTTGCTGGAGCCGACGATCACGAAATAGGTCAGCACCACGAAGCCAACGCCCAGTGGAATGCTGGCGTCCTTGAGCATCGGGATGATCAGGGTGGTTTCCACCGCACTTGGCGCGGTCATGAACAGGAAGATCGCTGCGCCCAGGCCGAACACCGACTGCCAGAAATACTTCCAGCGGCTTGGCAGCCCCTTGGAGTTTTTCTCGATCACTTTGCGGTAGTCATCGACCCAGCCAATGGCGCCGAACAACAGGGTCACCAGCAACACCGTCCACACGTAGCGGTTGTGCAGGTCAGCCCAGAGCAAGGTGCTGATGCCGATGGACGACAGGATCAGCGCACCGCCCATGGTCGGGGTGCCGGACTTGGACAGGTGCGACTGCGGGCCGTCATTACGAACCGATTGACCAATTTGCAGGTTCTGCAGGGTGCGGATCATCCACGGCCCCAGGAACAGCGACAGAGACAGCGCGGTCAGCACACCCAGAATCCCGCGCAGGGTCAGGTACTGGAAGACCGCGAAGCCTTTGTGGAACTGTTGCAGATACTCAGCCAGCAGCAGCAGCATTAATGTTTCTCCGTACTTGAGCCACACAAGGCCGCGACGACGTTTTCCATCACCGCGCTGCGCGATCCCTTGATCAAAATAGTGGTTTGTTTGTCTTGTTCAGCCGTAGCCAGCGCCTGGATCAGCTCGGCCTGGGTCGCGAAGTGCCGCGCACCGGGGCCAAAGGCGGCCACGGCGTGGGCCATGTTCGTCCCCACGGCGTACAGCGCATCGACTTTGCCAGCGGCATAGGCACCGACTTCGCGGTGGCCTTGTTCAGCCCAATCGCCCAGCTCGCCAATGTCGCCGAGCACCAGGACCTTGCGCCCGGCAAAGCCCTTCAGCAGGTCGACAGCGGCGTTGATGGAGGACGGGTTGGCGTTGTAGGTGTCATCGATCACGCGCATGCCGTTGGTGGCCAACTGCGCCACGGTGCGGCCCTTGACCGGCTGCACCGCGCCCAGGCCGGTGACGATCCCGAACAGCGACACACCCAGGGCGTGGGCGGCAGCAGCGGCGGCCAAGGCGTTGGCGACGTTGTGGTTGCCCAGCAGATTCAACTGCACCTGCTCGCTGCCTTGTGGCGTGTGCAAGGTGAAGGACGGGCAGCCACGGGCGTCGACGCAGATGTTGGAAGCGTGGAAGTCTGCCGCTGCGTTGTGCACGGCAAACGTCAGGACCTTGCGACCGGCGGCGCGTACACGCCAGGTCTCGAAGGCCTTGTCGTCCAGATTCAATACCGCAGTGCCCGCAGCATCGAGGCCTTCAAGGATTTCGCCCTTGGCTTCGACGATTTTTTCCGGGCCGCCGAACTCACCGACGTGAGCGGTGCCGGCGTTGTTGATGATCGCCACGTGGGGCTTGGTCAGCGCCACGGTGTAGGCGATTTCACCGATGCGCGACGCGCCCAGCTCAATCACCGCCGCCGTGTGTTCCGGAGCCAGTTCGAGCAGGGTCAGCGGAGCGCCGAAATCATTGTTCAGGTTGCCACGGGTGGCGAGCACCGGCCCGCGTGTGCGCAGGACACCGGCGAGCAGTTCCTTGACCGTGGTCTTGCCGCTGGAGCCGGTGATGGCTGCAACGGGTTTGTTGAAGGCGGCACGGTTCAGCGCACCCAACTGGCCGAGGGCCAGACGGGTATCGGCGACCAGCAATTGCGGCAAGGTGGAATCCGCCACTTCGCGCTGCACCAAGGCCCCCACCGCGCCTTTGGCGGCGACATCATTCAGGTAGTCGTGACCATCGAAACGCGGGCCGGCCAAGGCGACAAACAGCTGTCCCGGCTTGATGTTACGACTGTCGATGCTGACACCGTTGAAGCTGCAATCGCCCGACAGCATACGGGCCGACAGGGCCTGGGTCAGTTCGCTGAATTTCATCGCTTCAAGCATGGGCAACCTCCCAGGCGGTCAAGGCGTGATCGGCCTCGACCAGATCGGAGAAGGCATGGCGTTCGCCGTTGATTTCCTGGTAGTCCTCGTGACCTTTACCGGCCAGCACCACCACGTCGTCAGCGCTGGCGCCGGCGATCAATTGGGCGATGGCGGCGCCGCGGCCGGCAACGAAGGTGACCTTGGACGCGTCTTTGAAACCGACGCGGATGTCATCGAAAATCTGGCTCGGATCTTCGCTGCGTGGGTTGTCGTCAGTGACAAGCACGCCATCGGCCAGACGTTCGACGATCTCGGCCATCAATGGACGTTTGCCGCGATCACGATCGCCACCGCAGCCGAACAGGCACAGCAACTTGCCCTTGGCGTGAGGACGCAGGGCTACCAGGACTTTTTCCAGGGCATCCGGAGTGTGGGCGTAATCAACCACCACCAGCGGCTGCGAACCGCCACCCAAACGCTGCATGCGACCGGCCGGGCCTTCCAGCTTGGGCAGCACCCGCAGGATTTCATCCAGGGCGTAGTCCAGGCCGAGCAAAGCACCGACGGCGGCGAGGACGTTGCTCAGGTTGAAACGACCGAGCAAGGTGCTGCGCAAATGATGCTCGCCCTGGGGCGTGACCAAAGTGGCGCGCACGCCTTCGTCATTGAATTGGGCTTCACGGCAATACAGGTACGCGCTGGAATCTTCCAGGCTGTAGCTGATCAGCCGAGACTCGCGGTCCTCTGCTGCCAGTTGGCGACCGAACGCGTCGTCCAGGTTCACCACCCGGCACTTCAATTCATTCCAGGCAAACAGCTTGGCCTTGGCGGCGGCGTATGCCTCCATGGTGCCGTGGTAATCGAGGTGATCACGGGACAGGTTGGTCATCACCGCCACGTCAAATGCCAGCGCGGTCACGCGGCCCTGGTCCAGGCCGTGGGACGAGACCTCCATGGCAACGGCCTTGGCGCCGGCCTTTTTCAAGTCGGCCAAGGTCGCTTGTACGGCAATCGGGTTCGGCGTGGTATGGAGGCCGCTTTGCAGCGCACCATAAAAACCGGTGCCGAGGGTGCCGACGATGCCACAGTGCTGGCCGAGCAGGTCAAGCGCCTGGGCCACAAGCTGGGTCACGCTGGTCTTGCCGTTGGTGCCGGTGACGCCCACCAGGTTGAGGTGACGGCTCGGCTCGCCATAGAAGCGCCCGGCGATGTCCGACAGCTGCTTGGCCAGGCCCTTGACCGGAATCAACGGCACGTCGGTGATCGGCAGCACAGTGGCGCCTTCCACTTCATAGGCCACGGCCGCCGCACCGCGCTGCAAGGCATCGGCGATGTGCTCGCGACCATCGAACTTGCCGCCCGGCACCGCCAGGAACAGGTCCCCGGCGCGCACATTGCGGCTGTCCAGGCTCAACTCGCGGATCAGCAGATCACGACCGGCGTGGGCAAAAATCTTGTTCAGGCTAAGAGACATCAGCCGCGCCCTCCATTGGCTTTTACAGCAGCGGCCGGTGGTCCGGCGTTCGCTTGTTGGGTCGGCGGCAGGTTGTCCGGGGTGATGTTCATCAGGCGCAGGGTGCCGGACATCACTTTGCTGAACACCGGCGCCGATACCAGGCCACCGAAGTAGCCGGCTTTACTCGGTTCGTCGATCACTACGACGATGGCGTAGCGTGGATCGCTCATCGGGCCGAAGCCGGCGAACAGCGAACGGTAGGAGTTCTCGGCGTAGCCCTTGGTGCCCACCGAGGTTTTACGCGCAGTACCGGACTTGCCGCCCACGTGGTACGCCGGCACCTGGGCACGGAATACGCCGCGCGGTGCTTCGATCACTTGTTGCAGCATGCCCTGCATGGTCTTGGCGACGTTTTCCGGGATAACCTGGGTGGCTTTCGGCGCTTCGTCGACGTGGATCAGGCTCAGTGGAACCATGCGACCATTGTTGGCCAATACCGAGAAGGCGTGGGCCAGCTGGATCGCGGTCACCGACAGGCCGTAGCCGTAGGAGAGCGTTGCTGTCTCGGCTTTCTTCCAGTCGCGATAGTTCGGCAGGTTGCCTACGCGCTCGCCCGGGAAGTCGAGGCCGGTGGGTTGACCCAGGCCGATCTTCTGCGCCAGGTGGTAGATGGTTTCGCCGCCAATATCGAAGGCGACCTTACTCATGCCCACGTTACTGGAGTTGATCAGGATACCTGTCAGATCCAGCACCGGGCCTTCGGTACGGGACACGTCACGGATGGTGTATTTGCCCAACTGCAAGGTGCCCGGATAGACCTCGACCTTGTCGCTGGGCTTCCAGCGTCCGGTTTCGAGGGCGGCACTCATGGAGATGGCTTTCATGGTCGAACCCGGCTCGAACACGTCGATCATGGCGCGGTTGCGCATCATCGCCGGTTGCAGGTTGCGACGGTTGTTCGGGTTGTAGGTCGGCTGGTTGACCATGGCGAGGATCTCGCCGGTCTTCACGTCCATGATCACCAGGCTGCCGGCCTTGGCGCCGTTCTCGATGATCGCGTTACGCAGCTCGCGGTTGGCCAGATACTGCAGACGCAGGTCAATCGACAACGCCAAGGGCTTACCGGCCTTGGCGTTTTTGGTGACCTGGACATCCTTGATCAGTCTGCCGCGCCGATCCTTGATGACTTGTCGTTTGCCGGGAACCCCGGCCAGCCATTCATCGTAGGCCAACTCCACGCCTTCGCGGCCGTGGTCATCGATGTCGGTAAAGCCAACCATGTGGGCGGTGGTTTCACCGGCCGGGTAAAAACGCCGGAACTCCTCGATGCCGTAGACACCGGGAACCTTGAGGTCGAGCACTTGCTGGCCTTGTTCGGGGGTCAGGCCGCGAACAAGGTAGATGAACTCTTTGTTGGCCTGGGCTTCGAGGCGCTCGGAGAGGGCCTTCGGGTCCTGGCCCAAGGCGGCGGCAAGCTGCGGCCACTTTTCCTTGGCGGTTTGCAGTTCCTTGGCGTTGGCCCACAGGGTGGTCACCGGCGTACTGACGGCCAGGGGCTCGCCGTTACGGTCAGTGATCAGGCCGCGGTGCGCAGGGATCGGGATATGCCGCAGGCTGCGGGCATCGCCCTGGCCGATCAGGAAGTCACGATCGATCACTTGCAGGTCGATGATCCGCCAGGCGATCGCGCCCACCATCAATGCCAGCAAGCCGAGCATCAGGCGGAAGCGCCAGGGGTAGAGTGCGCCTTCGAGCTTCATCATGGCGCCACCATGCGGACTTCGGCCGCGCCGGGGATGTGCATTTTCAGCTGTTCAGTGGCCAGCACTTCGATACGGCTGTGGGCCGTCCAGGTGCTTTGCTCCAGGATCAGTCGCCCCCACTCGGCCTGCGCCTTGTCACGCACACTCAACTCCCCGTACAGGGTGTTGAGCAATTGACGGTTGAAGTGGGCACTGTAGGACACCGCAATCGCGGACACCAGCACGCCGACGTACAACAGCATCATGAAGAAGCTGCCGCCCGGGAGGGGCTTGGCGAAAAGCTTGCTCAACGCAGCTTCTCCGCGACACGCATGACGGCGCTGCGCGAACGTGGGTTGGCCTTCAGTTCGGCTTCGGAAGCGAATTGCGCTTTGCCATGGATCTTGATTTTCGGCACGAAGGCTTCGAAACGTACCGGCAGGTTGCGCGGCAGGTTGTCGGACTCACCCTTGACCAGACGGCGCATGAACAATTTGACGATGCGGTCTTCCAGGGAGTGGAAGCTGATCACCACCAGGCGACCGCCCACTTCCAAGGCATCCAGCGCGGCTTCGAGGCCCGCTTCCAGATCGCCCAATTCGTTGTTGACGTGAATGCGCAGGCCCTGGAACGCACGGGTGGCCGGGTTCTTGCCCTTCTCCCACGCCGGGTTGGCGACTTTCAGCACTTCAGCCAGGTCGGCGGTGCGCTCGAACGGCTGGATTTCGCGGCGCTCGACCACGGCACGGGCCATGCGGCCGGCGAAGCGCTCTTCGCCGTATTCCTTGAATACACGGGTGATTTCTTCGTGGGAAGCGGTGGCGATGAACTCGGCCGCACTGATGCCCCGGGTAGGGTCCATGCGCATGTCGAGCGGGCCGTCGTTCATGAAGCTGAAGCCACGCTCGGGATCATCGAGCTGTGGCGAGGACACGCCCAGGTCGAGCAAAACCCCGGCCACTTTGCCCGCCATGCCGCGCTCGGCGACTTCGGCACCCAGCTCGGCAAAGCTGCGCTGCACAACGACAAAGCGGCCGTCTTCGGCCGCTAGCGCTTGCCCGGTGGCAATCGCTTGGGGGTCCTTGTCGAATCCGAGGAGCTTTCCGTCGGACCCAAGCTGGCTGAGTATCAAGCGGCTATGCCCGCCCCTGCCGAACGTGCCATCCAGATAGCAACCATCCGCGCGCACAGCGAGAGCCTCAACGGCTTCGTCAAGCAATACGGTGATGTGGTTAAAGCCGCTATCAATAGTCACAAGATCAAATCACGCAGTTCATCAGGCATGGCGCCCGGTTGTTGAATAGCAGCCAGGTCAGCTGCAGAAACAGCATCCCAGGCATCTTCGTCCCACAATTGGAACTTGTTCAGTTGGCCGACCAGCATTGCGCGCTTATCCAGCTTGGCGTACTCGCGCAAACGCGGCGGTACCAGGAAGCGACCACTGCCGTCGAGCTCGAGGTCGACGGCATTACCAATCAGCAAACGCTGCAGGCGACGGTTTTCTTCACGCAATGAAGGAAGAGCGCGCAATTTGGTTTCAATCAACTCCCACTCATCGAGGGGGTAAACACATAAACAAGGGTCAACGGCATCGATCGTGATGATCAACTGTCCAGAACTTCGCGAAATGAGCTCGTCACGATACCGGCTCGGCATGGCGAGACGGCCTTTTGCATCGAGACTGATAGCGTTAGCTCCGCGAAACACAGATGCGTTTCTCCAAATTTTAGCGTTTTACGTTCAAAAAACCCACTTTGTGCCACTTTCCGCCACTTGCGCACACTATAGGAATGCGCCCACCACACCGTCAAGGCGCGGATTCAAGGAAAAGCCTTACAGAACGGAGATTTAGGAGCGTAAAAGGAGGAGAAACGAGAGTTTGGCGAAGTTTTTGACCCAGCAAGCACAAACAGCTCAAAGAGCTATCGCTCAAAGTTAAAGTGATTTATTAAGAGTAAGATTTTTTTGGTATTACGAAGATGCATCTGCCAATGATTCGGCAGGGAGGGATTCTTGCGTTACTACCGGTTTTCTGCACGAGATTCGGACAGAAGGAAAAAGGTGGAGAGTCGATCTGTAAGCCGGGTTCTGTCTTGAACAGTCATTCGTCTACGATGGCCATCACTGGACATCTTTAGCAACCTACCCGGTCCCAGCGCGGGCCACGCCTTGGGACCCTATTTGGTCTTGCTCCAAGTGGGGTTTACCTAGCCACGAACTGTTGCCAGTCGTGCGGTGCGCTCTTACCGCACCTTTTCACCCTTACCGGCACCGAAGCGCTTAGGCGGTTATTTTCTGTGGCACTTTCCGTAGGCTCACGCCTCCCAGGCATTACCTGGCACTTCGCCCTATGGAGCCCGGACTTTCCTCCCCCCCCTAATTTCCATAGAGGGCAGCGACTGTCCAATCGACTCTCCGCCGCGCAGGTTAACGGCACGGCGGACTTAGGACAAGTAATAAAAGTTCAGAATTGCCATCACGTTCAGACGGAATACAGCTTTGGCCCCGGAACTATTCGGCTTTCTGTTTATCCAGCGCAACTTGATACAACACATTCTTGCGCACGCCGGTAATTTCCGCCGCCAACGCTGCCGCACGCTTGAGGGGCATTTCCTTGAGCAGTAGGTCGAGAATGCGCATGGCCTCGCTGTTTACCGCATCTTCACTCTCCGGCGCCGTCCAGCCCGCCACGAGCACCACACACTCGCCGCGCTGCTGGTTGCTGTCGCCTTCGACAAATGCGCGCAGCTCTTCCAGCGGCAGGCCCTTGAGGGTTTCGAAGGTCTTGGTCAGCTCGCGGGCCAGCAGTGCCAGGCGCTCGCCACCGAACACCAATTCCATATCCTGCAAACATTCAAGAATGCGGTGAGGGGCCTCATAGAAGATCAGCGTACGCGGCTCTTCCTTCAACGCTTGCAGGCGCGCACGCCGCCCCACGGCCTTGGCCGGCAGGAAACCTTCAAAAATAAAGCGGTCCGACGGCAGGCCTGCAGCCGACAATGCTGCAATCAGTGCGCAAGCCCCCGGAACAGGCACTACATTGATACCAGCGGCCCTTGCCTGACGCACCAGATGGTAGCCAGGGTCGGAAATCAGCGGCGTGCCCGCGTCGGAGATCAGCGCCACGTCATCACCGGCCAGCAAGCGCACGATAAAGCGGCTGCCTTCTTCCCGCTCGTTGTGTTCGTGACAGGCCGCTAATGGCGTGCTGATACCAAAATGCTGCATCAAGCGCTGGGAGTGCCGCGTATCTTCCGCCGCGATCAATTTAACCTCGCGCAACACTTTCAGCGCCCGAGCGCTGATGTCGTCCAGGTTGCCAATGGGCGTCGCCACCACAAAAAGCGAGCCAGCAGTGGAATTCAAAGGACCTGGAGCAGTCAAAACGCACACCTCGATGGTTGGCAAAAGCCGCATTGTAACGCGTAGACGCCTTGAAAATATGCCATCACGGCCGATGCCTTTTCAGCCAATGATGGCCACCAGCAACATTTGCACGACCTAATTCGACGGTTTCACGCCAGTAACATCGCGCCTGGGCCAGTGCTTGGGTACAATTCCACGCTAATTTGATCGGTATCAGGAACACTTACATGATCGCTTGCCTGCGGCTGCTCTCCGCCCTCTGCCTCGCTGCCCTGTTGGCCGCTTGCGCCAGCTCGCCCTCGTCCAGCCTTGGCGACCTCCCACGGACCCCGGACGCCAGTATCGAGCAACTGCTCGAACAGGCCACCTCCGCCAAGACGCCAGAAAAGGCCGCTTTGCTGCGCCTGAGTGCGGCAGACATGGCTTACCACCAAAACAATCCAGGCCGCTCGTCGCAGATTCTTGCGCAGGTGCCCCTGGACGTCCTGAAACCAGCCGCGCAAGTATTTGCCAGCACCCTGGCTGCCGAACTGGCCATGGCGCGCAACCAGCCCAAGGCGGCGTTGACCGCCCTGAGCCACCCAAGCCTGCAAAACCTGAAGGACCTGCCGCCCGAACAACAGCTGCGCACCGGCAGCGTGCACGCCCGCGCCTATGAAGCCGATGGCCAGACGCTGGCCGCCGCCCGCGAACGCGTGGCCATGGCCCCACTGCTCAGCGGTGATGCAGCCAAAAACAACCACGAAGCCATCTGGACCTTGATTGCTGCAGTGCCTGCCGACCAACTGCAAGCCAGCGGCAACCCAACGCTCGACGGCTGGATCACCCTGGCCCAAGCGGTCAAAGGTGCCGGCACCCTGGAGCAACAACAAGCCGCCATCGACACCTGGCGCGCGCAGAACCCAAGCCACCCGGCAGCCGTACAACTGCCGTTGCCACTGACCAAGCTCAAGGAACTGGCCAGCCAGCCCCTGAACAAGATCGCCCTGTTGCTGCCGCAGGAAGGCCCGCTGGCCTCCGTCGGCAAAGCGCTGCGTGAAGGTTTCATGGCGGCGCACTACCAGGCTCAGCAGGCCGGGCAGAAGCCGCCGGTCATCGAGTTCTTTGACAGCTCGCGCCTGACCTCCATCGACGACTTCTACGCCAAGGCCCAGGCTGCCGGCGTGCAACTGGTGGTCGGCCCGCTGGAAAAACCGCTGGTCAAACAGCTGAGCGCACGCCCGCAACTGCCGATCACCACCCTGGCACTGAACTACAGCGAGGCCGACCAGAACCCGGCGCAACTGTTCCAGTTCGGCCTGGCCGCTGAAGATGAAGCCCGTGAAGTCTCGCGTCGTGCCCGCGCCGACGGTTTGCATCGTGCGGCCGCCATGGTGCCGCGTGGTGAATGGGGTGAGCGTGTCTACAAGGCCTTCCGCCAGGATTGGGAAGCCAACGGCGGTACCGTTGTCGGCGTGGAATACGTCGACCAGCCGGTCGCCCTGGCCCAGCAAATCGCCGACCTGTTCCAACTGCGCAAAAGCGAAGGCCGCGCCAAGAGCCTGCAAAACACGGTCGGCACTGACGTAGCAGCGCAACCTTCGCGCCGTCAGGACATCGAGTTCATCTTCCTGGCCGTGACCCCGCAGTTGGCCCAGCAGATCAAGCCGACCCTGAACTTCCAGTACGCCGGTGATGTACCGGTGTATGCGACCTCCCACGTATTCAGTGCCAGCGGTGACAAGAACCAATACCTGGACATGACCAACGTGATGTTCTGCGAAACCCCTTGGTTGCTCAACAGCACCGACCCGCTGCGCAATCAGGTGGCTGCGCAGTGGCCGCAAGCCAATGGTAGCCTTGGCCGCCTGTACGCGATGGGCGTTGACGCCTACCGCCTGGCGCCACGCCTGGGCCAACTCAAGGCACTGCCGGACACTCGTATTGATGGTCTCTCTGGCAACCTGGGCATCAGTGCCAGCCAGCGTGTTGATCGCCAGATGCCATGGGCCAAGTTTGTTGGCGGCGACATCCAGCGCCTGCCCGACACCCCGCGCTGATGCCCGAGCGGTCCAGCGCACAAAGCGGCAAGGACGCCGAACTGCAAGCTCTGAAACACTTGCAACAGCAGGGTCTGCGCCTTCTGGCGCAGAACTGGTTGTGTAAACGCGGTGAGCTTGATCTGGTCATGCTTGACGGCGATACAGTAGTATTCGTCGAAGTCCGCTACAGAAAACACGCACAATGGGGTGGCGCGCTCGCCAGTATCGACGGGCGCAAGCGTCAGAAGCTGATACTCGCCGCGCAGTTTTTCCTGCAGAAAGAGCATCGCTGGGCCGACGCCCCCTGCCGTTTCGATGTGGTTGCCATTGAACGCACACCGTCTGGTCAGGCTGATCTGAACTGGCTCAAAGATGCCTTCGACAGCTGATTCGCCGGACATCTTCACCACACACTTTTGCTCTTTGCTTTGCGGGCTGCACATTCCTGTGCCAAACAGCCGCGCTACTTAAGGTCACACAGATGGACATGCAATCCCGAATTCGCCAGCTTTTCCAGGCCAGCATCGACACCAAGCAACAGGCGATGGACGTACTTGCACCGCACATCGAGCAAGCCAGTCAGGTCATGGTCAACGCGTTGCTCAACGAGGGCAAAATGCTTTCGTGCGGCAACGGCGGTTCGGCCGGCGATGCCCAGCATTTCTCGTCCGAACTGCTCAACCGCTTCGAACGCGAGCGTCCGAGCTTGCCGGCCATCGCCCTGACCACCGATTCGTCGACAATCACCTCGATTGCCAACGACTACAGCTACAACGAAATCTTCTCCAAGCAGATCCGCGCCCTGGGCCAACCTGGCGATGTGCTGCTGGCGATTTCCACCAGCGGCAACTCGGCAAACATTATTCAAGCGATCCAGGCCGCACATGATCGCGAAATGATTGTCGTAGCATTGACCGGGCGCGATGGCGGCGGCATGGCTTCGCTATTGTTGCCGGAGGACGTGGAGATCCGCGTTCCAGCCAATGTCACCGCACGTATCCAGGAAGTCCATCTGCTGGCGATCCACTGCCTATGCGATCTGATCGACAGCCAATTGTTTGGGAGTGAAGAATGACCGTTAACCGCCTCAGCCTATTGGCCATCACGCTGTGCATCGCTATCAGCGGCTGCAGCACGGCAATCACTGCAACACGTGACACCCCGATCCAGGATGACAAGGGCACCCGCACCTTCGGCAGCAAGATCGACGACTCGCTGATCGAAACCAAGGTTGAGGTCAACATCGCCAAGGCCGCTACCGACTTGGGCAACGGTGCGTCGCGCATCGTCGTCACCAGCTTCAACGGTGTGGTCCTGCTGGCCGGCCAGACTCCGCGTGCCGACCTCAAGGCCCAGGCTGAACAGGCCGCCTCAGCGGTGCAGCGTGTGAAGAAGGTGCACAACGAACTGCAGGTCATGGACCCGATCACCCTGCTGGCCATCAGCAATGACGCGCTGCTGACCACCAAGATCAAGGCACAGATGCTGACCGATAACGCGATTCCTGGCTCGCGTATCAAAGTCGTCACCGACAACGGCATCGTCTACCTGATGGGCCTGCTGACCCAGGCCGAAGCCACCCGTGCAGCCAACCTGGTGCAGGGTGTGTCCGGTGTGCAGAAGATCGTGAAAGTGTTCGAATACATCGACTGATCCAACCGTCAGCCACAAAAAAGGGCGCCGTGCATTGACTGCACGGCGCCCTTTTTTATGGTCCTGTGTGTTACTGGTACTGCGAGTACGGGTTGCCTTGGAACTGATTGTTCTGTTGTGGCGCTTGTTGCTGGGCGCCCGGCTGGCCATATTGCTGACCTGGGATCGGGCCAAGGTTGACCTCTACTCGACGGTTCTGGGCACGGCCGTTGACGTCGGCGTTGCTGGCAATCGGGTTATCCGGACCGGCGCCACGTACACTCAGGTTGGCCGAACTCACACCCTGGGAAGTCAGGTAGTTGGCCACGCTCTGTGCACGACGCTGGGACAGGTCCATATTCAACTGGCGGCTGCCGGTGCTGTCGGTGTAGCCGACGATCTGGATGGTGTTCTGATTGAACTGCTTGAGGGAGTTGGCCAGGTTGTTCAGCGGCTGGTAGAAGCTGCTGGAGATCGCGTCCGAGTTGGTGGCGAACGTAATGTTGCCCGGCATGATCAGCTTGATCTGGTCACCCTGGCGCTGCACTTCGACCCCGGTATTGGCCATGCTTTCACGCAGCTTCTTCTCTTGCTGGTCGGCGTAGTAGCCATAGCCCGCAGCACCGGCACCGGCAACCACCGCACCGATCAGCGCACCCTTGCCGCGGTTGTTGTGGTCGATGGCCGCACCGGCCAATGCACCGGCCAGGGCACCCAGGCCACCGTACTTGGCGGTCTTGCTCATACCGCCGGAATCATTGCTGGCCTGTCCTTGGCTGCTGCCGTCGTAAGGGTTAGGCGTAGCGCAGCCCGACAACAGGGCTACGACGGTGGCGACAACAAGCAGACGACGCGAAGTGAACATGAAGGAGGCTCCTACTTTTGCATTCTATGGTGCAAAGGACATTGGCAATGGACCTGTGCCGAGTTTGGAACGCGACAAACAGCAAAAATTCCGTGGCCGCGCGCCGACCAGTAACAAAAGATTCGGAACCAAGACTGCTATAGAAACCGTAGCAGACCTACGCTGAACGCGACCTGAGTTTTTGCTACAACGGTTATCGGTTATAGAACAGCCCCACTCCTCCTAAGCCCGTACAAACGGGTTCTCCCGCATCTCATCCCCCAGCCGGGTATCCGGCCCGTGCCCTGCCACCACCGTTGCGCCCTCATCCAGGGTATACAGGCGCTGCTTGATCGAGCGCACGATGGTCGCCTGGTCCCCGCCCCACAAGTCCGTACGTCCCACGCCACGCCGAAACAGCGTATCGCCGGCAATCAGCAACTTGGCATCGGCAAACCAGAAGCTCATCGAACCCGGCGTGTGCCCTGGCGTATGCAACGCCACACCGCAACCGCAGGCCAACTCTTCGTCATGTTCCAGCCAGCGATCCGGAGCCGGCACTGGAGTGTAGGGCACGCGAAACATCTGACACTGCATCTCAAGATTGTCCCACAGGAACTGGTCTTCCTTGTGCAGGTGCAAGGTGGCACCGGTCTTCTCCTTCAATTGGCCGGACGCCAGGAAGTGATCAAGGTGAGCATGGGTGTGGATGATGCTCACCACCTTGAGACCCAGCGCATCCAGGCGCGCGAGGATCAACTCATGGTTGCCGCCCGGATCGACCACGATGGCTTTTTTGCTGATGGGATCGCCGATGATGGTGCAGTTGCATTGCAGGGGGCCGACGGGAAAGGTTTCGCGGATGAGTGTCGGCTTGGCGGTGTCCATGGGCGGTCCTCTAGTGCAAACGAAATGTCGCTTTCGGGCGAATATCGCCAGAACAATTGCACTATTAAAACAGACTGGCGGTCACTCGCTAACCAATCAATCGCAACTCCTGCGCCCGCGCCACCGCCTGCGTGCGGCGCTCCACCCCCAGCTTGCTGTTGATATGACTCGCGTGGGTCTTGACCGTGTGCAACGAGATAAACAGCCGATTGCTGATCTCCTGGTTCGAGCAGCCTTCGGCGATCAGTTGCAGCACCGCCAGCTCCCGTGCACTGAGGGTTTCCTGCAGGGGTGCAGCCTCCACCACCACAATCGCCGGCAACAGCGCCAGCAGGCTCTGGTTCAGCAAGCCATGGGCGTCCTGGCCCAACTGTTCGCGCATCCAATCGGGGTGGTTTTCCAGTAAGCGCTGGAACGGCTGCAGCGCGCCACCTGCGCCCGCCTCCAGGGCCTGGGCCACAACCACACGGGCCTTGGCTTCGTGACCACCGTCCAGCAGCAATTGCGCCAACTGGGTCAGGGCCATCAGCGCAATCATCTGGCGTCCGCTGTTCCGGGCTTGCTGCGCCAGTTCTTCGAGACGTTGCAGGGCGGCAGCGGGTTGATGACGCGTGGCCTCCAGCGCGGCCTGCTGCAGGCCGATATGTTGCGGCAGGTGTGGATGAAATTCCGGTGCGGCCGCGGCGTGCTCACCATTGTAGGTTTGCCCCAAGCGGTTCAACCACGCATCCGCCAGGTCGGTGCGGCCTTGGGCCAGCCAGAGTTCGCACTTGATCAGGGTGATCATCGCCAAGTAGTAAATCGGCGGCACGTCCCAGATATGCATCAAGCGCTCGGCCTCGGCCAGTTCGGCAAACGCCTTGGAGAAATCATTGCGCCGCCCCTCAAAGCTGGCGATCACGCAGTGCCCGATCAACACGCTTATATCGCGGCAGGCGCGAGCCTCCACCAGCCCTGCGCGCAAACGGGCAATGCCCGCATCGGGCTGGTAGCGCACCAACAACAGGTAGCCTTCATAGAGCGACAGCCGCGCGCGCACTGCGTACAACCGCTCGGGCGCCAAGCCATGCAAGCGTTGCAGGCCCTGACGCACTTCATCCAACGAACGCAGAATCTCGCCCCGGGCCTGTAGGACGCGTGCGCGGTCATAGTGGGCCAAGGCTTCAAATAGCGGGTTGCCGACACGTTGCGCCAACTCCAGGGATTCACGGTTCAAGCCACGGGCACGCCACAAATCGGCGTCGACGATGGCCAGGTTGGAGAGTGTCGACAGGCACATCAAGCGCTGGCCGTAGCGTCGCTGCGGCAGACTTTCCAACGCTTCACTGCAATAGCGCTGGGTCAATTCACGATTGCCCCGCCCGCGCGCGATAACGCCACTGAGCGCCAACCACTGGGCCAGCATCGACTTTTGCGCGGTGGCGGAAGGCGCCGGCAGAAAGCGGCTGAGGTAGCCGGATAATTCCTCCGCGGCATCCAATTGGCAGGCCAGGCCCAGGGCCCAGCTATACAGCACGATCAGGCGTGGCGTGCTGATCAACAGGCTATCCGGCAAGTCCATCTTCCAGCGCAGCAACATGCCGACATTTTGCTCGGCCAGCAGTTGCTCCTCCGAAAGGTTCTGCACCAGATTGGCGGCCACATCCAGATGGCCGGCGCGCAACGCCTGCTCCACCGCTTCATCGATCAAACCCTGGGCATTGAACCAGCGGCACGCGCGCAGGTGCAGGCTGGCCGTCGGCAAGACGTTGCTGCTTTCGCGCCGGGACCGCAACAAATCGGAGAACAAATGGTGGTAGCGATACCAGTGGCCCTGATCATCCAGTGGCACCAGGAACACTTGATGGGCTTGCAGGTAACGCAGGTTCTCCGCGCTGTCGTGGGCTTCGCGTACGGCGTCGCACAGCTCGCTGCAAAAACGTTCCATGGGGGCGGTGTCAAACAAGAAGGCCTGCACATCGGCCGGCAGGCAGTCGATCACCTCCTCCAGCAAATAATCGCGGATCAGCCCTTCGCCGCCATGCAGGTTTTGCGGCAACGCGCCTTCATTGCCCGCTTCGGAAGCGGCCAGCAACCAGAAGCGCAGGCCGGCGACCCACCCCTCACTGCGGCGGATCAGGTTGTCGAGAGCTTCACCGCGCAATGAGCTGCTATGACGATCCAGTACGGCAAGGGACTCGGCATGGGTCAGGCGCAGGTCTTGCTCATGCAGTTCCAGCAGGTGCCGGGACAGGCGCAGACGTGCCAGATGCCAGTCCGGGCGCTGGCGACTGGTGACCAATACCACCAGGCCATCAGGCAAATGGTTGAGGAAAAACTGCAGACAACGGTCGAGCACCGGCCCCTGGGCCAAATGGTAGTCATCCAGTACCAGCAATAGCGGTGCGCGGGTGGATAGATGCACCGTCAGTTCGTCGAGCAAGCCGTCGAGCCATTCTTCAAACGCAAAGGGTTGGTGACGCTGGCGCATTTTCAGCAGCCCCAGGGATTGGGCGCCGAGTTGCGGGAAGTACTGCTGCAAACCGTCGAGCAGGCGCTCGAGGAAACGTCCGGGGTCGCTGTCCCGTGGGCTCAAGCCCAGCCACAGGCTTTGCCAGTGGGCCGGCAGGCTCTGGCAGAACTCCACCGCCAACGAACTCTTGCCAAACCCGGCGGGTGCGCTGACCAGCAACAGTCGCCCGTCCAGCCCGGCGGTCAGCCGTTCGCACAGCCGCGGTCGCAGCACGTAGCCGTCAGGCAGGGGTGGCCTGTAGAAGCGACCTTCCAGGGTCGGGATTACCGCACTGGCAGGCCCTTGGATTCGGGACAGATCAGTCATCGCCGGGCTCTTGTAGAAGGCTGTTGTCGGCATTGCAGATGTCCGCAGACTAGCGGTAAAAGCGGCGGGATTGTAGATCTTTGCAACATTTGCCTGAAAAAGAACTGAGACAAAAAATGTGAGAGGGGGCTTGCTCCCGATAGAGGCGGGTCAGTCAACCGATGAATTGACTGGCCTGCCGCCATCGGGGGCAAGCCCCCTCCCACATGGGCAATCGCTAGGGCTTAGCGAACACCGTCCTGACGCAACGCCGCCGGGGTGAAGTCGCTGGTAGTAGCGGTGAAGCCGAAGTTATACGCCTGCTTCTCTTCGTTCTTCATACCCAGCGCCAGGTAGCGACCCGACTGCAGGTCGTAGAGGGTTTCCACGGCATACCACGGCACTTGCTTGTCGTAGTAGTTCTCGGCGTGGGCCTCGGCGACGCGCCACAGTTGGCCGCGACCGTCGTAGTGGTCAATCACCGCCGCTTGCCAGGTATCTTCGTCAATGAAGAAGTCACGCTTGGCGTAGATGTGGCGCTGGCCTTCCTTCAAGGTCGCGACCACGTGCCAGACGCGGCGCAGCTCATAGCGGGCCAAGTCCTGGTTGATGTGGCCAGCCTTGATGATGTCGGCGTACTTGAGCTTCGGATCGTCGAGCTTGTAGCTGTTGGAGGCGATGTAGATTTCCTTCTTGCCCTCCAGCTTCCAGTCGTAGCGGTCCGGTGCACCGTTGTACATGTCGAGGTTGTCTGAGGTACGCAGGCCATCGGCAGCAGTACCCGGGCCGTCATAGGACACCTGCGGCGCCCGGCGCACACGGCGCTGGCCGGCGTTGTAGACCCACGCCGAACGCGGTTCCTTCACCTGGTCCAGGGTTTCATGCACCAGCAGCACACCACCGGCCAGACGTGCCGGGGCAGTCACTTCCTGCTTGAAGTAGAACAGCACGTTGCCCGGGTTTTTCGGGTCGAAGTCCTTCATCTTGTCGCGGAAAACGAACTGGTCCTTGAAGTACACCAGGCTGAACGAACCGTTGGTTTGCGGTGTGGCCTGGGTGACCAGACGCGTCACACTGCCGCCACGATAGCGGGTGATGTGGTTCCAGATCACTTCCACGCCGCTTTTCGGGATCGGGAACGGCACGGCAGTTTCGAAGTTCTCCAGGCCGTTGCCGCCAGACACCAGGTTGGTGGTGGTGGCGTTCTTCTTGATGGAGGCGAACACCTCAGCCGGCACCGTGGCACCGCGGTGGGTCGGGTAGACCGGCATCTTGAAGCTGTCCGGGTAACGCTTGAACATTGCGTATTGGCCCGGTGCCAGCTTGTCTTTGTACTGTTCGACGTTCTGCGCGGTGATGGTGAATTGCGGTTGCTCACTGGCGTAAGGGTTGGCCAGGAAACCACGGGCATCTACAGCGCCGGCGTTGGTCGGCAATGGCGACCACTTGGGAATGGTGCCCGCCGCGTTACCGGCCATTTCGGCGCCCATCGGGGTCAGGCTCGTGCCCAGCTTGGCGGCTTCATCCGCCGAGACTGCCGCCATGACGTTGCTCGCCAGGATCGACAGCCCAAGCACACCCACGTGCAACAGACTTTTAGTTATTTTCATGTTCTGGTTCTTCCTGAAATACGGTCGCTTAGAAGTTCATGCCGAAGCTGAGCGCAACAAAATCCCGGTCGTCCACCGTGGTGTACTTGCCATCAAAGAAGTTGGTGTACGACAGGCCTGCGGTGTAGGTGTTCTGGTATTCCGCGTCCAGGCCAAGGCTGACGGCCTTGCGGCCTTCTTCGAAGTTGCCACCTGGACCAGGGGAATAGCCGCTCACATCATGGGACCACGCGACGCTAGGCTTGAGGTTGATCCCTGCAAAGACGCTGTTGTAATCCCAGATGGCGCGGGCGCGATAACCCCAGGAGTTGGCGGTGGTGAAGCCGTCGTTTTCGCAGTAGCGCGACAGGTTGTTCTGCGCAGCGCCAGTCAGGGTGCCAGCGTTCAAGGTCTGGCACGTACCATTTGGCAGTGGGCCAGGGCCGTAGCTAGGATCGCGGCCGTAACGGGCCTTGGAGGTTTTTTCCAGGCCACCGACGTGAGTGAAGCCAACTTCACCGACAACCGTCAGTCGCTCAGCCCCCATCACCTGATCGAAAAAGTGAGTGAACGTGGTTTGCAGTTGGGTGATTTCCTTACGGCGATAGCCAGGTTGGTCCTGGTCCGCCTTGCCTTGCAGCACCGAGTAGTTGGCCGCTGCCGGGTTGACCGCGGCCAAAGGCGTCAGCCCGGAATACAGAATGTCCGTAGTGTTCAACTGCACCGGTGCATTCGGACGGTAGCTGATTTCACCACTCCACGCGGTGCCGGTAGGCAACGTCGTAGAGAAGCTGAGGCCGTACAGGCGGATGTCCTCAGGGTATTCAACGTAGTAACTCGAGTTGCCGGCAACCACGAACGGCAACAGCGATGGCGCGATCGCGCTGGCTTGTCCCAAGGTCAACCCTTGGCCCATCAATGACCCAACCAGGTTCGCAGGGCTGTACTTGCTCGCCGCCGCCCCTCGTCCGCTGAAGATCGGTGCGCGGCTGTGGTAGTTCATGAAGTAAGCGCCGAACTCGGTATCCAGCGGCTCGAACATGTAGTGGGCGGCGAAACCAAACTGGCCGCTGTCGCGCGCATCACGGTCAGGACCACGGCGAACAATGGCGCCCTCATCCGGCGAGCCGAAGTTCACACCCTGGGCCGCCAGCGCACCGAACGCCGCATTCCGGAACGGCGCCGGCAAGGCGTTGGACAAGCCTTGACGGGTTCGCAGTACCGCAAGGTTATTGTCGCAACCGTCGGCGATCACATCAGGCTGCGAGAAGAATGTCCCACAGTTGTCGACAACGGTCTGGTCCCACTCCAACTGGTAGAAACCGTCTACCGACAGGTTGTCCGTTACGCTTTGCGACAGATAAAACATGTTGACCGGAATCAGGCCTTCCTTGATCTCGGCGCCCGGACGACGGAACGCAGACACGTCGATCGGGTTGATGGAGTTGATGCCACCCCCAATGAAGGTACTTTCACCCCAGCTGACCACCTGCTTGCCGAAACGCACCGAGCCCGGCAAATCGGCAATGTTGTAGTTGTGGTAGATGAAGGCGTCGAGGATCTGCGCGCCGGAGGATTTGGCGCCCTCTTTGCGATTGCTGTCGCTGATGTCCTTGAACGGACGACTTTCATCCTTGAGTTCAAAGTCGTACCAGTACTTGCCACGCACGAACACACCGGTATCGCCGTACTTCAGTTCCAGGTCATGGATGCCCTTGAAGATCTTCGAGAACGTCTCACCACGCTTGAAGTTCAGGTGCCCATCGTCAGAGGTCTGCGAGAGACCGTGCCCACCGTTGTTGGCACCGATCAAGTTCTTGTTGGCCTTTTCCGTCGACCAACTGGCCCCCACGGAAAGAGACGAGTCAAAACTCCCTTCGACTTCACCGATATTGAAACTGACGCCGAATGCGGGCCCGGCGAGCGTAGAGGCGAGACTGACGGCCAGGGGCAGTCTTGCCCGGCGCCAGAACTGGTTTACTGAGGTCATCGACGCTACTCCATGTGCATTATTGTTATGGCAGAGAGTTCATTCTGTGATGCGTGTAACGGCCGGAATACAACGATTCCAATGCCGCTCGGCAACTGAGCCCCCATGGCCCAAAGCGGAACATCCTTGAAAAACTCTGGAAGGGACTATAGCCAGCGGGGGGGTAGTGCTTGATCCCTCTAAAGTGTGATTTGCATCACCGACCCGTCTGCCACAACCCTTTCGCCATGTCGGCGAAGGCCGACGCGGCAAGGATGGCTGAAAATCGGCAAATCACAAGTAGAGGCGCAAGATAGAGCATTGCCGTGCCCGGGCGGGCACGGCGAGGGGCGTCAGAGGGTGGACAGGAACGTGCTGTTGTTGGCCTGCCATTCAATGATGTCGATGCGGATACGTTTCTTGTCGAGCTTGCCGACGCTGGTCTTGGGAATTTCCGTAACAACGGCGATCTGACTCGGAATCGCCCACTTGCTCAGGTGGCCCAACTCCACGAACGGCTTGAGGTGTTCCTTGAGCTCACGGGCCCCTATCACATGGCCATCACGCACCACCAGCAAGGCGAACGGACGCTCACCCCACTGCGGATCGGCGATGCCCACCACCGCTACTTCGCGTACCGCCGGGTGACGGCTGACCAGATCTTCGAGGGCCAGGGAGGAGACCCATTCGCCGCCGGTCTTGATCACGTCCTTGATGCGATCACGAATATCGATCACCCCAAACGCATCCAGCGTGGCCACGTCACCGGTGTGCATCCAGCCGCCTTCCCACAGCTCGGCGCCCTTCTGCGGCTCGTTGTAATAGCCTTCGGTCAGCCATGGCGCACGCAGCACCAGCTCGCCTTGGGACTCGCCATCGGCAGGCAGGAAGTTGCCTTCGCTGTCGATGATCGCCGCGTCTACTAACGGCCCGGGCACGCCGGCCTTGATGCGGTAGGTGGTGCGTTCGTCCTCGCTGCCGGCCATCAGTTCTTCGTTGAGGTGGGCACACGATACCAACGGCCCGGTCTCGGACATGCCGTACGCAGCCGTCAGTTGAATCCCACGAGCCTTGGCAGCTTCGTACAGCGTACGGTTGAGCGCGCTACCACCGATGACGATTTTCCAGCCGCCAAAATCCACGCCCTGTGCAGCATTGGCGTTGAGCAGCATTTGCAGGATGGTTGGCACGCAATGGGAAAAAGTGACTTTCTCCTTGCGCCACAACTCCACCAGAAACTCCGGATCGTAGCGGCCGGGATAGACCTGCTTGAGGCCCAGCATGGTCGCCACATACGGCAGGCCCCACGCATGAACGTGGAACATCGGCGTGATCGGCATGTACACATCGTTGGTGCCCAACAGGCGCACGCTGTCGACGCTGCCCATGATGGTCGCCACACCGATGGTGTGCAGCACCAGTTGGCGATGGGTGAAGTACACGCCCTTGGGGTTGCCGGTGGTGCCGGTGGTGTAGAAGGTGGTCGCGACGGAATTTTCGTCGAAATCCTGGAAGTCGTATTTCGGGCTGGCGGCGGCCAACAGGGTTTCGTACTCGCCCACGAGGTCTGGCAGCTCGGCGGTTTTCGATTCACCGTCGGTGAGCAGCAAGGTCTTGTCGACCGTCGTCAATTGCCCGGCGATGGCTTGGTAAAGCCCCACGAACTCACTGTTGACCAGCACAAAGCGGTCCTCGGCGTGATTCATGGTGTAGAGAATCTGTTCCGGCGACAGACGCACGTTGATGGTGTGGATCACCGCGCCAATCATCGGGATGGCAAACATGCACTCCAGGTAGCGATGGCTGTCCCAGTCCATCACCGCCACGGTGTCACCGGCCTTTACCCCGGCTTCGGTCAACACATTGGCCAGGCGCGCGACGCGCTCGATCAAGGTCGGATAGGTGTAGCGCAACTTGTCACGGTAGACGATTTCCCGGGTTTTCTCGTAACGGGTCCCGGACATCAACAGGCGCTTGATCAACAGCGGATATTGGTAGGCGCCTTCGGCGGGGGGGATAACACGGGTCTGCAACATAGGAATCCCTTTTATGACTGCACGGTCTTGGCTGGAAGTTCTGCACTGTAGAGCGCTTATGTTTCAGCCAAATCAGCCAAAGGAATGATTTGCAGGAGGGGATAGACGCTGGCTTTTAGCCACTGCTCTGCCATTTTCTGTTACTTCTCTTTGAATCAAAGGATCAGGAAGCCCCCCTCACCAGAAAGCGAACTTTCCGACACCCCTTACCGATAACAACTCTTTACGCTCCGGACTCTCAACGCACTCAGGAGTAAAGGGATGACTTCCAGCGTACTACCGAGCCCATTTTTCGATCACAGCCGTCACGTGCTGTGGGTTCGT
>NZ_JAPFHC010000044.1:0-46448 GCF_059803535.1 Pseudomonas sp. RP-B7
AGTCCCCTGTGGGAGCTGTCGAGCTTTAGCGAGGCTGCGAAGGCGGTGGCACTGTTGATAGAGGTGTTGGCTGAACCACCGCTTTCGCGGGCAAGCCCGCTCCCACAGGTGATTGGTGTGGATGCGCTGTCGATGTTCGACTGGAGATCCCCGAGGGAGCAAGCTCCCTCGCCACAGGTCCGGTGTTCCAAGCAACGTTATGTCGGAACCTGAGACGCGTCAGGCTGCCAGGCCGCGTCCCGCACGTTCCAAATTGCGCCATAGCCACGGCGGCAACACATCCGGGTCCAGGCTATCGATCAGGTTCTTCAACCCCAACCCCAACTCCGTATCCCCCTCAATCACCAACCGCCGGCGAAAAAACAGCGTATCCGGATCTTCCTGCCGACTGGCCAATAACAAAAACTCACGCCAGTTGCCGCTGATGGTCACCTGGGCCTGGGCCTTGTCGGCAATGCGCAACCCATCCCGCGCCAGGGTCAAGTACCAGCACAACCCCAGGTCGGGGATGCGCAGGCACATCCAGCGCCCGCGCAGCAGGTCGAAGCCACCGTCGCGCAAGGGCTCGGCCAGGCAGCGGTTGAGGCCTTGCTGCAACGCCAGGCGCTGGACCCGGAACGGCACGCGGCGCAGCAGTGGCAACAGACGGTCGGCGCCCTTGAGCAGCCATTGTTTGCGATTCAACATAGCCCCACCTCCTCGACCCGCAACATGCCGGCCTGGCCATGCCAGTAGCCGTTGCAACCGTCGACAAACAACGGCGGCGTGGCGCCCTGGCGCACCTGGTCGTAGGCACGCACCACATCGGCCATGCCTTCGGCCCTGGGGCTCAGACGCAGCAGATCGGCACCGCAGGCGACCAGCCCCGGGTAGTCGGCGAGCAGGTTGGTGACGTCGGCGGACATCGTCTGAATGCCGTTCAAGGTAAACAACGCCTGCCCTTCCTGGCTGGTCAAGGCCATGCCGTCCGGGTAGTTGATGCAGCAGAACTGGCAGTCGTCCTTGGGCCGGTTTTCCGCACGGGCAGTGAAGCAGCGCGCCGAGTAGGCCAGGGGCAGATGACCGTAGGCGAAGATCTCGACCTGGGGCAACGGCCGCCCCAGTTCACGTACTTGCTCCAGCACATCGGCGATCAAGCCGCGGGAGCATTCCACCGGCGGCACCCAGCGTTGCATGCCGGCATCGAGCAATTGCACCAGGGCGTGGCCGTTGTAGAGGTTGAGCGCCGGGCCGCCGACGAAGGGCAGCTTGCGCTCCATCAGCAACTGCACCGCGCCCATGTCGTTGGCTTCCACCAGCAACTGGCCGTTGTCGCACAGGCGACGCAGGCTGGACAGTTCCGAGGCGGCCTCAATCAAGGTAAGGCTCGACAACACGATCTGCGCCGAACTGCACGCCTGCAATTCACGCCCCAGGCCCAGCCATTGATCGAGGTTCAGGGCGCGGCGTTTGGAGCACACGGTCTCGCCCAGGTAAATCACGTCCAGGGGCAAGTCGGCCATGTCCGCATAGAAGCGCCCGAGGTGCTCCTTGTCCCAATAAAACAGCACCGGTCCGAGGCTGAGTTTCATCTGTGGTTCCTCACTGCCATGCACGATGGTAAGCACCCAGGGTGGTCTGGCTGCCTTCGGAAAGCCCCGCCAACACCTGCCGCCATTGGTCCTTGACCACAAAGTGGGCCGGGCTGGCGCGGTGGGCGTCGAGGGCGGCGCGCCAGACGCGGGTGACTTGCTCGACATACGCCGGGCTGCGTTGGCGGCCTTCGATCTTCACTGCTTCCACGCCGATGGCCGTGAGCTCTGGCAGCAGGTCGAGGGTGTCCAGGCTGGTGGGTTCTTCCAGCGCATGGAAGCGCTTGCCGTCCACCAGGAAACGGCCTTTGCACAGGGTCGGATAGCCGGCGGGTTCGTCCGGCGTGTAGCGGTCGATCAGCACCTCGCTGAGGCGCGCACTGAGGCCGTCGGCGTCATCGCTCCAGCGCACGGCCTTGGCCGGTGAGCACACACCGCACAGGTTGGGCGATTCCCCGGTGATGTAGGACGACAAGTGGCAGCGCCCTTCAGCCATGATGCACAGGCTGCCAAAGCCGAACACTTCGATGGGCACCGTGGCGCTGGCCGCCACCTGTTTGACCTGGGCCAGGGACAGCACACGCGGCAGCACCGCACGGCGGATATCGTAGCGTTCGACGTAGAACTTCAGCGCCGCCGCATGGGTGGCCGAGCCCTGCACCGACAAGTGCAAGGCCAGGTGCGGATGACGCTGGGCGGCGTAGCCGAGCACACCGGGGTCGGCGGCGATCAGCGCGTCGATGCCATGATCGGCGGCGCGGTCCACCGCCCGTTGCCAGCGCGGCCAGATCTTGGGTTGCGGGTAGGTGTTGACCGCCACGTAGAGCTTGCGCTGGTGCTGGCGGATATGGGCGACGGCGGCGTCGAACTGTTTGTCGTCCATGTTCAGCCCGGCGAAATGCCGGGCATTGGTGTCATCGCGAAACCCCACGTACACCGCATCGGCGCCTTGGCGCACGGCGGCTTTCAGCGCAGGCAAGTTGCCTGCCGGGCAGACCAGTTGCATGGTGGCTCCTTATTGAAAATCGGCAAAGGACAGGAACGGCACCGCCGCCCCCTTGGGCACCTGCTGTCCGCGTTCGACAATCACCAGGCCGTCGGCCCAACACGCGGGCGCGAGCATCGCCGAGCTTTGCTGCGGGTGCAGGATGGCGCGCAATTGCCCATCGATGCCGGGGCTCAAGCGCGCACGCAGGTATTGGCGGCGCTTGTTCGGCTTGGCCCAGTCAAACCCGGCCACCACGTTGATCGGCACCGGCAACACCCGCTCGGCCCCCTGGGCGCGCAGCAGGAACGGGCGCACCACCACCAACGCGGTGATCAGCGCGGCGGTCGGGTTGCCCGGCAGGCCGATCCACGGTTTGCCCGCGACCTGGCCGAACGCCAAGGGCTTGCCGGGCTGGATCGCCAGGCGCCAGAACTCGACCTTGCCGAGCGCCTGGATCGCCTGCTTGAGGTGGTCCTCCTCGCCCACCGACACACCGCCGGTGGTCAGCAGCAGGTCGCATTCGGAAGACGCCAGCACCAGCGCATCGCGGCTGGCCGCCAGGGCGTCGGCCATCACGCCGTAGTCGTGCACGTCCACGCCCCAACCGCGCAGCAACGCCGCGAGGAGGTGGCGGTTGCTGTTGTAGATCTGCCCGGGTGCGAGCGACTCACCCGGCTCGCGCAATTCATCACCGCTGCTGAGCAGGCACACCCGCAGCGGCCGATAGACCTTGACCCGCGGGATGCCCGCTGCCGCCAGCAGGCCGATCTCCTGGGCACGCAGGCGCTTGCCGGCGCTCAACACCCGTTGCCCGCGTTGCAGCTCTTCGCCGCGCTTGCGCACGTGTTCGCCCAGGCGCACGGGTGGGCACCAGATGCGCGGGCCATACACCCGGCAACGTTCCTGTGGCACCACGCTGTCGGCGCCCGCCGGCAACGGCGCACCCGTAAAGATGCGTACCGCCTGCCCGGCCTGCAACGGCACGTCGCTGCTGTGCCCGGCGGCGATGCGCCCGGCCACTTCGAGGTAACCACCCTGCTCCGGCACGTCAAATGCGCGCAGGGCGTAGCCGTCCATGGCGCTGTTGTCCCAGCTTGGCAGGTCGAGGGGTGAAAACACTTCGTCGGCGACGACCCGCCCAAGGGCCTGGGCCAAGGCAATCACTTCAGTGGAAGGCGGCGGCGGCGCCTGTGCCAGCAACTGTTCGATGGCCTCCTCTACCGGCAGCAGGTCGCCGCTGTCACACACGTTCATGAGCGTGCCTCACAGGCCGCGAGCGCCTGGTCGAGTTGTGGCTTGAGGTGCGGCGCGAAATTGCACGGGCCGGTGCGGCTGTCCAGTTGACCGACGAGAATCTGGTCCCAGGCGGTGCGGCACGCGCCCGGCGAACCTGGCATGCAGCACACCAGCACACCGTTGCTGAAACCGGCCAGGGCACGCGATTGCAGGGTCGACATGCCGATTTCGGCAAGGGACACCTGGCGAAACAGCTCGCCAAAACCGTCGACCTGTTTGTCCAGCAACGGCAGCACGGCCTGGGGCGTGTTATCTCGAGCGGTGAAGCCGGTGCCGCCGGTCATCAGCACCACTTGCACCTGGGGGTCGGCGATCCACTGCGAGACGCGCGCGCGGATCTGGTAGATGTCATCCATCACGATGCCGCGGTCGATCAGCATGTGGCCAGCGGTTTGCAGGCGGTCCACCAGGGTGTCGCCGGAGGTGTCGGTGTCGTAGGTGCGGGTGTCGCTGATGGTCAGCACCGCGATATTCAGGGAGACAAAACTGCGTTGGGTCAGATGGGCCATGATCCAGGCTCCAGGCGTTGAAAAGATGGTTGCAGCCTGCGCCGCAATGGGCGCAGGGCCTATTCCTCGGAGGAGGTATGCCGTTAGGGGGCCAGGCGCGTGCGTTGCCAGTGGCCGTCGTGCAGGCGGAAGTCGAGGCGGTCATGCAAACGATCCGCACGCCCCTGCCAGAACTCGATGCGCTGCGGTTGCAGGCAATAGCCGCCCCATTGCTCCGGCCGTGGCGGTTGGCGCCCGGCGAAACGCTCGGTGACTTCACGCAGGCGGCCTTCCAGCTCGCTGCGATGGGCCAATGGCTGGCTCTGCGGCGAGGCCCAGGAGCCCAGTTGGCTGGCGGCCGGGCGGGCGTCGAAATAGTCGTCGGACAGTTCGGTGTCGGCCTTCATCACCGGGCCTTCGATGCGCACCTGGCGCTCCAGGCCGGGCCAGAAAAACGTCATGGCGGCGTGGGGGTTGCTCGCCAGTTCCTGGCCCTTGGCGCTCTGGTAATGACCGAAAAAGAAAAACCCTTCGGCGCTGAAGCCCTTGAGCAACAAGATGCGGCAATGGGCGTGGCCGCTGCTGTCGACCGTGGCCAGGGCCATGCTGTTGGCCTCGGCGGGCGGCACTTCCGTCTTGCGCGCCTGGGCCAGCCACTGGCCGAACAGCTCCAGCGGGTCGTCCTGCTCGCAGTCATCACGCAGGCCATAAAGGGTGTAGTTGCGGCGCAATTGCGCAAGGGACAGGGGCATGACGCGGTCCTCCGGAAAGTTCGCCACAGTGTGGGAACTGACGCCGAATGATCCCTTGACCGCGATCAACAATTGGCCGTGGCATGACGCCGCATGGCAACTGTGTACAACATCACATTCCTGCACCCTGGCCTTGAACACTCTGTAGTGCGCGGGCTTGCCCCGCGCCGGGTGGCGCAGCCGCCCCAACAAGGACGCCACGGTGTTTCAGACAAACCAAGGTGCCTGGGTTTGGGGCGGCTGCACCACCCAGCGCGGGGCAAGCCCGCTCACTACAAAGGCGGTTGATGCAGGGGTTACCACAGGGATTTGGCGAGGATCACGATCAGCACCATGTGCCCCAGGATGCTGCGCCGTATCCACAGTGCGCGCTTGGCACTCAGGCGCTTATGGGTCAGCCAGTACGCGAGCAGCAGGTAGTGCCCGATGATGCTCAGCGCCAGGCTGACTTTCAGGCTGAACAACAGCGTAAAACGAGCGGTCCACGGCACGTTCCAGTAGTGCCACGCCAGGCCCAGGCCCGCGCCGTACAGCACCACCACGACCCCGTGCAGCACCCGCCGCGATCGCCGGGCGATCGCCTGGTCCGAGGTGAATTGCGCCGACCAGGCCAACTCTTCCCGGGCGCTGTGCCAGATCACCAGTTCAAAAAACAGCGTGCCGATAAACGCGATGGCCGCCAGCAGATGTACGATCAGCAACAGTGAATACATGGCTGCCTCCTACCCTGGATGCCCGTCGACCCGCGCCTGCCAGAGCATCGGGCCATAACGCCACAGGTACAGCCCCAACCCGACGCACCAGCACGCCCCCGCCAGCCACAGCGCCGCCACCGGCCACACCAGCACCAGCAGTACCCGGCACACACACGCCAGGTTCAGCAGCGCAAACGCCAGGCTCATCCCACCTGGCGGTTGCAGCGAGCGGCCAGTGTGGCCGAGGCTGACCCGCGCGATCATCGCCAGGATCAAGCCCCCCATGGCCCCCACCGTCAGCGCATGCACCGCCAGGCTGGGGTTCAACGGCGCGCCGAAATGCCACAGCGCCATGCCCAGGCAGGCCAGCGCCAGCCAGGCGTACGCCAGGTGCAGCGACCACAACAGTGGCACCTGCCACAGGCCGCGCGCGTGCCAACGCACCAGGCGCAGCAGGTGGCCCACGCCAAGTGCGGCAAACAGCACGCCCAGCCAAAGGCGCGGCGACAGGGCCAGCCCGCTGGCATAGAACAGCGCCACCAGGATCGAGCCGCCCAGCAGCAGATGATCCAGCCACGGCCACGGCTTGACCGCCTCGACCCGGCCCAGGCCGCGCTGGGTGAAAAACGGGATCACGCGGCCGCCGATCAAGCCCATCATCGCGGCCACCAGCCATAGCCCGGTGAGCACCGCCTGGCGTTGCAGGCCGAGGTCATACAGCGACAACCCATCCGCCACGGCCAGCAGCACCAGCACCAGCACAATCGGGTAGTTGCGCCGCTGGCGTACCTGCCACAGCGTCCAGCCCATCACCCCGGCCACCGCCAGCGGAAAGCTCAGTTCCAGCAGCGCCAGCAGCGGCCATGGAATATCCAGCAACCAGCCCAGGCGCGCCGCCAGCCACAAACCCGCCAGCGCCGCCAGGGGCGCACCGCTGAGGCCCGGGCGGCCGGTCCAGGTCTGCACCGCCGTCAGCAGGAACCCGGCGATGATCGCCACGCCAAAGCCAAACAGCAGTTCATGCCGATGCCAGACAAGCCAGCCGCCGGCCGGTTGCCAGTTGCCGGTCATGCCTCCCAGGGCCAGCAGCCACAGGGGAACCGCCAACGCCGCCAACAGGCACGCGCCGAGGAAGAACGGCCGGAAGGCCAGGCGAAACAACGGGGTAATCGACAGTGCCTTGCGCCGATCCAGAACTTGCATGCTGCGGCTCCTCAACTCATTTTCTGTGCCGATGGTGCGCCTGCGCGCGCGTCTTGCCCTTGTCGCAGATCAAGCTGTGCCAAGGGTAGTCGGATTAACCTTGAGCCCCCCTTCCCCTTTGTGTCCCGAGGTATTGATGGTGCTCCATCGTGTCCATCACCAGATCCTGCGCAGTCACCACCTGTTCGAGCCCATGGACGAGGCCCAACTGACTGAGCTGATGAGCAACAGCCAACTGCTCAATGTCGACAAGGGCGAGCCGCTGTTCCGCCAGGGCGAACCGGCCGAGGCGTTTTACTTTGTGATTGCCGGCGCGGTGAAAATCTACCGCCTGACCCCGGACGGCCAGGAGAAGGTGTTCGAGGTGATCGGCGAACGCCAGACGTTCGCCGAAGCGATGATGCTGATGGACACGCCCAACTACGTGGCGTGCGCCGAAGCGGTGTGCCCGAGCCAGGTGTATCGGCTGTCCAACGCCACCTACATGCGCCTGTTGCACAGCAACAGCCGCCTGACCTTCGCCCTGCTCGGCACGTTGTGCGTGCGCCTGCACCAGCGGGTCAACGAGATCGAGACACTGTCGCTGAAGAACGCCACCCACCGCGTGGTGCGCTACCTGCTCACACAACTGGTGCGCCAGCAGAACACCGAAACACGCTTCGAACTGCCCATGGCCAAGCAGTTGATCGCCGGGCACCTGTCGATCCAGCCGGAGACGTTCTCGCGGATTATCCGGCGCTTGATCGACGAAAAGATCATCACCCAGGACGGTCGTCATATCGCCATTCTCGACCGCCCGCGCCTGGAGCAATTCGAGTGAAGACCTGCCTGTACTGCCAGCGGCGCAACCCCGAAGCACGCGTCACCTGCGCACACTGCGCCATGCCGCTGCCGGCGTCCGAGGCCAGCAAACAGGCCCTGCGGCTGAGCCGCTTTCAGTGGTTCTGCGTGGGCCTGGCGCTGTTTTGCATCGCGATGTTCTTCTGGCTCCCCCGGGATATTTACTGACCCTCGGTCAACTGCCGGTACAGCTGCGGTAGCCGCTGCGGCAACTGCTGTGGCTGGCGGATCAGGGTGAAGCCGTTCGCGCCGAACATGTACGGCAGGTAGTCACCGGCCTGCTTGTCGATAGTGATGCAGAACGGGATCAAGCCCTGGCGCCGCGCTTCGAGCACCGCCTGGCGGGTGTCTTCCACGCCATAGCGGCCCTCGTACAGATCCAGGTCGTTGGGCTTGCCATCGGTGAGCAGCAACAACAGTTTGCGCCGCTGTGGGCAGGCCCCCAGCAGCCGGGTGGCCTGGCGGATCGCGGCGCCCATGCGCGTGTAGTAACCCGGCTTGAGCGCCTGGATCGCACCGCGGGTGTGGTCGTCATAGGGTTGCTGGAAGGACTTGAGCACCTGCATGCGCACCTGCTGGCGACGCAGGGACGAAAACCCGTACAGCGCAAAGCGGTCCCCCGCGCCGGCCAGGCTTTCGCCGAACAGCAGCAGGCTGTCGCGAATCACGTCGATGACCTTTTGGCTATCGTTCAGGTGCGCATCGGTGGACATCGACAGGTCGGCCAGCAGCAGGCAAGCGAGGTCGCGGTGGCTGTGACGTTGCTCCATGAACAAGCCGCGCTCGGCGCAGGCGCCGTGCTGGCGTTGCACATGAAAATCCAGCCAGGCGTGCAGGTCGAGTTCGCTGCCCTGGGGTTGCTGGCGCTGCCATTGGCGGTCGGTGCGCAGGTGCTGGAACTGGCGACGCAAACGCCGGGCCTCGGCATGCAGGCGCACGGGCAAGGGTTGCGGTGGCGCGTCGCGTAGCTGCATCAGTTGCAGGTTGACGAAGGCGTCTTGCAGGCGCTGCTGGCGGTAGTCCCACTCCGGCAGCTTGATCCCTGCGCCGAGGGGGATGTCATCAACGTCGGCGGGCGGCAGGTCGAGGTGCAGTTTCAGCCCGCCACTTTTGCGCACACGCTGGCGTGACAGGCTCAGTTGGTCGAGGTCTTCGGCCACGCGGGCGGCGTCGGGGTCGTCGCTGTCGTCGCTCCAGCGGTCGAGGTCGACGTGTTCGGTCCAACTGAACAGGTTTTCCAGGCGTACCACCAGCAGGCCGCCGTCGCGGCTCTGGTCATCCAGACGCGTGGCGCGCTTGGGTGCGCCGTGTTGTTCACTGGGCGCTGCTGACAGATCGTCGCCGCTGTCGTCGAGGTCGGCGCTTTGCGGCGTGTCGAGGTGCAGCGGCGGGTACAACCACAACGGCAACGGCCACGGCGCGCGCTCGCTGCGTGGCAGATGGCGCACACTGCCGGGCTCGCGCAGGGCCTTGCGCAGGGCTTTTTCCAGCGCCGCTTCGTCGGGGCGCAGGCTGGCGGGGTCGGGGCGCAAGGCGATGTGCGCATCCACCAGGCGCCGGTAGCTGGGGCCCATGGCGGGGTAGCGTTGCAGCAGCAGCCAGGTCCAGCGCTGGTTGTCCCGCGCCCAGTGGGTCATCGGGCCGGACTGTGCGGCAAGCAGGGCCAACCAGCGGTAAAGCTCCAGGTTGAGGCTGGCGTGGGGGAACACCGCCAGGCGGGACGGCAGGCGCAAACGGTTGCCGTCGCAGGACGCCAGCGGTGCCTGTTTGCAAGTGCCGGCAATACGCATCAACAGGTTACGGCGCAGCAGCAGGTCGCGTTCGCCGGCGGCTTCCAGGGCGATGCCTCCGGCGCCGCCGAGGGCGCGAAACAGCAGCGCCAGGCTGCGTTGGCGGTCACTCAAGTGGACCTGCGCCGCGGGGAAATCCACGCTGGCGCGACGGGTGATAAAGCGGTGCCAGGCGCTGCCGACCCACTCTTCCAGTTCCAGGGTAAAAGCCATGGGCATTGCTCCAAACGTAAAACGGCCCGCTGAATCAGCCGGGCCGCCCTCTTGGGGATTAACGATCAATGCACAATCGGCACCGGTTCACCGGCCACCGCGCGGCGTTGCCGGAAGCTGTACAGGTAGCAGAGCAGTCCGAGCAGGAACACCACGCCGCTGGCCAACCGCGCCCAGAACAACCCGTGCAGATGTTCGGTGGTGGCCATGAACGGCAGCGCCACGCCGTCCACCGGCCAGCGTTGCAGCCACACCTGTACGGCGCCGGCGGCGGTGAGGAACAGGGTGATCATCACCATCGACAGCACCATCAGCCAGAAGCCCCAGACCTCGATGGTCTGCGAGCGGGCATCCGGCGCTTCGCCGAGGCCACGCAGGCGCGGCATGGCGTAGCTGATCAGGGTCATCACGATCATGGCGTAGGCGCCGAAGAACGCCAGGTGACCGTGGGCCGCGGTGAGCTGGGTGCCGTGGGTGTAGAAGTTGACCGGGGCCAAGGTGTGCAGGAACCCCCAGACTCCGGCGCCGAAGAACGCTGTCACCGTGGTGCCCTTGGCCCATAACGTTGCGGCACGGTTGGGGTGCTGGCGCCGACGGCGTTTGACCATGGTGAAGGCGAACATCACCATCGCCAGGAACGGCAGCGGTTCCAGTGCCGAGAAGATCGAACCGACCCACAACCACACCTGCGGCGCGCCGATCCAGAAGAAGTGGTGCCCGGTGCCGATGATCCCGGTGATCAAGGCCATGGCGATGATCACGTACAGCCATTTTTCCACCACCTCACGGTCGACGCCGGTGACCTTGATCAGCACGAACGCGAGCATCGAGCCCATGATCAATTCCCACACGCCTTCAACCCACAGGTGCACCACCCACCACCAGTAGAACTTGTCCCGCGCCAGGTTGCCGGGGTTGTAGAAGGAGAACAGGAAGAACACCGCCAGGCCGATCAGCCCGGTCATCATCACCATGCTGACCGTGGTCTTGCGGCCCTTGAGCAGGGTCATGCCGATGTTGTAGAGAAAGCCCAGGCATACCACGACGATGCCCATCTTGGTGATGGTCGGTTGCTCCAGGAACTCACGGCCCATGGTTGGCAGCAGTTCGTTGTGGGTCAGCTTGGCCAGCGCCGCGTAGGGCACCAACAGGTAGCCAAGGATGGTCAACACCCCGGCCACGGCAAACACCCAGAACAACAGGATCGCCAGTTTCGGACTGTGCAGCTCGCGGTCCGCCTCCTCGGGCACCAGGTAATAGGCGGCGCCCATGAAGCCGAACAGCAGCCATACGATCAACAGGTTGGTGTGGACCATCCGTGCCACGTTGAACGGAATCAGCGGGAACAGGAAGTCACCCACCACGTATTGCAGGCCCATGATCAGGCCGAACAGCACCTGGCCGACAAACAGCATCAGGGCAAACACAAAGTAGGGTTTGGCCACGGCCTGGGATTGGAATTTCAGATAGGGATTGACGCTGCGCATGGCTCAGCCCTCCTTGTTCGGTGGCCAGTTATTGGTGTCGATCTTCAAGCTCCATTTGAGGAACTCGGCCAGATCACCCACCTCCTGGTCACTGAGATTGAATTGCGGCATGGCCCGGCGCCCGGGCACGCCCAGGGGTTGCATCTTCATCCAGGCGTGCAGGAACGGCTTGAACCCTTCTTCACCGCCCCGGCGCTGGAACACATTGCCCAACTCCGGCGCAAAGTACGCGCCCTCGCCCAACAGGGTGTGGCAGCCGACGCAGTTGTTGCGCTCCCACACGCCCTTGCCGCGCACCACCGCTTCGGTGAGCTGGTCGACGTTGCTGCGAGTCGGAAAGGTCTGTTCGGTGTGGTAGGTCAGGGCCAGGAAAATCAGGAAGAAGAACACGCTTCCTCCGAAGTAGATATTCCTGGCCATGCCCTTGGTGAAGGTCTCTGACATGGTCGTCTTCCTCATGGCTTGGCGGGGGCCATGATAGGAAGGCGGGGTGTGAAAAGTGATTGATGGCGATCAAGAAGTGCGGATTGTGGAGGAGCTTGGCCCTCCCACACTCAGTCACCCCATAAACCTGCTACTGACGCGCTTGTAGTGAGCGGGCTTGCCCCGCGCCGGGTGGCGAAGCCGCCCCAAATCCCGGCACCTCGGTATTCCTGAAACACTGCGGCGGACTGTTTGGGGCGGCTTCGCCACCCAGCGCGGGCAAGCCCGCTCACTACAAAGGCGCGCTCAGCAGATCGCGCCGACAAGCAGCGCCAGCACCACGGCCCATCCCAACAGCATCAGCCGCCACCCCCAGGGCGCATGCCGCAATTCCATGAACCCGTCCGCAATCAGCCACGCCTTCGAGACCGCCAACAGCAGCACCGCCCACCACACGCCTGCAGCGCCCGTGAGCACCGTCCCGGCACTCAGCGACACCAACACCGCCCAACACACCAGCAACCCCTGCGACGTGCTCATCGATCCTTCACCCCATCACATACACCACCGGAAACAACACCACCCACACCAGGTCGACCATGTGCCAATACAACACGCCCGACTCCACCCCGCTTATCGCCACCCTTCCCCGCCAGCATCCCACCGCCAGCCACCCGAGGATCACCATGCCCAGCAGCACATGCAGGAAATGAAACCCCGTCAATACCCAGTACAAAGTGAAAAACCGGCTGTATTCCAAGCCCAGCCCAACCCCCGCCAGGTGGGCGTATTCCTCCAGCTTGATGCCCACGTAAATCAACGCTGCCAACAACGCCGCACAAAACCACCCGGCACCGCGCCGCGATGGCTGCCCACGCACTTGCTGCAACCCCAGCGCGGCGCACAATCCGGCGGTCAGCAGGCTCACGGTCATCGCCAGCCCGGTGGAGCTGTCCAGCTGGCTGCGGCCCAGGGCAAACACTTCGGGTTCAAGGCGCTGCGTCACGGCAAACGTCAGGATCAAAATCGCAAACACCGTCAACTCGGCGAGGATGAAAAACCACATCGCCAAGTCGCCCGGCAGGCGCCGTGATTCAAGCAAAGTGCACGTCCACCACGTCCATCAGCGCCGCGACGGTATGCGGGTCGTCGCTCAAGGCCTGGGCCAGGCAGGCCAGGCAGGCTTCACGCGGTGGCATGCCGGCGGCGATGAGGCGGGCGGTGAAGATCAGCAGGCGCGTGGAGGCGACTTCCTCCAGGTCGTGTTGATCGAGACGCCGCAACGCCTGGCCCAGGCGCACCACTTCGGCGGCCAGCGTACTGTCCACCTGGGCCTCCTGGGCGACGATACGCGCTTCATCGGCTGGCGCCGGATAGTCGAAGCGCATCGCCACGAAACGCTGGCGGGTGCTGGGTTTCATACCCTTGAGCAGGTTCTGGTAGCCGGGGTTGTACGACACCACCAGCATGAACGACGGCGGCGCCTTGACCACTTCGCCGGTGCGTTCCAGGTACAGCTCGCGGCGGTCGTCGGCCACCGGGTGCAGGACCACAGTGGTGTCCTGGCGCGCCTCGACCACTTCATCGAGGTAGCAGATGCCACCTTCGCGCACCGCACGGGTCAGCGGGCCGTCCTGCCACCAGGTGCCTTGGGCACCGATCAGGTGGCGGCCGACCAGGTCGGCGGCGCTGAGATCGTCGTGACAGGCCACGGTGTACAGCGGCAACTGCAAGCGGTGCGCCATGTGCTGCACAAAGCGGGTTTTGCCGCAGCCGGTCGGGCCTTTGATCAGCACCGGCATGCGGTGGCGCCAGGCATGTTCGAACAGCAGGCATTCATTGTCGACGGGTTGGTAGAAAGGTTCGCTCATGACACAGGTCCACAGCTGATTTGCGGCCACGCTAAGGGCGCCTGCGACAACCTGGCAAGCGCTACCCAAAGCAAACTTGATCGCCGTCAAGCGAGCATTCCAACACCTCGCCATAGTCTGGCCAGGCACTAAGAACCTGCGCCCGCACCCCGTTGCGCGGCACCGCAAAGGTCTCGCCTGAGGAGTAAATGGAATGCTGACTCGCAACAGAACCACCTTCACCTTGAGCCTCGCCAGCCTGAGCTGCGCACTGGCCCTCGCCCTGCCCTTGAACGCCCATGGCGCGGTCACGCCTGCCGTGGTGAAAACCGCCGGCGCGCCGGACATGAGCCAGGCCGACTTCGACACCTCCAAGCAGATTTACTTCGAACGCTGCGCCGGTTGCCACGGTGTGCTGCGCAAGGGCGCCACCGGCAAACCGCTGACCCCAGACATCACCCAGTCCCGTGGCCAGGCCTACCTCGAAGCGTTGATCACCTACGGCTCCCCCGCCGGCATGCCGAACTGGGGCACCTCCAATGCGCTGACCAAGGCGCAGATCAGCAGCATGGCCAGCTTTATCCAGCACACCGCGCCCACCCCGCCGGAATGGGGCATGGCCGAGACGCTCAAGACCTGGAAAGTCCTGGTCAAACCTGAAGACCGGCCCAAGCACCAGCTGAATAAACTCAACCTGGAAAACCTGTTCTCCGTAACCCTGCGCGACGACGGCAAGATCGCCCTGATCGACGGCGACACCAAGCAGATCGTCAAGCTGATCGACACCGGCTACGCCGTGCACATCTCACGCATCTCCGCCTCGGGTCGCTACCTGCTGGTGATCGGCCGCGACGCCAAGATCGACATGATCGACCTGTGGCCCGCCGAGCCGACCAAGGTCGCCGAGATCAAAGTGGGCATCGAAGCGCGTTCGGTGGAGACCTCCAAGTTCAAGGGTTTCGAGGACAAGTACACCATCGCCGGCTCCTACTGGCCGCCGCAGTTCACCATCATGGACGGCGAAACCCTGGAGCCCAAGCAGATCGTCTCGACCCGTGGCATGACCGTCGACAAGCAGGAGTACCACCCCGAACCGCGGGTGGCGGCAATCATTGCGTCCCACGAATGGCCGGAGTTCATCGTCAACGTCAAGGAAACCGGCAAGGTCATGCTGGTCAATTACCAGGACATCAAGAACCTCACCATCACCACCATCGACGCCGCGCCGTTCCTGCATGACGGCGGTTGGGACAGTACCCACCGCTACTTCCTCACGGCGGCCAACAACTCGAACAAGGTCGCGGTGATCGACTCCAAGCAGCGCACCCTCACCGCCCTGGTCGACGTCGGCAAGACCCCACACCCCGGGCGTGGCGCCAACTTCGTGCACCCGCAATACGGCCCGGTATGGGCCACCAGTCACTTGGGCGACGGCGGGATTTCGGTGATCGGCACCGACCCGGTCAAGCACGCGCAATACGCCTGGAAACAAGTGGCATCGCTCAGCGGCCAGGGTGGTGGTTCGCTGTTTATCAAGACCCACCCCAACTCCCACCACCTGTATGTCGACACCACCCTCAACCCCGACGCCAAGCTGAGCCAGTCGGTCGCCGTGTTCGACATCAACAACCTCGACAAAGGCTACAGCGTGCTGCCGATTGCCGAGTACTCGGGGATCAAGCAAGGCGCGTTGCGCGTGGTGCAACCGGAATACAACAAGGCCGGTGACGAGGTGTGGTTCTCGGTGTGGAACGGCCAGACCGAGGAATCGGCGCTGGTGGTGATCGACGACAAGACCTTGAAGCTCAAACACGTGATCAAGGACAAGCGCCTGATCACACCCACCGGCAAGTTCAACGTGTTCAACACCCAACACGACATTTATTGAGCCTGATCAACAAGGGAATCTGCCATGAAAAATATGCTCCTCGCACTGCTCGCCAGCACCGCGCTTACCGGCCTGCAACCGGCCCTCGCCCAGGACGGCCCGGCGCTGTTCAAGAGCAAACCGTGCGCGGCGTGCCACAGCATCGACAGCAAAGTCGTCGGGCCGGCGCTCAAGGACGTGGCCGCCAAGAACGCGGCGGTAAAAGACGCGGCCACCACCCTTGCCAGCCACATCAAGAACGGCACCCAGGGCAACTGGGGGCCGATCCCGATGCCGCCGAACCAGGTGACGGATGACGAAGCGAAGACGTTGGCCACCTGGATCCTGACCTTGAAATAACCCGAGGAGCGCGCCATGCAAGTTTCGATGATCGGTGCGGCCATGGCGCTGCTGCTACTCATTCCCCTGCCCGTCGGCGCTGCCGTGGATGCACGCCGCCTGGAACACCTGCTGACCGAGGACTGCGGCGCGTGCCACGGCCTGTACCTCACTGGCGGCCTCGGCCCGCCGCTGACGCCCCAGGCCTTGGCCGGTAAAAGCCGCGACAGCCTGATCGCCACCGTGGCCTACGGCCGCCCTACCCGCGCCATGCCCGGTTGGGCGCCGCTGCTCAACGCCAGTGAAATCGCCTGGCTGGTCGACCGTCTCTTGAGAGGAAGCCTCGCGCCATGATCCGTCCGTTGAGCTTGTCCCTGTGCCTGTTGCTTGGCGCCTGCACCCAGCCCGCCGTGCGCGGCAGCGGTGACCTGGGCCTGGTGATCGAACGCGCCAGCGCCAGTGTGCAAATCATTGAAACCAGCGGCATCACCGCCCTGGCGCGCATCGACGGCCTGGGCGACCTGTCCCACGCCTCGGTGGTGTTCTCCCGCGACCAGCGCTATGCCTACATCTTTGGCCGCGACGGCGGGCTGACCAAGGTTGACTTGCTGGGCCAGCGCATCGATAAACGCATCCTCCAGGGCGGCAACAGCATCGGCGGTGCGATCAGCCAGGATGGGCGCCTGATTGCCGTGTCCAACTACCAGCCCGGCGGGGTCAAGGTGTTCGACGCCGCGACCCTGGCCCTGGTCGCCGACATCCCCGCCACCCCGTTGCCCGACGGCAAGCGCTCACGGGTCGTGGGCCTGGTGGATGCGCCCGGCCAGCGCTTCGTATTCAGCCTGTTCGACACGGGCGAGATCTGGAGCGCGGATTTCAGTCATGGCACCGTGCCCACCATCCGCCGCTTCAAAGACATCGGTGAGCAACCCTACGACGCGCTGATCACCGCCGACGGCCGCTACTACATGGCCGGGCTGTTCGGCGAGGACGGCATGGCCCAACTCGACCTGTGGCACCCGGAACAAGGCGTCAAGCGCGTGCTCGCCGACTACGGCCGTGGCCAGGCCAAATTGCCGGTGTACAAGATGCCCCACCTCGAAGGCTGGGCCGTGGCCGACAACCAGGCCTTCGTGCCTGCCGTGGGTCGCCACCAGGTGCTGGTGATGGACGCACGCAACTGGCAGCAGACCGCCGCCATCGCCGTGGCCGGCCAGCCGATCTTCGTGACGGCGCGGCCGGACGGGCGCCAGCTGTGGGTCAACTTCGCCTACCCGGACAACGACCGCGTGCAGGTACTTGACAGCCAAACCCACCAGATCGTTGCCGACCTGCGCCCCGGTCCCGGTGTGCTGCACATGGAGTTCACCGGGCGTGGCGAGCAACTGTGGTTGTCGGTGCGTGACGGTGAGCAGGTGCAGGTCTGGGACCCGTATCGCCTAACCTTGCTCAAGACCTTGCCGGCCTTGAGCCCCAGCGGAATTTTCTTCAGCAGCCGTGCGCAAAAAATGGGGTATTGAGATGGACCTTGATCTGCTCAGCCAGCAATTGATCGAACGCTACCAGCACGGCATGCCGCTGTGCGCCGAACCCTACCGGGAAATGGCCCAGGTGCTGGGCTGTCGCGAAGCCGAGGTGATGGCCTGCCTGCAACGCCTGGAACTGGCCGGCGCGCTGTCGCGCATCGGCCCGGTGTTCGAACACACCCGCGCCGGCGCCAGCACGCTGGCCGCCCTGGCGGTGCCGCTTGAGCGGCTGGAACAGGTGGCCCATCGGGTCAGCCAGTACCCGGAGGTCAATCACAACTACGCACGCGAGCACCATTACAACCTGTGGTTCGTGCTCACCGGGCCGCACCGCCAGCACTTGGAACAGATCCTCGACGAGCTGGAGAAAGACACCGGCCTGCGCCCCCTGGATTTGCCGATGCTCACTGCCTACCGCATCGACCTCGGGTTCTCCCTGGGAGCGCACCCGTGATCACGCCCCTGAACCACGAACAAATGCTCGACCTGCGCCAATGCCTGGAACGGGGTTTGCCAGTGGTGCCACGGCCCTACGATGCCCTCGCCGAACGCATCGGCGCCCATCACGATCAGGTGCTGCAACAGATGCAGCAATGGCAGGAGCAAGGCCTGTTCCGCCGTGTTGGCCTGGTACTCAACCACCGTGCCCTGGGCTTTGTCGCCAATGCCATGCTGGTGCTCGATGTCCCGGACGCGCTGGTGGATGAAATCGGTGCCCGCCTGGGCCGCGCACCGCGTATCAACCTGTGCTACCAACGCCCGCGCCGCCTGCCGCTGTGGCGCTACAACCTGTTCTGCATGGTGCACGGCCGCGAGCGCGAAGAGGTCGCGGCGCATATCCAGGCGGTGCTGGAGCAGCAACAACTGAGTGACCTGCCCCACCACCTGCTGTTCAGCACCCGCGCCTACAAACAATGCGGCGGGCGTTTTGCGCCGCCACCGTCGCAGGTGTGGGCCCATGGATGACTTCGACCGCCGCCTGATCAACCGCCTGCAACGTGGCCTGCCGCTGGTGCGCCAGCCATGGCAACACGTCGCCGAGGAGCTGCAGAGCCGGCCCTGCGAGGTGCTCGACCGCCTGCATGATCTGCTCGAGGACGGCGTGCTCACGCGCTTCGGCCCGATGTTCGACATCGAGCAGTTCGGCGGCGCCTTCACCCTCGCCGCCCTGGCGGTACCCGAGGCGCGCTTCGAGACGGTGGCCGCGCAACTCAACGCGCTAGTGCAAGTGGCCCACAACTACCGCCGCGAACACCAGTGGAACATGTGGTTCGTGTTGGCCTGCGCCAGCGCGACGGAGCTGGCCGCGACCCTGTCCCGCATCGAAGCCCTGACGGGGCTGACGGTGCTCAACCTGCCGAAGGAGCACACCTACCATGTCGGTCTGTATTTCCCGGTCTGACAACGCCCTGGCCCTGCGCCTGGTCACCCTGACCCAAAGCGGCCTGCCGCTGGTGGAAGACCCCTGGGCATGGCTCGCCGAGCAATTGGGCATCAGCGTCGAATCGACCCTGGATCTGCTCAAGCGCCTGCAAGCCGAAGGCGCGATCCGCCGCATCGCCGCCGTGCCCAACCATTACCGCCTCGGCTATCGGCACAACGGCATGACCGTGTGGGACGTCGTCGACACGCAGATGCCACGCCTGGGCGAACTGCTCGGCGCGCAGCCCTTCGTCAGCCATTGCTACCGTCGCCCGCGCCGCCCGGATTGGCCGTACAACCTGTTCGCCATGGTGCATGGGCGCAGCCGCGAAGAAATCGACAGCTACCGCGATCACCTGCGCTACCTGCTGGGCGATGCCTGCCGTGCCGACGAGATGCTGGTAAGCAGCCGCATCCTGAAAAAAACCGGCCTGCGCCTGAGCCCCTCGCACTGACAAGGAATGCCCCATGCTGCGAATCAGTCAGTACCTGCGCACCTTGGCCGGCCAATGCCCGCCGCCCCGCGCTTCTACCCCAGGCAGCGACCGCCCGCCGGTGGTGATCTGGAACCTGTTGCGGCGCTGCAACCTCACCTGCAAGCACTGCTACGCCACCAGCGCCGACAGCGTATTTCGCGATGAGCTGGACACTGCCACGGCACTGCGGGTGATCGACGACCTGCACGCCGCCGGGGTGCGCGTGTTGATCCTGTCCGGCGGCGAGCCCCTGCTGCGCGAGGATCTGTTCCAGCTCAGCGCCTATGCGCGGGACAAAGGTTTTTTCGTTGCACTGTCCACCAACGGCACGCTGATCGACGAGCAGAACATCCAGCAGATCGCCGATGCCCGCTACGACTACGTGGGCATCAGCATCGACGGCCTCGAAGCGACCCACGACGCATTCCGCCAGCTGCAAGGCAGTTTCCAGCGTTCGCTGCACGCCATTCGCCTGTGCCGCGAGGCCGGGATTCGCGTGGGCCTGCGCACCACGCTGACCCAGGCCAACCACGCGCAACTCCCGCAGTTGCTGGAGCTGATGCGTGAATACGATGTGCAGAAATTCTATCTGTCACACCTCAACTACAGCGGGCGCGGCAAGCGCAGCCGCCAGCTGGACGCACACCGCCAGATGAGCCGCGACGCCATGACGCTGATTTTCCAGCAGGCCTGGCACGACATCGAACACGGCGTGGCCAGCGACTTTGTCAGCGGCAACAACGACGCCGACGCCATCCTGTTGCTGCAATGGGTGCACCGCCACCTGCCCGAGCACTACCCGCAGCTGGAACACCTGCTGCACGGCTGGGGCGGCAATGCGTCGGGCAGCGGCATCGCGAATATCGACAACACCGGCGAAGTGCACCCGGACACCTACTGGTGGCAGCACTCGGTGGGCAATGTGCGCAACCGCACCTTTCGCCACCTCTGGCTGGAGCAGCCCGACCCGTTGCTGTTGCGCCTGCGCGAGCACCCGCGCCAGATCGGCGGGCGCTGCACCGACTGCCGCTGGCTGCCAATCTGCAACGGCAATACGCGCACCCGCGCCTGGGCCGATGGCGACCTGTGGGGCCCGGACCCCGGGTGCTATCTCAGCGATGCCGAGATCGCCCGGCAGTCACCCAGCCTGATCCCGTGCGCCACCCGGTGACACAACCGGGGGCGCCTGCCTGATGATGAACAGAGGACGTCCCATGCACCTTCCGACTGCCATACCCGCGAGCCTGCACAGCCCCTTCCACCCCGGCGAAGTCGCGCTGGTGGGCGCCGGCCCCGGCGACCCGCGCCTGTTGACCCTGCGCGCCTGGAGCCTGTTGATGCAGGCCGACGCAGTGGTGTTCGACCGCCTGATCAGCGCCGAGCTGCTGAGCCTGATCCCCCTGACTTGCGCCCGCCATTACGTGGGCAAGGCCAGCGGTTACCACAGCCTGCCCCAGGATCAACTCAACGCCCTGCTCGCCGAGTTGGCCGAACAGGGTCAGCGCGTGGTCCGCCTCAAGGGCGGCGACCCGTTTATCTTCGGGCGCGGCGCCGAGGAGCTGGAATACCTGCTCGCGCGCGACATCCCGTGCCAGGTGGTGCCAGGCATTACCGCCGCGTCCGGGTGCAGCGCCTACGCGGGCATCCCATTGACCCACCGCGACCTGGTCAACTCCTGCCGCTTCGTCACCGGGCACTTGCAGCGCGACGGCGCCTTGAAACTGCCGTGGGCCAGCCTCGCCGAGCCGAGCCAGACCCTGGTGTTCTACATGGGCCTGTCGAACCTGGCGCTGATCGCCGAACACCTGGTGGCCGCCGGTTTACCGGGCGATACCCCGGCAGCGTTGATCAGCAATGGCGCGCGGGCCGACCAGCACGTGGCCCATGGCACCTTGCGCCAGTTGCCGACCCTGGCGGCCGACTGCGAACCCGGCGTGCCGACCCTGACGGTGATCGGTGCGGTGGTGAACCTGTTTGCCGACGCCGCCCTGCACTACCCCGCGAGCCTGTCGGCGCCCCGCGTCCCGGTGGCGTCGTGAAGCGCCTGTGGTTGCTGCCATTGCTATGGGCCGGCGGCGCCCACGGTACGCCGGCCGAGGACTACCACCAGTATTGCGAGAGCTGCCACGGCCTCAATCGCATCGGCGCCAGCGGCCCGGCGTTACTCCCCGAAAGCCTCGGGCGGATCAAGCCGGACGAGGTGCGCAAGGTCATCACGCAAGGCCGTCCCGCCAGCCAGATGGCCGCCTTCGGGGCCCAATTGAGCGCAGCGCAGATCGACGGGCTGGCGGACTTCCTGCAACAACCGCCCGCCACACCGGCAACCTGGAGCGTGCAGGACATCCGCGACAGCCACCGCTTGCTGGCCGACCTGACGCAGTTGCCAACCACCGCGCAACACCACGCCGACCCGCTCAACCTGTTTGTGGTGGTGGAGTCCGGCGACCATCACATCGACATCCTCGACGGCGATCGCTTCACTGTGCTGGACCGTTTTGCCAGCCACTTTGCCGTACACGGCGGGCCCAAGTTCTCGCCGGACGGACGCTTCGTGTACTTCGCCTCGCGGGACGGCTGGATCAGCCTGTATGACCTGCACAACCTCAAGCTGATCGCCGAGATCCGCGCCGGACTCAACACGCGCAACCTGGCAGTGAGCAAGGACGGGCGCTGGGTGCTGGTGGGCAACTACCTGCCGGGCAACCTGGTGGTGCTCGATGCGCGTGACCTGTCGCTGGTCAAGCTGCTGCCGACCGGGTCGCGGGTCAGCGCCGTGTACACCGCGCCGCCGCGTGACAGTTTTGTGGTGGCGCTCAAGGATGTGAACGAGGTTTGGGAGCTGTCCTATGCCGCCCCACAACCCAGCTTCGAACCCCGGCGCATCGCGGCCCGCGACGTACTGGATGACTTCTCGTTCACCCCCGATTACCGCCAGTTGCTCGCCACATCACGCAAGGCCGGTGGCGGCCAGGTGATCGACCTGGATTCGGGAGACGTGGTCACCGATATTCCACTGGCCGGCATGCCTCACCTGGGCTCGGGCACCTATTGGCGGCGCAATGGCCAGTGGGTGTTCGCCACACCGAATATCAGCCAGGGACAAATCAGCGTGCTCGACCCCGCCACCTGGAAGCCGATCAAGCAGATCCCCACCCTCGGCCCGGGCTTCTTCATGCGCAGCCATGTCAACTCGCGCTATGTATGGAGCGATGTGTTTTTCGGGCCGGACAACGATGCCATCCACTTGATCGACAAACAGACCCTGGAGATCGCCCATACCCTGCGCCCGGTGCCGGGCAAGACCGCCGCCCATGTGGAATTCACCCGCGACGGGCGTTACGTGCTGCTGAGCATCTGGGCCACCGACGGCGCGCTGATCGTGTACGACAGCCAGACGCTTGAGGAGATCAAGCGCCTGCCGATGAACAAGCCGTCGGGCAAGTACAACGTGGGTAACAAGATCGAGTTTGCCGAAGGTACGTCGCACTGAAGCACCGAATTACAGGCTCGGTCTCTCACCACAGGAGTGTGTCGCCCAGGCTGATATGGTCGCAGTCACCATGCACGGTGAACCCTTCGCCGGTTCGGCGCAGTTTGCCGCGCTCCTGGGCCTGGGTGAAATCGTCGTCGCCCCGGGCAAACTGACCCTGGCCGATGTAGTGGTAACCCGCCGCCGCCAGGCGTTCGAAGCTCAGTTGACGCATCGCACCGCTATGGGCCTGGGTGGGTTGCGCGCGATAGCGCCGAGGGGGATCGGCGTAGTCGAACACTTGCAGGCGGTCCGGCTCCAGGGCGATCAGGCTGGCCAGCTTGGCGTCGAAACTGGCCAGGGTCTGCCAGGCGGCGCCGTAGCCCAGGTCGACACTCACCGAGCGGAAATCAAAGGTGCGGGCCGCATCGATCAACGACTGGATCGGTGCCGGGTTGCGGTAGCACGCCTGGGCGGGCTCGGCCGCGGCACGGGCATCCGGCACGCTGATGCAGACGTGGTTGAAACCCAGCTCACGCAGCAAACCCACGCTCGCCCAATCAGTGTGCCGGGGGTCGAGGTCGATGGCGTAGTCGCCACGGTCTTGCTCGAAGAAATTGAAGCGCGCGTGCAGGGCGTGCATCAGGGCCTGTACCTCGGCAATCGCCGCCGCCCCGCGCCACTGGAAATGCTCCACGGGTTGCCGATGGTCAAGGTGACGGCCGACCCATTCGATCTCCCGGATCAGTCGGCGCCGGCAGTCGTCATTCGCCGGGCCGGGCGGCCAGTGCAAGGTCAACGCCAGCGGGCGCTGCCACTGGCGGCTGGTGCGTAGCGCACGCACCACATCGAGGGAAATCACGCTGCACATGAGGGGCTCCGGGTCCGTGGGCGGTGAGCCATTGTCCGGTGCGACAACACGACACCCGTTGATATGCATCAAGGGCTTTACCACGAGAGGTAAAACATGCCCTTGGCCAACAGCACAATCGCGACCATATGCCCGAACAGGCTCAGGTGAATAAAGCGCAGATACCGCGCACTGACACGCCCACGGCGCATGCGCAGCATCGTCAGCAAAAAGTGCAGCAGCACGCTGGTGGCGAGTATCAGTTTGAGGCTGAGCAAGGTGCCGAATGACGTCGCCAGTGGCGCGGCCAGCAGCGGCCGATAACGCAGCCAGACCATGCCGATACCGGCGCCGAACAGCACCAGCAACACCCACGGCATCAGCCTGCGGGCACGCTGGCCGACGCCTTGTTCGACCTGCACCATCACCCGCGCCGGCAAGTGCCGATGCAGGTGGGCCAGGATCAGCACTTCGAAAAACACCGTGCCGATAAAGATCAGCGCAGCGAACAGATGGGCCAGGAGAAACAACAGGTAGAGCATGGAGGCCTCGCAGGTCGCGCCGGGCCTCCAGTGTCGCGTGCTGGAGACGGGCACACCTTGATGCCGGTCAAGCCGTTACATCAGCGGGATGCTGTAGCTGACGATCAGGCGCGTCTCGTCCTTGTCCGCCGTGTCGTTGCCGCGCAGCACCGCGCCACGCCAGGTAAACCCCAGCCCCTTGAGGGTGCCGGTGGGGATTACGTAGTCAACGCGCAGGTCGCGTTCCCACTCACTGTTGTCGCGACTTTTGGTGCGGATATGGCTGCCGTGGATATACGTCACGCTGGAGCGCAGGCCCGGCAAGCCAAGGCTGGCGAAGTCATAGGCATAGCTGCCGACCGTGGCTTGTTCCCCGGCATTCACAAATTTCAGCGACTGCGAATTGGTGATCAGGTAGAGCGAGCGGCCTTGCCCCTGGTTGATGTGGGGGAAGTCACTTTCGCCGGTGGTCTTCTGGTAGCCGAGGCTGAGCGAGTGCCCGCTCAAGGCATAGGTAAACAGCGCGCTCCACAGGCGGTTGTCGACCTTGCCGGTGTTGACGCCGGGCCCGTAGTAACCGGCGCTGACATAGCCCTCGTCACGCCCGGCCGCGCTGGCGTTCTTGCCGTCGGCGGTGCTGTAGAAGTAGCGCAGGTCGCTTTTGAATTGCCCCACCGGCAACTGCCAGTTGTGCACCAGGCCGAGGAAGTGTTGCTGGTAGAAGTTCTCCAGGTTGGCGTAGTAGTACTGCAATTGCAGTTGCTTGCTGACGGTGTAATCCACGCCGCCATAGTAGAACTGGTTGCTGCTCTTGCCCTTGATCGGGTCGTTGGCGCCGGCAATCGACAGGCCCTGGCCGTTGCTGGAGTTACGGTCGACCACTTGTTCAAGCTTGCCGGCGATCAGGCTGACGTCCTTGAAATCCTGGGAGTCCAGTTGGTAACCCCGGAAGGTCTGGGGCAGCAGGCGGCCGTCTTCGGTGGTCAGTACTGGCAACTTGGGTTGCAGGTTGCCGACTTTCATTTGGGTCTGGGCGATGCGCAGCTTGCCGGTGACGCCGGTCTTGCTGAAGTCATGGGCGGCCTTGCCATCGTCCAGCGGGAAGACGCTGCCGGGGGTGTTGTCCTCACCGGCCTTGCCCGCGCGGCCGGAGGCATCCAGGCGCAGGCCGAGCATCTGCTGCAGATCCAGGCCGAAGCCGACGGTACCCTCGGTGAAGCCGGACCTGTAGTTGAACATGAACGCCTGGCCCCATTCCTTGTCCGAGGCGCCCCGGGCGTTGCGGGTGTCCTGGTTGTAGTAGAAGTTGCGCAGATCGAGGCTGGCTTTGCTGTCGTCGATAAAACCCGACGCAGCAACTTGCTGCGCGGCGCCCAGGGAAACGGCGAGGGCCAGGCAAGTCTTGTGATTCATGAAGGCTCCGTAAAGTAAATGAGGCGATCCCGTCGCAGCCCAGCCCTGTTCTGTGAGGCGCGGGTGGTGCTGCATATAACGGGAGCGCGCACGGTATAGGCTCGGCCGCGTGGGAAAAAGCCATGAAAACCGTCATTCACTTTTACCAGTTGCGTAACAATCTCAAGGCACTGGCAGCCAGCGACTGAACTCGCCGCGGGCGTTCAATGGGCACCAGGCGAAGTCCCATTCGGTGCCGGGCAACGCCTGGTGTTCGGCGCTGGCTGAGGGCGCATCCTTCCAATCGAACACCGTCGCGCCTTGCCAGGTCACGACCACACCCTGGGCCCCGCTGGTATCGGTATTGATCCAGCAGGCCGCCGCTGCGGCCATGAACGCCTCGATGGGTTCATCGTCGATTTGCGCGCGGTACGGCGAGGCCAGCAACCAGCGGCACACGTTCAGGTGGTAGGTCCAGTCCAGCGGGGGCCGGTGGCGGTAGGCCCAGGTCATGAAGCTGCGAAACAGGTTCAGGCCCTCGGGCGGGTCCAGTTTGAGCAGCGCCGGGCAGATGTCGAACAAGGTGTGCCAATGGGGCAGCAGGCGTGCATCGAGGTGCACGAAGCAACGGGAATTGCTCGGGTAGTCGGGCAGCGCCGGCTCCATGCGCAGGCGCCGGGACGCCTTGCTGACCAGGCGGCTGGCGCCGGCAGGCAATAGGTGATTCATGAAACGCACTCACAGTCGTGACGATAGAACGCTGCCTGATCACAGGCAGCCCAGGGCACACGTCAGAATGCGGGGGATGCGCGGGGGTTGGCCGAGGGCCAGGAGTCGCGTGGCGGCGCCTTGTTGCGCCGCTCATGGGCCGGGCGCGGGGTTTGCCCAAGGCCGAGCAGCCAGGCCAGACCGATCAGGAACACCAGCGCGACGGTCAACGCGTTGCAGACCGGGCAGGCAAAGTAGTTCGAGATGTTGCTGGAAGCCGTGCTTCCCAACCCTTTGTCGGAAATCGGCTGGCTGCCTTCGACCGAACAGAACTGCCCACCGATACCATTGAGCTCCAGGCCCATCATCTGCCCATGGCCCAAACCGCACACGAACAGGTTCATCAGCACGCAGAAGTACAGGGTCCAGGCGATCAGCGAACGGTCGGAGGGGCGCAATTTCATGGCGGCGACTCTACCACCACAGGCGCACCGAGATGAAGCACGGTGCGCCCCTGTGGCAGAACGTCGCACATTACGCGGGCTGGCTGGGGTTGGTAGACTTGGCGCCCTCCTCCTTACTCCTTTTCAAAGCCTGATGTGTAGATCCAGAGCAATGCAGGCGATTCACAGGATGCGCAGTTGATGAGTACGTTATTCACCCGCCGCAAAGTGCTGACCGGCATGGGCCTGTTAGGCCTGGGCAGCCTGCTGGGCGGCTGTGACTACAGCCCCAAGCTGAACTTCAAGTACGGCAAGGACCTCAGTGACAAGATCATGGGCCGTACCTTCAAGCTCAAGAACACCGACGGCGAGACCGTCACCCTGAGTTCGTTCCGTGGCCTGATGCCGGTGGTGTTCTTCGGCTTCACCCAGTGCCCGGCCGTGTGCCCGACCACCCTGGCCCGCGCCGCCCAGGCCAAGAAGCTGATGGGCCGCGACGGTGAGATCATGCAAGTGGTGTTCATCACCCTCGACCCCGAACGCGACACCCCAGAGATCCTCGACAAGTACGTCAAGGCCTTCGACCCCAGCTTCGAAGCGCTCTACGGCACCCCGGAAGAAATCGCCGTGGCCGCCAAGGAATTCGGGATCTTTTATGAAAAGATCCCCGCCGGCGACACCTATACCCTGTCCCACACCGCCACCAGTTTCGTCTTCGACACCCGTGGCAACCTGCGCCTGGGCCTGCAGGCATCCCTTACCGCTAAAGAGTGCGCAGAAGACCTGCTCACCGTCATGGAGGTCTGCTAATGACTGCCGTTCAACACCTCAAGCGCCTGACATTGGGCCTCACCCTGCTGACCCTCGCGGCACACGCCAGTGCCCAGGTGCAAGTCACCGACGCCTGGGTGCGCGCCACCGTGCCGGGCCAGCCGTCGAGCGGCGCGTTCATGACCGTCACCGCCGACAGCGACAGCAAGCTGCTCAGCGTTGCCTCGCCGGTGGCCAAAGACGTGCAGATCCATGAGATGAGCATGAAGGACGACGTGATGCACATGGGCCCGGTGGACTCGCTGGCGCTGCCCGCCGGCAAGGCTGTCACCCTCGACCCCAATGGCTACCACGTGATGCTGATGGGCCTCACCGGCCAGATCAAGGAAGGCGACCACGTGCCGCTGACCCTGACCGTGGAGAACGCCAAGGGCGAAAAGCAGACCCTGGAGGTGCACGCCCCGGCGCGTGGCCTGGATGGGATGGACCACAGCAAGATGCACTAAGCGCTAGTCCACAATAAACAGCTTCGCGCCGCTGGCGGTGAAAGAGCGGTGCGCCTCCATGTTGTTGCCAACCTGGTAACTCATCCCGGCCGTCAGTGTGAATCGACGGCCGTCCTCCAACTCCGTGTGCAACTCGCCTTCCAGGCACAACAGTACATGGCCACGCCTGCACCAATGATCCGCCAGATAGCCGGGGGTGTAGTCCACCATGCGCACGCGGGTCGTGCCGAAGTGGCAGGTGCGCCATACGGCGCTGCCGGTTTCGCCTGGGTAGGTGACGGGGTCGAGGGTTGACCAGTCGGTAGTGCCAAAGGGTACGGCGGTGAGGTTCATGGGGAGGCTCGGTCGTCAGTTAACGTGGGCAAGGCTAACGAGTGCAAGGCTCGGTCGATAGACACAGATCCTAGGCTTTCGGGGCATACAGAACCGCCTTCGCAGCCTCGCTAAAGCTCGACAGCTCCTACAAACCGTTCGCTCAACACACCAGTCGCTTGGTCATCGGTATACACGCCAACGCCAACCCCGACGGCGAATGGTAAACCGCCTGCTCATCCCCCACGTATCCGCGCGCCCGGTAGAAACTCGCGGCATTCAACGTCGCATCCAGCACCAGCGTGTCAATCGCCAGTTGCCGAGCCAGGTTTTCCAGGTGATCGAGCATGGCCTTGGCATACCCACGCCCGGTGAATTCAGGCAGGACAAATAGCGCTCCCACTTCGTTGTTTTCCTGGTCAAGCATCCCGGTGACGACCGGTTCGCCCTGCACCCACCCCAGGTAAAACGCTTTGTCCATCAGCGCGTTGTAGCCGTCAGCGGCGCTGCCACGGGTCCAGGACATCATCTGCTCGCGCGTATACGCACCGATGCACTGGCTACGAATGGCCAACAGGCGAATGTCGAACGCCGCTTGGGCGTCTTCCGGGGTTGCGGGTTTTATTTGCAGCATTTCAGCCTCCATGGCTTAACAGTTGGACACACCCGCCCCTCTTGCGGATGGAACCCGGTACTTGGCGTTCATCACAACGAGAAACATCCAATTAGGACGTCAAATCGAGGGTTTTTACTATGCAAGGTGTTCAATCTTCTTATTCAGCCCAGCGTTGCAGATGAGGATCAGCGATTTTCAGCGGGAATTCCAGGAACAACCGAGTAAGGCCGGCGTCAGGAACTACGAGCCAGTGGAGTAAGCAACCCCTTCAAGGGCGCCGCAATGGAGCTGGGGACGATAATTATCTAGAATGTCGCCTTCCGCTTTGTCCCCAGGAACACCCATGCCCGCCCTCACCCTGCGCAATGCCCTGCCCGCCGACGCCGCCCGCTGCTTTGAAATCGAAATCGGCGCCTACGAAGGCGATGAAGCCGCGACCCTGGAAAAAATCGCCACGCGCATTGCGCTGTACCCACAAGGTTTTCTGATTTTGGAGGCCGCTGGCGAAGCAGTGGGTTTCATCAATAGCGGCTGCGCCGATGAAGTGGTGATGTCTGACGAGGCGTTCAAGGAACTGGTGGGGCATTCGGCCGAGGCGCCAAATGTGGTGATCATGTCGGTGGTGGTTGACCCGGCACACCAGGGCAAAGGGTACTCCACGACGTTGATGAACGCGTTTGTGCAACGCATGCGCGACATGGGCAAAAAGACCATTCACTTGATGTGCAAGGACCGCCATGTAGCGTTGTACACGCGCATGGGCTATCGCTATGTGCAGCCGTCCGCGTCGGACCATGGCGGGATGGCGTGGCATGAGATGGTCATGGAGCTCTAATTCAGCGCCAATCCCGGACACAGCAGCCGGTAACGCGATTCGATCCACGGAAGGAACCACCTCGTGCCCAACGCAACACCCTTGACCTTTCAACAGGCGTTAAAAAAGAATCTCAAGCGGATACTGAATTTCTGGGCGCCCCTGAGCGTTATCTTCGCGGGACTGGGTACGCTGCTGGGGTTTTACACCCTGTCGACCTACGCATCGGCAATCGGCCGCCCGGACCTGCTGGCCGCAGCGCTGGAGGCCAAGTCAGCCCTGATCCCCTGGCTCGCCAGCGTAATGGGTATGCTGGGCGCGTACTTGCTGACACTGTTGGCGAGCACTGTCCTGTTCGGGCTCACGGTGTCGTTTTTCAATGACTCCCCGTCCCTGCAGCACAAGTTGGTGGGTATTCTCTGCGTACCTGTGCTGTCAGGCATCGTTGCCATGCTCTGGTATAGCTTCGAAGGACCTGAACGGAACGCCCTATGGGAAGTGCTCTATGTTGCGCTTTGGCTTGTGCTCAGCCTGATTGCAATGCTGGCAACCACCACCTTCCGATTTGCCGTCGATGTCTGTGCAACCATGGCGAGCCCCGGCCACCCCAGGAGCTGGCGGCTGCGCGGCTTCTTTGTACTGATGGTGTCATTGCTGCTGTTCAGCACCGTGCTCTCTGCCGTATTCCCCGCCAGCCTGATTCTGAAAGCCTATACCGGGGAAGACACCCCCGAAGCGGTGAGCCGCTTGATGTATATCTCGATGTTCGCCGCATGCGTCACGTTGATGCCTGTGGTGGTGTTCTACGTCAGCAAGGCCGACCTGTTCAAGCGCCTGGCCCTGGGCCTGTTGGCCGTCGCTGTGGCGGGGGGGATGATTATTGCAATTTCGCCGGGAAGCCCGGCAGCGATCGTTTACGCTGCAGCCGGGGTGATGAACGTGCGTGCCCCCGTAGAAGCGCGCTACTGGCTGACGAAAACCTACGCCAGGGAAGATTTCGAGAGCGCCACCTGGGGCGACGTGCAGATATTGCGTGGCAAGCCTGTAGTGTCCGCGTTCCCGTTGTTTTCCTTCGGCGATGTGTTGTTGCTGTGCCCGACCAGCCGGGTCAAAACGACACTCAAGGATTGGCCGCAACAATCGGCCTACTGTGTACTGACCCAAAGCAGCAACGCCATCCGGATGCCAAAGAACTCGGACACCATAAGCCCTCCCAAGCCGACCACAGACAACAAAACCAAAAAACCAGGCCCCTCGACATGACCCAACCCCTGATCGAAATCGGCGACCAGATTGATCTCCAGGCACAACAGATCATCGGCGATGGCCTTGCCGCCTTCAACAAACACGCCACTGGCTATCACGACCGACGGCCGCTGACGGTGCTGATCAAAGACCCACACACCGGGCAAACCCTCGGTGGCATCACTGGTCGCAGCGCGTTTGGCATGGCTTTTCTCGACCTGTTCCACCTGCCCGAGCCCCTGCGCGGTTCGGGCCTGGGCAGCCGATTGTTGCAGGCCTTTGAAGATGAAGCGCGGCGCCGCGGTTGTAGCAGTGCCGTGCTGTACACCATCAGCTTCCAGGCGCCGGGGTTTTATGAGAAGCGCGGCTGGATGCGCTTTGGTGAAATCCCGTGCGAGCCCCAGGGCAGCAGCCGGGTGTTTCTGAGCAAGGCGTTGTAGCTGGGCGCTTCACCAACTCCCCGAAACGCCCCCACCACCGCTCGAACCACCGCCCCCCGACGAACTGCTGCTGGAGCTGGAGCTTGAACGACTGGAGCCCGAGCTTGAGCCACCGCTGGACCCCGAGCCGCCACCGGTCTTGCCAAAGATAAACAGCGCCGCAAACGAGGCAATCGGGAAAGCAAACAGCCAGTCGTTGCGCCCCAACTCCATCAGCAACCCCGCCGCCACGTACACCGCCACGGCCGCCAGCAACCGTGCGACGAAGCCTGCCCGGCTGCGCGTCCAGGCGTCTTTCATGATGACGAACAGGATCAGGTACAAGCCCAGCACCAGCAGACCCAGCAGCGGGAATGCCAGCCAGTGCAGGAAGTTCACATCGGTGTATTGGTTCGCCGCGAGCAGGATCGCGATGTAGCCCAACAGGCCCAGCACGCAATAAAACACCGTGCGTGCCTGCCACAACGCGCCGAACGTGGCGCCGCCAATCAGCAAGGTCAGCGGCAGTATCAGCAGGTACACCGCCCACTCCCGGCCGCCAGCCAGCACCGCAAGCAGCAGCGTGATCGTCACTGCGGCCACCAATGCCTTGCGCCAGCGCAGCTTGCCGGCTGCCAGCAGTACACCGCCGCCGCCACCGAGCACAAATGCCAGCAACACCGCGATCGCCCCTGGCCCTACCGCGAGCCCCGCCACCGCAGGCAAGTCACCGCCATCCACCAACAGCACCAGATCGTCTACGCCTTGGGCGACACCTCCCGCGAAATCGCCCTGGCGAAACGCCGGGGTGATGTGTTCTTCGATGATGCGATGGCTCAGCAAGTCGGTGACGACGCCTTCAAGGCCGTAGCCCACTTCGATGCGCACCTTGCGATCATCCTTGGCCACCAGCAGCAGGATGCCGTCATTGATGTCCTTGCGCCCCAGCTTCCAGGCGCGGAACAGTTGGTTGGCGTAGTCCTCGATGCTCGCATCGCCGGTGGTGGGCACCAGCAACACCGCCACCTGCGCGCCTTTGCGTTGCTCCAGGGCAGCGAGTTGCGCCTTCAGACGGGCGGTGGTGCCAGCATCCAGGGTGTTGGTGAGGTCGATGACCCGCTGATCGAGGGCAACCCCAATCGGTGAATTGTCAGCCTGGGCGGTGACAAACACACTGGCCAACACCAGCACCCACAGACCCAAGACCGCTTGCCGCACGCACCGCATCATGTTTGTTACCTGAAGTTTCTTCCTGAAGGCCGCGACTTTACCTTATCGCGGCTATAACACGTGACCCCACGCGATTGACTATCTAAACTCCGCCCACACACAGCAAAACGCCATAACCGAGAAGCCCATGAACCTTCGCCTCCGCAACAACGTCAGTGTGATGGGCAACGGCCGCTCGACCCTGGTGTTCTCCCACGGTTTTGGCTGCAACCAGGCCATGTGGCACTACTTGGCGCCGCCATTCACCGAACACTTTCGCGTGGTGATGTATGACCTGGTCGGCGCCGGCCTGTCGGACCTCAGCGCGTTCGACAAGCACAAGTACAGCACGCTGGACGGCTATGCCCGCGACTTGAACGAGCTGATTGACGCCTTCACCGTCGGCCCGGTGATTCTGGTGAGCCACTCGGTCAGCGCGATGATTGCCACCCTCGCCGACCGCCGGGCCCCCGGACGCATCGCCGCCCACGTGATGATTGGCCCGTCGCCGCGCTACATCGATGCCGATGGCTATGTCGGTGGTTTCAAGCGCAGCGACATCGATGACCTGCTCGACACCCTCGACAGCAACTACCTCGGCTGGTCCAGCGCCATGGCCCCAGTGATCATGGGCGCGCCTGAACAGCCCGCGTTGAGCGAGGCCCTGCGCGACAGTTTCTGCCGCACCGAACCGGAGATCGCCAAGCAATTTGCGCGGGTGACGTTTATGTCCGACAACCGCAAGGACATCGCCCGCCTGGCTACCCCGGTGTTGATCCTGCAATCGAGCGACGACCTGATCGCCCCCGTGGCCGTCGGCGAATACCTGCACGGCGTGTTGCCCAACAGCACCTATTGCCTGGTGGACAACGTCGGCCATTGCCCACACATGAGCGCGTCGCAGGCGTGTGCGGCAGCGATGGAGAGTTTCCTCGCACCCTGGACCGTCGCCCATGCCGACTAAGCTGTTCGACAACGCCGCCTGTGCCCTGGCCGCAACGGCGGAGGACGGCACGCTCCTGCACACCAACGCACGGTTCAGCGAATGGCTCGGGTTCAGCGCCGTGGAGTTGTGCGGGCGGCGTTTCCAGGACCTGCTGACCATGGGCGGGCGGATCTTCCACCAGACCCACCTGGCGCCAATGCTGCGCCTGCGTGGCAGTGTCACCGAAGTGAAGCTGGACATGCTGCACCGCGACGGGCACAAGGTCACCGTGCTGCTCAATGGCACCCGGCGTGAACAAGCCGACGGCGCGGTGTACGACCTGGCGTTGTTCGGCACCACCGACCGCGACAAGTACGAGCGCGAACTGCTCAACGCACGCAAGCTGGCCGAAGCACTGTTGCAGGAAAAAACCACGACGGAACTTGCCCTCAAGCAAGCCCAGGCCGAACTCGGCGAGGCATACGCCATCGCCCAGCGGCGCGCGCTGTTTGCCGAGCAGATGGTGGCGATCGTCAGCCATGACCTGAAAAACCCGCTCACGGCGATCCGCATGGCTTCGGATTTCCTCAGCCGTAGCGAACGCAGCGCCAAGGAGCGCCAGTTGCTGGGGCACATCGGCCAGTCCTCCGAACGCGCCCAGCGCATGATCGCCGACCTGCTGGACTTCACCCAGGCCCGGGTCGGCCACGGCATCAGCATCAAGGCCGCACCGCTGGACCTGCACGCAGTGACCCGCCAGGCGGTGGATGAACTGCGCGTGGCATTCCCCAAGGCGATCCTCGCGCATCACACCATTGGCAGCGGCGATGCCAGCCTCGACGCCGACCGCGTGCAACAGATCATCGGCAATCTGGTGGCCAACAGCGTGGCCTATGGCGACCTGCAACAACCGATCAGCATCACCTCGCGGCTGGGGGCTGGGCAGTGTGAAGTGGCGGTACACAACCACGGCGCCGTGATCCCCGCAACCCTGCTGGCCGGGCTGTTCGAGCCCATGACCCGCGGCACCGACCAGGGCAGCGACGTGCGCAGCGTCGGCCTGGGCCTGTACATCGTGCGGGAATTGGCCAGGGTCCATGGTGGGGATGTGGCGGTGAGCTCTACTGAGGGCGGCGGCACCACGTTCAGTGTGCGCTTTGTGGGAGATGGGGGTGGACCCGTCAATGTTGCCGGTGACTGACTTCAGCCAATACTGAACACCGTCCCCTGCATCACCGGCTCCACACTCCCCGTCAACACCACACCGCCCTCGCCCGCCCACTGCACGGTCACCGTGCCGCCGTCGCACTGCACCTGCACCGTGGCATCCAGCAAGCCACGACGGATGCCATTGACCACCGCTCCGCAACAGCACGAACCGGAGCCCAATGGCACACCGCCGCCGCGCTCCCAGATGCGCAGGCGGATGTGCCCACGGTCGAGCACTTGCACAAAATGCACATTGGTCTTGGCCGGAAACAGCGGGTGAATTTCCAACGCAGCACCTACGGCGGCCACATCGACGGCGGCAAGATCCGCCACAAAAAACGTGCAATGCGGGTTGCCCATGCTGCAGGCCGCCGGCTCGCCCTCAAGGGGCAACCTCAGCGTATCCAGGGCCTCGGCCAAGGGCACGGCGGCCCAGTCCAGGGACGGCTCGCCCATGTTCACCGAGACTTGCCGCCCCGCCTGCCGCACACACGTCAGCAAACCGCGGTCGGTGCGCAACACGATGGAATCGCTGCCCGCCTCCAGCATCAAGCGATCTGCCACGCCACGGGTCGCGCTGCCGCAGGCCTGCAGCGGCGTGCCGTTGGGGTTCCAGAACTTGATCCGCGCCGCTGCATCATCGCAGTCGAGCACCACGGCGAGCTGGTTGAAACCGATACCGGTATGGCGGTTGCCCAGGCGGCGTGCGACTTGCGCGGTGATCGGGTCGTCGCGCCCACGGCGGTCAACGATGATGAAGTCATCGCCGTGGGCGTGCATTTTTACGAACTGCAAGGGCATGGGTGGTCCTTATTCGAGCCGGGAGATGAGTTGCAGGGTGGGTCAGAGCGTGGTGCCCATGGCCTTCATCAGCACCAGATCCCGCGCATAAATATCCGGCGCGTAGACCAAGCCACCCTGGCGGTCGACTTCCACCGTCCAGTACCCCAACAGCACCGGCACCGGCGTGGCCAGGCGGAATTCGTGGGTTACCCCAGTGGCCAGCAGTTCATCGGTGCGCGCACGTTCGGCCGGGCTCACCAGCAGGTCACGCAGCATCAGCGGCTGTTCGACGCGCACACACCCGGAGCTGAACGCCCGTGGGCCCTTGCTGAACAGCGGCTGGCTCGGCGTGTCGTGCAGGTACACCGAATACGGGTTGGGAAAGCGCATCACGATCTTGCCCAGCGGGTTGCGCGGGCCGGCTTCCTGGCGCAGCAGGATGTTGCCGGGGCGCGCCCAATCGATCTGTTCGGGTGCCAGCGGACGACCTTCGGGGTCGAGCACCTGCAGGTTTTGCTGGCGCAGGTACTCGGGGTTGAGGCGGATGGCCGGGAGTTTGTCCTCGCGCATGATGGTCGGCGGGATGGTCCACGTGGGGTTGAGGGTCAGCCGGGTGATGCGCGACTTGAGCAACGGCGTCTGGCGCTCGGCGCGGCCGACTTGCAGGCGGGTTTGCCACACCGGGATGCCACTTTGGTACACGCTCAGTTGCGCGGCGGCGACGTTGACCAGCACGCCCTCGGGTTCCAGGTCCTGGGCCAGCCAGCGGAAGCGTTCGAGGTTGATGCGCAGCTGTTCGCGGCGAATTGCCGGGCTGATGTTCAGCTCGGCCACGGTGCCGGCCCCGATCACACCGTCAGCCTGCAGGGAGTGGCTGAGCTGGAAGGCCTTGACTGCCTTGACCAGTTCGTCGCGGTACAGCTTGCCGGCGGGCGCGGTGGCCAGGTAGCCGCCACTGACCAGGCGCCGCGCCAGTTCCGGCACGCGGGGGTCGTCCATGCCGGGACGCAATAAAGGACCGCTGGCGACCGCGTCCCAGTGCGGCAATGGTTGCTGACGCACAGTGGAATAGGCGTTGCGCAGGCTGCGGTACAAATCGGCGCTGGGCCGCGCCTGATCGAAGGCTTGGGCCATGTCGCGCAGGCCGGTGGCGGCAAAGGCCAGCACTTCGGTGTTCGGGTCGCGGGTTGGCGGCTGGGCATGCCATAGCGGTTCGTAGCGCGATTGTTGCAGGCGGCCGTAGTGCAAATCCTGCAAGGCTTGCAGGTAGTGGCGGCTGCCATCGATGTCGCTGCACAGCACATTGGCCGTGGCATCCGGCGTGGGTTGGCTATAGTGGGTGGGGTCCAGGCCGTCGTCGGCGAGCAGCAACAGTTGGGTGTGCAGTGCTTGGCGTTGTTCGGCGGACCACAACGGAACGTCGCCTTGCTGCTGGTAGAACGCTTGCAGGCGCACCAGCGCGGCGGCGTCAATCTGCGGCGCGAGGCTGGGGCAAACACCGGGCAGTGCCGCCAGGGCTTGTTGAATCGGGCTGGGTGAAACAATTGGCACAGGTTCGGCCGCCAGCTCATCGGCTGTCGCGACCAGTGGTGCAACGAGCAAGCAAATGCTCAAGTAACATGCGTGTTTTTTGAACAATTGGCTTAACTCCAATCCACAGTGGGGGGATGTACTGTAGATGCTAACTTTTTTGTGCCGCCTGGGTTTGATCACCATGAGCCTGGCCGCGTTGGGCAATTATGCACTCGCCGCCAATGGCAACCCTCCTTCCTTGTATAGCAGCCTGGCGCGCTCGGCTCCAGAACTCAATCCCACTGTACTGAAAAGCGCCCTGAGCGCGATGCAATGTGCGGTCAACAATGGCGAGGAACGCTCCGAGCGCCTGGCCGTGATCGACTACTCCCAGCCCTCGACCGCACGTCGGCTATGGATCTTCGACCTGCGCAAAAAGACCCTGGTGCTGCGCGACCTGGTGGCCCATGGCGCCAAGTCCGGGGAAAACTTCGCCACGCAGTTCTCCAATCGCGAGGGCAGCCATCAATCCAGCCTGGGCCTGTTCCGCACCCAGGAAAGTTATCTGGGCACCCACGGCTACTCGTTGCGCATGGATGGCCTGGAACCGGGCTTCAATGATCAGGCCCGCGACCGTGCGCTGGTGATCCATGCGGCCGATTACGTCAGCCCCCTGTGGAGCAAGCGCGAAGGCCGTATCGGCCGCAGCCAGGGCTGTCCCGCCGTGCGCCCGCAGGTGGCACGCCAGGTGGTAGACAAACTCAAGGATGGGCAGTTCATGTTTTCCTGGTATCCGGACCAGCACTGGCTGAAGTCGTCGACCTACCTCAACTGCAAACCCCAACAGGTGGCGAGTAGTCGTACAATCCGTGGCGGATAGCCTGTCCCCATCGATAAAAGAGAGCATCGCATGCTGCTACATACGTCCACCTGGATCGAAGTCGGGCAGTTCCTGGAACGCAGCCGCACGGTGGTGATCCCCATCGGCTCCAACGAACAGCACGGCCCCACCGGCCTGCTGGGCACCGATTGGATGTGCCCGGAAATCATCGCCCATGAGGCGCAGAAAAATGCCGACATCCTGATCGGCCCGACTTTCAATATCGGCATGGCCCAGCATCACCTGGGCTTTCCCGGCACCATCTCGCTGCGCCCTTCCACCTTTATTGCTGCGATTGGCGATTGGGTGCGCTCGCTGGCCGGGCATGGTTTCGACAAGATCCTGTTCCTGAACGGCCACGGCGGCAACATCGCCACGATTGAGGCGGCGTTTTCCGAGCTGTATGCCGAAGCGAGCTTCGCCCGCCGTCCGGCCGGGTTTGCGCTGAAGCTAGTCAACTGGTGGGACCTGGAAGGCGTCAACGACCTGGCCCAGAAGCAGTTTCCGGTCGGCCATGGCAGCCATGCCACGCCATCGGAGATTGCAGTGACGCAGTGGGCGTACCCGCAGTCGATCAAGGTCGCCGAGTACTCGCCGCAGATCGCCAACACCGGGCCGATCCGCGAAGCGCTGGACTTCCGCGCACGTTTCCCCGACGGACGCATGGGCTCGGACCCGGCGCTGGCGACAGTGGAGAAAGGTGGGGAGTTGGTGGCGTTGGCGGCGCTAGGTTTGGTCAAGACGGTCAACGCGTTCAGCAACGAAGCCAAGCCCTAGGTCACACACAGATCAAAAATGTGGGAGCCCGCTCCCACACAAACCCAGCTCAACAGTGGATTGGTGCTGTGCAGACTACTTGCACTCCTGCGCCACCAACTCCAACCGCGACGGCGTCAGCGTCGATGCCAACGGCTTGCGCTCATACAAGAACACCTTGGTTCCGTCCTGGGTCTTGTAGGCCTCCAGCACATCATCCGCCGCAATCTTGCTGGTCAACACCACCTTGGCGTGACGCGAGTTCTGCGTGACGGTCGAGGTGATGCCGTGTTTTTCAAGCTTTGGCAGCACACACTGGGCATAGCCTTCAGGGGTCTTGGCGGTGAGCAGGGTCAATGTCGGCGCATTCGGGGCAGACACACAACCGGCCAGCCACAGTGAAGCAAAGGCCAGGGCCGGGGCGAAAAAATAACGCATATAAATTCCTGAAAAAATAACAAAAAAGTTCACATCAACCGGCTTGGACCAACGCCTTGAGCGATGCATCAAACCGTTGCAAGGCCGCTTGCTGGACATCCCGCTGCTGTTCGATCTGCGCGGCAATTTCCGGCGCCGCCTTGTCATGCACCCACACCGACGGTACTTGCCGACGCACAGCACCTTCGGCCTTGGCGATGTATTGCAGGTTCGCGTTGTAGAACCGTGCGATAAAACGTGCCTCGACCTGATCGTTCCGCGGAGTCAGCAGTTGATTGTGGGTATCGAGCATCACCACCACATCGGGGTGTGCCTGCACCAGGGCATCCAGGTTGTCGTAGACGGTGACCGACAAAAAGGTGCCTTGCAGCGAGTTTATCAACCAGTCGATAGCCAGTTCCGGGTCGGAACTGTTGACGAACGCCTGGCGGATACGCTCGTCGAGGGCATCCCTGGCGCCGTTCAAGGCCATGTCATGGTAGCGTACAAGGTAACTGAGGTTGTCGCGGGTATTGTCGCTTAACAACACCCCTACCGACTGCGCATGTTGCAGGGAGTCTACGCTAGCGTCGATAGGTAGCAAATGGCTACTATCCAAATCATCGGCGATGGCCGCGTTGTTCATGGCCACCGAGCCCAGCATCACCAGCATCAAACCCAGCTGAATTATCGTCCTCATCGCGCGTTTCCTTGAACAGCGTTTCGATGGGACAATTTTGCGCTTTTCCTGAAAAAACAGAACTTGCGATCCGTGATGGTGACTATTATCTGAACCAATAGTGCCTAGATAAAAATAGATAAGGACCCGCCATGAAGCCCCACCAGAAAACCTTCGACCGTATCCGCGATGCCGTACTGCCGGAGTTTCGCGAGCGGATCGCCGACTACCTGGTCGACTATGAGACGGTACTGCAGGACGAAACGGCCGACGCCGAGCAACGTTGCGCCAGCGCCCAGCAATTGCGCGGTTACCTGCGTGGTTTGAACACCACACGGGTACTGGGCATGGCCGACTGGGAAGACCTGGACCGCCGCGTGGCCCAGGAATGGCTTTAAACCGCTAGAGCGCAGGCCGCTGCAGGTTGACCCAGGCTTGTACCGACGGCCGCTGCCATTGGCGTTGCGCATAGGCGACCAACTCGGCGGGCACGTTGTCGCCATTGAGAATCAGGCGATTGAGCATCACGGCCAGGTCCACATCGGCAATCGACCACGTGCCAAACAGAAAGTCCGGGTTACCCGCCAACAGCGCCTGTGCCGCACTGATCAACTTCTGCGCGGCAGCCTGGGCCGCAGGCGAAAAGGGCGGCATCTTTTGCCCGTAGAACACCACCAGCGTCGAACGTTCCTGGCGGATGGGCAGCAAATCGCTGCGCAACCACGCCTGGACCTGCCGCGCCCTCGCCCGCTGCTTGGGGTCGACGGGGTACACCACCGTCGCGGGGTACGCCTCGTCCAGATACTCGGTGATTGCCGAGGATTCCGACAGGGCAAAGTCACCGTCCACCAGGGTTGGCACGCGTTGGGTCAGGGACAATTGGGTGAAATCCGCAGCCTGCTGTTGCGCCGAGTCCAAGTCCAGGGTCTGCGTATCAAACGCCAAGCCCTTCTCGCGCAGCGCGACAAATACCGACATCGCGTAGGGGCTGGTGAACTGGGCATCAACGTACAGGCGCAACGAGGGTGAGTTCATGACAGGGCTCCTTGGGTGAAAGCCCACGTTACGAGATGGCTGGCAAGAAAGACAATGGCAGCTTTTTATAGGGGCATTCCTGGCGGGAATGCTGGGACCTATCCGGCGAACCCGCCCTTGTCCAAAAAGGCCTGCTCGTGCTCAGTGCTGACGCGGGCCAACACCCTGTTGCGATGAGGAAACCGCCCGAAGCGCTGAATAATCTCGGCATGTTCCTTGGCCCAGTGGTAGGTGTTGGCGTCCAGCGCCTGGTTGAGCACCAGGGAACGCTGCTGGTCCACCGGGTCTTCAGAATGTTCGAACGGTAGGTAGCAGAACGCACGCAAGGCAGGCTCGATCAACTGGTCCAACCCGGCCTCGACCATGCGCCCGGCATACAAGCGCGCCAACGGGTCGGTGGCGAACATATGGGCAGTGCCGCGAAAGGCATTGCGCGGGTATTGGTCGAGCAGGATCAGCAGGGCCAGGGCGCCCTCTGCCGAGTCCAGCCAGCTTTCCAGCTCACGGCGGGCGGCTTGCAGGTGGGCGCTTTGGAAGGTGTCGCGGAAGCTGGCGTCGAAGGCCTCGTCCTTGGCGAACCAGCGTTTGGGGCCGGCGTGTTGCCAGAAGTCGATGACGGTTTTCGGGGTGGTCATGGTGAAGGCCTGCGAAAGCGGTTTGGCAGACCTTAGCAGAATCCAAGGCACGACGAAGCTCGCTCCCACAGGTTAGAAACCGACAGCGGGCAGATTAATGTTATAGAATAACACCCGCCTTCCCCCCTACCCTGCGACCCTTGCCCATGACCGACGCTGTCCCCCTGCGCCAACGCCTGCTTTCCATCGACGCCCTGCGGGGCCTGGTGATCCTGTTCATGCTGCTGGACCACGTGCGCGAAACCTTCCTGCTGCACCGTCAAGTCAGCGACCCGATGAGCATCGACAGCACCGAACCCAGCCTGTTTATCAGTCGCACCCTCGCCCACCTGTGTGCGCCGGTGTTTGTCTTGCTCACCGGCTTGTCGGCGTGGCTGTACGGCCAGAAATACCAGGGCCGCCGCGATGTGTCGGCGTTTCTGTTCAAGCGCGGGCTGTTTCTAGTGGTGCTGGAATTCACCCTGGTCAACTTCGCCTGGACCTTCCAGATGCCGCCAGCAGTGATCTACCTGCAAGTCATCTGGGCAATTGGCGTGAGCATGCTCGCCCTCGCCGCCTTGGTGTGGTTGCCGCGGCCGCTGTTGATCGCCGTGGCGATTGGGATTATCGCCGGGCACAACCTGCTGGATGGCCTGCACTTCGGGCCGGGCTCGATGCTGCAGAACGGTTGGGCGATCCTGCATGAGCGCAGTTGGATCGAGGTCGGCGACAACCTGCGCCTGCGCATCACCTACCCGGTGCTGCCGTGGATCGGCGTGATTGCCTTGGGCTACGGCCTCGGCCCGTGGTTCGCCAACGGCTCACCGCCGCTGCTGCGTCAGCGCTATTTGGCGCTGGCGGGCGTGACTGGGTTGGTCGGCTTTGTGCTGTTGCGTGCGTTCAATGGTTACGGGGAGAAGCCTTGGCAGAGCTATGACAGTGGCGTGCAGACGTTGATGAGCTTTTTCAACGTGACCAAATATCCGCCTTCGCTGCTGTTCCTGGCGCTGACCTTGGGCATCGGTCTGCTGCTGTTGCTGGCGTTTGAACGGGCCGGGCACGCACGTTGGATCGGCCTACTGGCCACGTTTGGCGCGGCGCCGATGTTCTTTTATCTGCTGCATTTGTATGTGCTGAAAGTGTTCTATGTGGCTTGCATTGCGCTGTTTGGCCTGAATCATGGCAGTTATTTCGGCGTCGACGGTATGGGCGCAATTTGGCTGGTAGCGCTGTTGCTGCCGTTGGTGCTGTATCCGCCCGTGCGTTGGTTTGCGGGGCTCAAAGCACGGCGTCGTGACTTGGCCTGGCTCAAATACCTCTGACTCTGCGCAGGCCAAATGTGGGAGTGGGCTTGCTCGCGAATGCGCTGAATCAGCCAGTGAATCCGTTGACTGACACACTGCATTCGCGAGCAAGCCCGCTCCCACATTTTTTTGAACCGTGTACTGCTCAGGAATCAGGCCAGTTCAGCACGCAGCTGGCGGGCGGCCGTGACCATGTGAATCAACGCCGCTTCGGTCTCCGGCCAGCCACGGGTTTTCAAGCCGCAATCCGGGTTCACCCACAAACGCTCGGCCGGAATCCGCTTGGCCGCCTTGCGCAACAAATTGGCCATCTCCGACGCATCCGGCACCCGTGGCGAGTGGATGTCGTACACGCCCGGACCGATTTCGTTCGGGTAAGCGAAGGCTTCAAACGCCTCCAGCAACTCCATGTCCGAGCGCGACGTTTCGATGGTAATCACATCGGCATCCATCGCCGCAATGCTCTCGATCACATCGTTGAACTCGCTGTAGCACATGTGGGTGTGGATCTGGGTTTCGTCGCGCACACCCGAGGCGCACAGGCGGAATACTTCGGTGGCCCAGTCCAGGTAGTGCTGCCACTGCGCCTGGCGCAACGGCAAACCTTCACGGAACGCCGCTTCGTCGATCTGCACGATCTTGATGCCGGCCGCCTCCAGGTCCACCACTTCGTCACGAATCGCCAGGGCCAATTGCCGTGCCTGCACTTCGCGGCTCACGTCTTCGCGGGGGAATGACCACATCAGCATGGTCACCGGGCCGGTCAGCATGCCCTTCATCACTTTGTGGGTGAGGCCTTGGGCGTAGCGGATCCACTCCACGGTCATGGCTTTCGGGCGGCTCAGGTCACCAAAAATCACCGCCGGTTTCACGCAACGTGAACCGTAGCTCTGCACCCAACCGAACCGGGTGAACACATAGCCGTCGAGTTGCTCGGCGAAGTACTCAACCATGTCATTACGTTCGGCTTCACCGTGCACCAGCACGTCCAGGCCGAGGTTTTCCTGCACTTCCACGGCGTGCTTGATCTCGCTGTGCATGGCTTCGACGTATTCGGCTTCGCTCAACTTGCCGGCCTTGTACGACTGGCGCGCCAGGCGGATCGACGCGGTCTGCGGGAACGAACCGATGGTGGTGGTCGGAAACAGTGGCAGGTTCAGGCCCGCGCGCTGCTGCTCGATACGCTGGGCAAACGGCGACTGGCGCTGGCTGTCCCTGGCAGTGATCGCCGCAACCCGCGCTTGCACCGCAGGCTTGTGGATACGCGGCGACGCGGCGCGGGCGGCTTGCACGGCACGGCTTTGTGCCAAGGCCGCGACAACATTCGCTGCCTCGGGTTGATTGACCGCCTGGGCCAGCACCGCCACTTCGGCGCATTTCTGTACGGCGAATGCCAGCCAGCTTTTCAGCTCCCCATCCAGCTGGTCTTCACGCCCCAGGTCCACCGGGCTGTGCAGCAGCGAGCAGGACGGCGCCACCCACAGGCGGTCACCCAACTTGTCATGGGCGTGCTGCAGCGTCGCCAGGGCTTTTTCCAGGTCGCAGCGCCACACGTTACGGCCGTTGACCACGCCCAGGGACAGCACTTTGTAAGCCGGCAGGCGGTCGAGAATGGTCGGGTACTGCTCCGGCGCCCGCACCAGGTCGATATGCAAACCATCCACCGGCAGGTTCGCCGCCAAACCGAGGTTCTCTTCCAGCCCACCAAAATAGGTGGCCACCAGCTTTTTCAGCGGGTCGCGCTGGATCAGGTTGTAGGCACGCTCAAACGCGTTTTTCCAGTCCTGCGGCAGGTCCAGCATCAGGATCGGTTCGTCGATCTGTACCCACTCAACCCCCAATTCGGCGAGGCGCTGGAAGATCTGGCCGTACAGCGGCAGCAGGCGATCGAGCAGGTCGAGCTTGTCGAAGTCGCCGCCCTTGGCCTTGCCCAGCCACAGGTAAGTCAGCGGGCCGATGATGACTGGCTTGACGTTGTGGCCCAGCTCGCGGGCTTCCTGCACCTCTTCGAACAGTTGATCCCAGCCCAGGTGGAACTGCTGGTCAGCGCTGAATTCAGGCACCAGGTAGTGGTAGTTGGTGTCGAACCACTTGGTCATCTCCTGGGCGTGGGCGCCGCCGCAGCAGCTGTCGCTGACGCCACGGGCCATGCCGAACAGGGTGTGCAAGGTGGCTTTGCCATCGGCTGGGCGGAAGCGCTCGGGGATCACGCCAAACATCAGCGAGTGGGTCAGCACCTGGTCATACCAGGCGAAATCCCCGGCGGGCAGCAATTCGAGACCGGCCTGTTTTTGCAGGTCCCAGTGGGTTTTGCGCAGGTCACGGCCCACGGCGCGCAAGCCAGCTTCATCGAGCTCACCCTTCCAGAACGCTTCCTGCGCTTTTTTCAGTTCACGATCGCGTCCAATGCGCGGAAATCCCAGGGAATGAGCGACTGCCATGACTAACAACTCCAATGTCGATATTTATGGCAGCCATTGTCGACAGTCAGCGATAGTGAGACAAACTCATATTATTCTAGATGATCACAAGATCTACTCATGTTGAGATCAGGTGTACATAGAACGCGTGGAACATGAAATACGCACACACCGCCAGTGCCACGCCCATGCAGCGATTGAACACGGTGAACGCCGACGAGCCATTGATCCGCCGTCCGAGCACTGCACCCAGCAGTGAATAAACCCACGGCGCGCCGAACGCACCAACCGCCAGCACCGCCGACACAAGCGCGATGGACACCCCGGTGATGTGCGCCGCCGGCAGCATCACACTGGTGATCGGCAACACCGCCATGATGCCCTTGGGGTTGAGCAACTGGATCACCAGGCCATTCCAGAACGTGAGGGTTTTGACGGGTGCGGTTGCAGTCGTTTCATCCACGACCGTGCGCGCAGTGAATACCTGATAGGCGAGATACAACGTGTACGCCCCGCCAATCAACGAGATGTACGGCAACGCGGCCTGGGAAATGATCGCCTCGCCGGTGTAGCCAAACAGCACAAACAACAGCAGCATCGCGCACCCCACACCGATGAAAAACCCGGTGGAACGGCGAAACTGCCCGGTGAGCCCGGCGTTGAGGCCCATGAAATTCACAGGGCCGGGGCTGTACATGACGCTGAAGGCGTAGAGGAAGATGTCCATGGAAAACCTGTAGTAGAAGAAGTCTGGCGAGTCTACTGAGGCGTGTTCGGGGAATTCTTGAACGTTTGTGGTGCGCCCTCAACGGGAGCAAGCTCCCTCGCCACAGGTATAGTGTTTGCCTGCAACTTTCAGGAACGAAAGCAACATGGATGCCATCACCCACTGCCATTGCCGCAAATGCCAGAAAAGCCATGGCGCGGCGCCCGCTGAGACAGGCGCACAGCTGCGTTGAATCGAAGGCGACATGGGCTGAATGAAGATCAAAGGTGGGTCAGGCGACATCTCTACCAGCAGTGCCGCCGCCTTCGCAGCCTCGCCAAAGCTCGACAGCTCCCACAGGGAATAGGGTTTGCAGGCTGTGTCAGGTGTACACAGTTAAAAAATGTGGGAGCTGGCTTGCCTGCGAAGGCGGCGGATCAGGCGACATCTCTGCCTGCCGTGCCGCCGCTTTCGCAGCCTCGCCTAAGCTCGACAGCTCCCACAGGGAATAGGGTTTGCAGGCTGTGTCAGGTGTACACAGTTAAAAAATGTGGGAGCTGGCTTGCCTGCGAAGGCGGCGGATCAGGCGACATCTCTGCCTGCCGTGCCGCCGCTTTCGCAGCCTCGCCAAAGCTCGACAGCTCCCACAGGGAATAGGGTTTGCAGGCTGTGTCAGGTGTACACAGTTAAAAAATGTGGGAGCTGGC
>NZ_JAPFHC010000045.1:0-45642 GCF_059803535.1 Pseudomonas sp. RP-B7
TGTTTACCAAGGAGTTTTCCGTTTCGACTGCGCCGGAAGTGGGGCGAATTATAGACATCCAGAATCTGCCGTCAACCTTTAATTTGGTTTTTCTATCAAACAACCCAAAACTGCCCTTCCCTCTCTATATAGAAGGAATCGCCCGCGCTGGCAGCGTGGAGGACTACCTGCAAGCCAACGGCATCCAGCCAAGGCGCCTCGCAGCCACTGGTTATGTCGAGACCCCGACCGCTGGCGGACAACAACAGCGCCGAGGGCCGCCCCCGCAATCGTCGCGCGGAGTTGATAGTGGAGTGCTGAGGCGCGGGGTTGTTTTTGGCGCGCAAGAACAGTGATCATCGCCCACCCCCGTATGTGAAGGAGCTGAGACCATGGAATTGACGCTGGAAGCTGTGGCGCTTTTTGCACTGAAACTGGTGCATGAGGAAGACGGCGGCAGCCCGGTTTTGCGCGACGACCCGGTGATGGTTGGCTATGACAGGGAGGTGTTTGGATTGTTGCTGCGCCAGGGGGATTTGGCGGGGATTTTGCTGAAGGTGGATGGATGTGTAGGGCAGGCGCTGGTTGCGGTGGGTGGGGCTGAGACAGTGTTGGGGCGGGAGCTGAAAAGATTAGCGACTGACGTGCAAAGCGTTCATCAGCTCGAGGAACTACCCCCGCCCCTATCCACCCTCAAGGATTACCTTAAAGACATCCAGTGAATCGGTGATCAACATACCGGCCAGATACACCATCAACACCGCCACACCGGCGTCCAGCCAGCGCCACACCACAGGAGTGCGAAACAGGTTGGTCAAACGCCGGCATCCCAACGCCAAGAATACGAACCACAGCAGTGATGCGGTCATGGCACCGGTCGCGAAGAGTGCTTGTTGGTTCAAGGGCTTTGCAGCGCCGATGGAGCCGATAAGCACGACGGTATCGAGCCAGGCGAATAGGCTGATTACCAAACCCGGTGTGTCGGGCGTTTACGGCGCTATTCAAGTCAATTGGCTGCTTGCGGAAAAGCTGGTTAGCACTTGCTCTGGATTCGGGTTGGCAAAGTAGATTAGCGAGCTTCTGGAGACCGGCCTTTGAGGCGCAAGGACCGCGTGGTGAGACTCCAAACTCACCGCAGATGCCGTCCATCAAATCTTGAGCCAACTCGCTGATCTGTCGTTCAAAGGTATCCACAGCCGCGAAAAAGTCGCTCCGTGTGAACTCAAAACCGATTCGCTTCGAAACATAACCACATTAGCCAGAGAATCCGGCATTTCCCGAACCTACCTCTACGGCCTGGCCGGAGGCGCCTCCCAAGATCCCTCTGTACACACCCTGATCAAACTCGCGAAAGCACTCCAGGTTTCGCCACTAAGGAACGCCCAGTGATCGACTTCAATAACAAAGGCTTCTTCAAACTCAAACAAAACAACGAATATGCCGAACGCGCATCGGCCTTGGTGCTGGACGGCGAAACAGTAATCGACGCGTACAAGTCCATGCGCGACGGCGTGGTCTTCACCAACAAACGCATCATCGCCGTGAACGTGCAGGGGATTACCGGCAGCAAAAAAGACTTCACGTCGCTGCCGTACAAAAATATCGTCGCCTACTCGGTGGAAACATCCGGGACGTTTGATCTGGATTCGGAGTTGGAGATTTACTTTTCGTCGTTGGGGAAAGTGAAGTTTGAATTCACGGGGAAGACTTCGATTGTTGAAATTTCCCGGTTGATTTCCAGGCATCTGCTGACCTGATCGGTGGGTAAAAAAAGACCTCGGCGCTCCAAGGTCTTTTTGCTGCCTACATCGTTAAACGGCTGTACCGGATCAAAATGTGGGAGCAACTTGGTGATCATAATGCAGCTCCAATGTTGCGTAATTCAGTTGAGGCCAACGCCAGACGAAATAAACGAAAATCGCAGTATTTGAAACAAAGCTAACTATTTCCGCCCCGTTCTACTCTCCCGAGACTCCGCGCCCCTCTTTAAACAGCTGCAATACCAGACCACCCCGCCCACCACCGCTCCCACAACCACCACCCCATTCCCCACCAACCAAAGCCCAAAATTCCGACTCTGATCCGCATCACTGTCATAAAACGGCCCAAAATACGCAGACACCGCCACCACTAACTCGTTAAACACCACAAGCGCTACAGCAACCACCAACACCACAAACCCAACCCCCTTAACCACCGTCATAAAACCCTCCAAAACCAAATCTCCGTGGAATCGTGATAACTCGAAAAAGTCCCCTCAATCGAAAAACCCATCTGAATACGCGGGTAGCTCAGCCAATCCGTCAACCGTCGCCCATTCCACAGGTCGATATGGTCACCACTACGATTTTGGGGTGCTGCCAACAATAGCGCACGCCGACTAAGCGGCTCAGATCGACGCCAGATCTACGCAGCGCCACGCCTAAATTGATCGCGCATTGATCGCTGAAATTTTTGGTGCCGTTGGTTCTGCACGAGGCTACATCGCCGAAAATTTCGGGGTGATTTTTCCATAGGGTGTTGAACGTCAGCATTTGGTATTTCCATCGCGTTTTTTCGCGCGGCCGTAACAAACACCTTGCATTCAAAGAGGGACGCAGACGGAAAACAGATCGGTCCTACTCGTGTGCAAGTTTTGCCTGAAGTCCAAAGCACACAGCCCCACCCACCCGCAGATGAGAGAACTCAAATACGTACTTTCAACGTCGCGACAAGCCAGCTGACTTTTCCCACGAAAACCATCGAACAACGCTTATTTCAGCCCCTCGCTTCCCCCCCGTAGCCTCACTCCCCCACACAAGGAAGTGAGCCAGCCATGTCAGAACGCGCCTACCCCATCACCGAAGAAGAACAACTCAAACGCCGCATCCTGACTCCGCAGCCGAAACGGATTCCCTATTCGCCGCCCATCGAATTGCTCGCCCCTCTCCCTCCTGCAAACCCTGCGCCCACCAAACCTCCCGGCTGCGTATTCCTCAAGCCCTGCCAACTGCCCGACGGGCTCATTCACTACAACGATCCATCCGGTTACGTCCCCCTTGAGCTGATCGAGGAATACGGCCACTTCAGCCTTTTGGGCGGCCGTGAGGTGGATGACCAGGGCACGGTGGCCTTGAGCAAAATCAGCGGCAGTGCATTGCCTGTCGGTTTGGGATCGTTGGCGTTACGTACGGCGGTTGTGGAGTCGGCAGCTGTTGCGGCTGGCACGGTAGCGAGTGGGTTGCTAGCGGGATTGGTCGGGCTGGCTTGGCCGGCGACGTTGGGCGACAGCGCGCTCTACACCGACGAGCAATTGCGTGCGATGCAACGGGCGCGTTCGCAGATGCGGTTGCATATCGAGCAGTTGGAGGATGGCACGCTCAAGGGCTATGGCTTTTACACTGGCCGTAACGCCGACTGGCAGATGATCGATGTGGTGCAGTTCCAAAGCCGTGGTGATCGGTTTGTGGCGGATTTGGGTGAGGGTGTGGAGCTGATCTGGATGCCTGCGGTTGATCCGGGGGACACCTTGGGCATTCCGGCTTTGGAGGCGGCGCCGCAAGCACCGGTGATCTGGATTTATCCGCCGACGCAGAAGGCTGCGCAGATTTTGGTGACCCCGGTTTATCCGCCGCAGTATCGGGATTTTATTCTGGTGTTCCCGGTGGAGTCGGGGGTTGGGCCGTTGTATGTGGTGGTTAATCAGCCTCGGAAGGGGATGAAAAACCCGGATTATGATTACTTTCCTGCACCAAAAACCGAGGACATCACTGGATTCCCTGGCTTGATAGAACAAAAAAGAAAGACACGAAAACGTAATGGCGGCGGCCTGCGAGAGCGTTGGAAGGACGCCAAAGGAAGGAGGATTTTTGAGTGGGACTCAGAACAAGGTGAACTGGAAGTATATCGATACAGCGACTTGGAGCATCTAGGCTCATTTGACCCCTACACCGGCGAACGACGGGGTCCAGCAAAAGACGAAAGACGCATAGAAAAATAACTGGAGACGTTGTTATGACAATGAAAATACGCCTGCAATGGTTCAACAAAACAACCGACAACTTGGAAGCAAGCGAACACTCAGCAGACTTTGAAGAAGAGGACAGCATCCTCAACGCGCTCGATTTAAACGAGGAGCCCCAGATATATGCAGGAGGGTTCGACGTACTACCTAGTTGGATAACGATTCTCCAGCCGTACTTCCAACACGTAATAGCGCCTGGCCTTTTCAACTACCAAATATCCTTCCGCTACCAAGGCGCCTGGCCACCACCCCCCAAGCAGCCCAAGACCCCATGAGGCCGACCATGAAAAAGCCCCTCCTCTACCGCTCCGTCAACACCCGTACTCATGGTGTGCGTCACGGCAGTTACTGCGCTTATCGGTACGAGCGAAACCCCAAATTCGATCAGCCCGCTATCACCCGCTTCACCGGGCCTCGACAGCTCCCACAGATGATTGGCGGTGCAATCATTTCCCGAGCCTGGCACAGGTCAAAGTGTGGGAGCTGGCTTGCCTGCGAAAGCGGGGGCTCAGCCAGCACTTATATCAGCTGACACGCCGTCTTTGCGGGCAAGCCCGCTCCCACAGGGGATCAATGCTGGGTCAGAATTCCAGGCGGGCACACAACCCACCCTGCTCCAAATTCCGCAACGCCAACCGACTGCCAATCTTGCCAACGATCATCTCCACAATCGCCAACCCCAACCCAGCGCCGTTGGCGTTCCCGCGGCTGTAGAACCGCTCGAACAATCGCCCTAATTCCGCCTCATCAATCCCCGGCCCCTGGTCCTCGACGCTCAGGCAATTGGCGCCAATCACCACCTTCACTTCGCTGCCGGCCGGGGAAAAATTCAGCGCATTGGTGACCAGGTTTTGCAATGCAATCGCCAGCGCGACAGGCTCGGTTTCCACCCAAACCTCTTCTTCGCCTTCCAGCACCAGTTCCACGCCTTTCTCCATGGCCAACGGCGTCAGTTCGGCCAGTTCTTCGCGCACCAACTCGGTCAGTTGCACACGGCTGCGCACCGGGTTGTTCAGTTGCGGTTCGATGCGCGCCATGGTCAGCAGTTGGCTGCCGATGCGGGTGGCGCGGTCGACGCCATTGACCAGAAACTCCAGGGCTTCACGGCGTTGCTCCGGGGTTTCGGCGCCTTGCGCGTTTTGTGCGTGGATGCGCAGGATCGCCAGGGGCGTGCGCAGTTCGTGGGCGGCGTCGGCGATGAAGCGGCGCTCGCGCTCCAATAGCTCGTCCACCTGGACCAGCAACCGGTTCAGCGCGGTTTGCATGGGTTCCAGGTCGCTGGGCAGTGGCGCTAAATGCAGCGGTTGCAAGGTATCGGTACTGCGTCCGCGAATCGACAGGGCCATGGCGCGCAGCGGTTTGAAGCCCCAACCGATAACCAGCCAGATCAACACCGCCAGCAGTGGTACACCGATCAACGTAGGCCAGAGGGTGTGGCGCATGATGCGCTGGATCACGTCCTGGCGAATGTCGTCACGCTCGCCCACCCAGATCAACAGCCCTTGCTGCGGGTCGGCGAGGAGGAAGGCGCACCAGTCGTTGCCGTTGTCCATCAGGTCATGGGAGCCGAGGGTCGCAGGCGGTATAGCCAGCACTGGCGCTTCGGCGGAGCGCACCAGCAGTTGGCCGTCGGTGCGCCAGATCTGGAAGGTCAGGCGGGTTTCATAGGGATGGGCCACGCCCTCCTCACCCACGCGGCTCATGGCCTGGTCAAACGCCTCGTACAAGCGCTGCCAGTCGGCTTCGCCGGGGTCGCGCTGGCGCAACACGCCTTGCAGCAGGCGCGCGCTTTGGGCGAGTTGGGCGTCGTAGACTTCTTCGATTTCGTGGTGGCTGTCGCGCAGCACCAGCCAGCTGATCAACGCGTCGCCGAGCAGGATCAGCACCAGCACGGGGATGAGGATGCGCGCACGAACCGAGGTCATGGTTTAAGCGCCAGCACATAACCGACACCGCGCACGGTGCGGATCAGCTCTGTGGATAACTTCTTGCGCAGATTATGGATCAGCACTTCCAGGGTATTGCTCTCGACCCGGTCCTGCCAGCCGTACAACGCGCGGGACAGGCGCTCGCGGGTCACCACTTTGCCGGGGCGCACCATCAGTTGGTGCAGCAGTTGGTATTCCATCGGCGTCACGATGACCTCCCCATCTTGATAGCGCACTTGCTGGGTGGCCGGGTCGAGGCTGACGCCGGCGTGTTCCAGCAACGGCTGCGCGCGCCCCAGGCTGCGGCGCAACAAGGCGCGTACGCGGGCCTTGAGCTCTTCGACGTCGAAAGGTTTGACCAGGTAGTCGTCGGCGCCGGCGTCCAGGCCGGCGATGCGTTCGGCGGTGCCGTCGCGGGCGGTGAGGATCAGCACCGGCAAGTCGTGTTGCTCGGCGCGCAGTTGCTGCAACAGATCAAGGCCGTCGAGGCGCGGCAGGCCGAGGTCGAGCAGCAATAGATCAAACGACTCCGTACGCAGCGCATGCAGGGCCGCGACGCCGTCTTGCAGCCAATCGAGGGTGTAGCCTTCGGCACCCAAGGCCACGCGAATCCCCTGGCCGAGGGCACGATCATCTTCGACAAGGAGTAGACGCATTACTAATTCTCTGTAGGAAACGGCGAAATCATGCCGGGTTTTCCAGGCACACCCTTGGCAAAGATGTTACGGCTCGTTGCCAACTAAGGTTGCACTAAGGTTGGTTTTGCACTGTGAAATCTCCCACCTCTGCTGAGAGCTTTTCCATGCGCAAAATTCTGTTGTTGTCCCTGATCCTCACCAGCCCCCTGGCCCTCGCCGGCCCGCAGTGCACCACCGCCGAACGCTCGCAATGGCAAGACCAGCAAGCCTTCCAGGACAAGCTCAAGGCCGACGGCTACCAGATCAGCAAATTCAAGGTCACCGACGGCAATTGCTACGAGATCTACGGTTTCGACAAGGACAAGCGCAAGGTCGAGATCTACCACGACCCGGTGACCGGCAAGGCCGTGAAGACTGAGATCAAAGGCTGATGCCAGGCGAATCCCTGCGCCTGTGGGACCCGTTGGTGCGGCTGTTTCACCTGTCGATCGCCGGGGTCTTTGTCGCCAATTACTTCTTTAACGAAGCGGGCGACGACTGGCACGTCTGGCTGGGCTACTACGCCATGGCCTGGCTGCTGGTGCGTTTGGTGTGGGGCTTCGTCGGGCCGCGCAGCGCACGCTGGGCGGACTTTTGGCCGACACCCAAACGGCTGAATGCCCACCTGCGTTCGCTGCTCAACCGCCGACCGCAACATCGCCTGGGTCATTCACCGATTGGCGCGCTGGTGATGCTGTTGATGTTGCTTGCCTTGCTCACCCTTGGCGTCAGCGGCTTCTTGATGCAGGAAGTCGATGCGCTGTGGGGCGCCGACTGGCCGCAACAAATCCACGAGACCGCGGCGAATGGGCTGCTGGGCCTGGTGTGTATGCATGTGTTGGCCGCGCTGTTAGAAAGTGCACTGGTACGCGACAACTTACCGTTATCCATGCTCACCGGTCGCAGGAAGCGCCTGCCGGATGAACGTGCGCAGTAATCCTTTTATCCACAGGTCTCCTATGCGCTGCGTCTTAATGATTTGCGGCCTGCTCGCGGTGTTTCTCGCCGCCTGGCAAAGCCATCCGCCCCATGTGCTGGCGCCGTTTGCCCAGGCCAGCCCGACGACCGCGAAAGTCGCGGCGGCCCCGCAGTACACCAGCCGGTTCGTGTCGACACAGTTGACGGATTTTGTGCACTCCTCCTCCGTCACTGCCCTGCCCGGCGGCGACTTGATGGCGGTGTGGTTCGCCGGTTCCCGCGAAGGCGCCGCCGATGTGCAGGTGCGTACCGCGCGCTTCGACGCCCACAGTGGCGAATGGGGCGCCGAGCAGGTACTGGCCACGCGGGAAAGCACCCGCGACGGCACCCAGCGCTATATCCGCAAACTCGGCAACCCGGTGATCGCCCTCGCGCCGGACAATCGTCTGTGGATGTTTTACGTGTCGGTGTCAGTCGGTGGCTGGGCCGCCAGTGCGATCAATGTGATGGTCTCGGATGACCTCGGCGCCAGCTGGTCGGCACCGAGGCAACTGGTGACCTCGCCGTTTTTCAATATCAGCACCTTGGTGCGTGCCGCGCCGGTGTTCCACGCCGACGGTTCCATTGGCCTGCCGGTGTACCACGAGTTCATGGGCAAGTTCGCCGAGTACCTGTACTTGAGCGCCGACGGTGCCGTGATCGACAAATTCCGCATCAGCCGGGGCAAGCACTCGCTGCAACCGACCATTGTGCCGCTGGACGGCCAGCGCGCCGTGGCGATGTTGCGTTACGCCGGCGACACTCACCATCGTGTGCTGGCCAGCCGCACCACCGACGCCGGGCAGACCTGGAGCGAGCCATACCCGCTGGAGCCGGCCAACCCGAATTCCTCGCTAGCGGCGGTGGGCACCGAAGACGATGGTTTGCTAGTGGCACTCAACGACCTGAAGGACGGCCGCTTCAAGCTCAGCCTCTACGGCACCGACGCCCAGCTCAGTCAGTGGCGCACCGTGGTGCAACTGGACCAGTCGCCGGACCCGCTGGGCCAGCCGTTCTCCCCCGACGCCTACAAAGAAATCATCGGCGAAGGCTTCCGCGCCTCCAGCGGCGCAAAACGCCTGCCCCTGGAACAACGTTTCCTGAGCAACCTGGATTACCGCGTGTGCAAACCCCGTGGCTGCGATTTCGAATACGAGTACCCGTATTTCAGCCGCAGCCCGGACGGCACCTACCACTTGGTGTACTCGTGGAATAACACCTTTATCAAACACGTCAGCTTCAACGAAGCCTGGCTGGCGGAGCGTCTGTGATGGTTTCCCTGTGGCAGGCCCATTTGAGTTTTGTGTTGCTGGGGTTTGTGGCGCTGTGCGCGCTGCGCTTCACCCAGCCGTGGCGGCCGTGGTTGCTGCCAGTGTTGGTGGCGACAAGTTTTATCCCGGTCAATGAACTGCCGTTGGCAGCGTATGTGCGCAGTTTTACCGATGATCTGGCGATCAGCACGCTGGTGTTGCTGGCGTGGGTTGCCTTGAGCCGATTGGGCTTGGTGCAGCCGCTTGCTCGCCCGCAGCGGGTGCAAATGTTGCTGGTGTTCTGTGTGTTGAGCTTGGTGCTGTACCCGGCGACGCTGGGGCTGACGTATGTCGATCCCTACCGTTGGGGGTTCAACCCGCGGCCGATGATTGCGCTGGTGGCCGTGGCGGCGCTGTTGATGTTGTGGCTGCGTAATGCGTTGGCCGTGTGGATGCTGGTGCTGGGCACTTTAGCGTTTGCACTGCGGCTGAAAGCGTCGGAGAACTACTGGGATTATCTGGTGGACCCACTCCTGGCGACCTACTGCGTCATCGCCGGGTTAATGCAATTCAAACTGTGGGAGCGGGCTTGCTCGCGAATGCGCAGTGTCAGTCACAGCAGCTCTAACTGACCCACCGCTTTCGCGAGCAAGCCCGCTCCCACATTTGTCTTGTGGTGTTTATTAGATTGAGTAGAGAGAGATGATGAGTGCGTTGCAATCACGCCGCCTGCGCTACGGCGTAGGCGCGATCGGCTTGGTGTTTGTGTTGCTGGCGGCGTTGCGGCTGGTGTTTGTGCTGGGTTTTTCCGGCCTGCCGTTAAACACTCCGCAGTTACTGGAAACCCTCGGCATCGGCCTGCGTTTCGACCTGCGCCTGGCGGTGTTGCTGCTACTGCCGCTGGCGGTGCTTGCGTGGTTGCCGCGCTGGAACCTCATCACCCTGCCCGCCCTGCGCTGGCTCGCGCGCGGTTATCTGGTGATGGCCCTGGCCGCGGTCGGCCTGGTCTACATCATCGACTTCGGCCACTACGCCTACCTGGGTGTACGTATCAACGCAACCGTGTTGCGCTACCTGCAAGACGCGCAGATTTCACAACAGATGGTGTGGGAAACCTACCCCGTGCTGCGGATAACTGCCTGCTGGCTGGCCGCCGTGGCGCTGTGGGTATGGGCGTTGGTGTGCCTGGAACGCCTGACCCTGGAGCGTCCAGCCCAGCCGATGGGCAAATGGGCAGTGGCGTCAGTCTCGGTGATCGGCGTGGTCGCCGTACTCTTGGCCCTACTCGGTCGCGTCGCCAATCTCAACCTGGAAAACCCGGTGCCCCTGCGCTGGAGCGATGCGTTCTTTTCCGGCAACAGCCAAGTCGCCGCCGTGGGCCTGAACCCGGTGCTGTTTTTGTACGACACCTTCAAGGTCGGGCAGTCGCAATTCGATGAAAAAAAGGTGCGCGAACACTATCCGCAAATCGCCGATTACCTGGGGGTCGATCAGCCCGACACCCAGCAACTGAATTTCATCCGCGAACAAGGCGTGCAGCCCTATCGACTGGCCGGCAAGCGCCCGCCCAATGTGGTGTTCGTGATGCTTGAATCCCTCGGCACCAGTGCTGTCGGCGCCTACGGCAACCCGCTGAACCCCACGCCGCACCTCGACAAGCTGGCCACGCAGAGCTGGTTCTTCAAACACTTCTACGTACCTGTCACCGGCACCGCCAAGACCGTGTGGGCCAGCATCAGCGGCGTGCCGGACGTGACCCGCCAGGAGACCGCCACGCGCAACCCGCTGATCACCCGGCAACACACGTTGATCAATGCGTTCGCGGGTTACCAGAAGTTCTACATGATCGGCGGCAATGCCGGCTGGGCGAACATCAACGCCCTGATCCGCCAAAGCATCGACGGCGTGCAGCTCTATGACGAAAGCCACTGGCGCTCGCCACGGGTGGATGTGTGGGGCATTTCCGACCTGGACCTGTTCAAGGAAAGCGACCAACTGCTGCGCGCCGTACCGGAGGCACAACCGTTCTTCGCCTACCTGCAAACTTCCGGCAATCATCGGCCATTCACCATCCCCAAACACAACGATGGGTTCCAGGTCGCCGAGGTGACTCTGGAGCAAGTCCAGGCCGCCGGGTCGCGCAGCGTCGAGCAATACAACGCGGTGCGCCTGCTGGACTACAACATCGGCCGCCTGATGGAGATCGCCAAGGCCGGCGGCTGGTACGACAACAGCATCTTTGTGTTCTTCGGCGACCACAACACGCGCATCAGCCAGATCCCACACATGGCGCCGGCCTTCGAACAGCTCGGTTTGGAGAGCAATAACGTGCCGCTGCTGATCCACGCCCCCGGCCTGGCGCCACGGGTGATCGAAGACGCGGTGGGGCTGGCGGACCTGTTGCCGACCGTGGCGGGTATGGCGGGCATGCCGTTTCGCAATGGTGCCCTGGGCCGCGATATCCAGCAGCCGGCGCCCGAAGGCGAACGCGTGGTGCCGCTGGTGTTGCGTGAAGGCAGCTTCCCGATTATCGGCGGCGTAACCCAACATTTCCTGTTGCAGATGCAGCACGACGGCAGCTCGCCGACCCTGCATGACCTGGCCTCACAAACCCCGCGAGACGACGTGGCCGCGCAGCATCCGCAGGAATTCCAGCGCTTGCAGGGGCTCACGCGCGGGCTGCATGAGAGTGCGCGGTGGATGCTGTTCCGGAATGTGCGCGAGTGATTATCGGGGCTGGAAGGTTTCGAGGTAGGCCAGGATGTTGTCGATCTTCTCCTGGTCGCTGATACCCCAGAAGATCATCCGTGTGCCGCTCACCACCTTCTTCGGCGCCTCGATATAGGCGGCGAGTTTGTCGCGGGTCCAGACCACGCCGGAGTTTTTCATCGCGTCGGAGTACTGGTAGTCGTCCGTGGTACCGGCGGGACGGCCAATGATGCCATTGAGCTGCGGCCCAAACCCGCCCCGCGCGCCTTCGCCAACGCTGTGGCAACCGCCGCAGGTCTTGGTGAACAGCTTGCCGCCCGCCTCGGCATCGCCGGCCGCGAAGGCGGGGCTGGCGCTGAGGGTCAGGGCGAGGGTGATCAAGGCGTACTTCATGGCAGGCTCCATCAGGTGTAGCGGGCGATTATGCCTGTTTGTCAGGAACGCATGCCCATCCAGATCACGGCTTCGGTCCACGCCGTGACCACCGGCGTCAACCCACGGAACCACGGGTCACGCTGATCAATCTGCGCCGCCGAGTGGTCGTGGTGGTGCTGTTCTTCCTCGACAATCGAGGCAATCGCCGCTACGGCCTGCGGGTCGATGTCGTGCAAGCTGTGCAGTTGATGGGCCAGGTGGCGCAACACCACGCTTTCCACGGCAACGGTGGTGGCAACGATCGCCTTGCGTCCGCACAGGCCAGTGATCAACCCCAGCACCAGGCCACCCAGCCCGCACAACCAATAGCTGCGGCAGCGGCGGTAACCGCGGCGTTGCAGTTCAGCCCTGAACACCTCGCGATGACGCCGTTCGTGGGACAGGAATTCTTGCAACTCGGCCACCATGCCCGGGACCAACAACCGGGCCATGAACAGTTGGCCGCTGTAGATGCAAATCGCGCCATGCTCACCGGCATGGTCGACTTTGATCATGCGGTTGCCCAGATCCGGATCATTCACGGTTGACTGCCTTGCGCGAGTGGCCTTGAGGTGCGCGAGTATCCTGCAACGGCATTCTCATGACCACCCATCACTTCGAACACATCCAATCGAACCTATCCAGTCGTGCTCTACTCCACGTTAATGAACCCTGATGGTGGAGTAAGGATCATGGCTCAGCCATCGATTTTAGTGTTGGAAGACGACGAGATCATTCGCTCGTTAATGGTGGATGTGCTAGAGGAATTCGGGGCGCTGGTGACGTCGTTTCCTTCGGCGGATGAAGGAATGATTTACCTGGAACGAGGCGACGAACCGGTGGACCTGATTGTCAGTGATGTTCAGATGCCGGGGTTGCTCAATGGCTATGACTTGAGCCGGGTGGTGGCCCACCGCTGGCCGAACGTGCCGGTGCTGCTGACGTCCGGTAATACCAAACTGGCGGCGCAATTGGGGGGCTCGGTGCGTTTTTTGCCCAAACCATGGAGCACTGAACACCTGCTGGAGTCGGTGCAAACCGCACTGACCGGGCACGGATCGTCCGTGCACTGATAGCTTCACGACATTACTTAAACCGAACTTCGCGGCAAATAGTGCAGTCATTAATGAGGCATGGAGCGACTTTTCTGATCCGCTGGTCAGCCTATTCGCCTTGTGCGGACAGTTATCGGCTCTGAGGTGTGTAGAATCGTCGCCCATTTCCACGCGTCATTCATGGCCGACAGGCCCACAGTTCGAGCTAGCTGAATGCACTCAAAGGCCCATGACGTTGGTCCGCCCACCTTGCTGGAAGCGTTGCGCACAGGCACTGCCCAGCTGCACGTAGCGCTGGAACAGCGCCTGCCGTTTTTCTCTGAACGCCTGGATGCCCATTGGTATGGGCGCTTGCTCCAGGCGTACTACGGCTTTTATCGGCCCATCGAAGCCTCACTGTATGACAACGCCTTGATTCCTGAAGGCTTCGACTCGGCAATGCGTCTGAAAACACCGACGCTGGTGGACGACCTGCACGCGCTGGGCCTGGACAACCTCGCCATCGACGCCCTCCCCCGCTGCGCCGAACTCCCGGTCTGCGATACCGCCGCCGCCTGTCTAGGCGCCTTGTATGTGCTCGAAGGCGCAACCTTGGGCGGCCAGGTACTGCGCCGGGAAATGGCCCAGCGCCTGGGCCTGGATGCCGACAACGGTGGCGCGTTTCTCAATGTATACGGCGCCGAGACCGGTCGACGCTGGAAGGATTTCCTCGATTACCTGGGCCGCCTGCCGCTGGACGCTGACGCCAAACAGCGCGCGGTGGATGCAGCCCGTTCGACATTCAGCTGCTTTGAGCAATGGCTCGACAGCCAGGAGGTACTGCTATGAAACCCGACGATTTTGAAAAGCTGCTTGCCAACTGTGCCGACGAGCCCATTCGCTTCCCGGGGGCGATCCAGCCCCACGGCGTGCTGCTGACCTTGTCCGAACCGGGCCTGGAAATCATCCAGGTCAGCGCCAACATCGGCACGTTGTTCGGCCATGCGCCCGAGGCGCTGCTGGGCCAGCCGCTGCACACGCTGATTGGCAGCGAGCAAGCCCAGGCTGTTGCAGCCATGGCCGCAAACAACACGTTTTTCGATGCGCCACCGCTGCACGTCACGTTCAACGGTGCGGAATTCGAGGGCTTGTTGCATCGCCATCAGAACGTGTTGGTGCTGGAGTTCGAACCGCTGCTCAGGGATTTCCACCCACGGGCGCTGAACGGTCGCACCAGTGACCTGGGCAAGATGCTGCAGCGTTTGCAGTCGGCGAAAACCCTGCAGGCGCTGTACGAAATCAGCGTGAATGAAATTCAGGCCATGACCGGTTACGACCGTGTGCTGATCTACCGTTTCGAAGAAGAAGGCCATGGCCAGGTCATCGCCGAAGCATCAGCGCCGTCCATGGAGCTTTTCAACGGGTTGTTCTTCCCCGCGTCCGACATCCCAGAGCAGGCCCGTGAGCTGTATCGCACCAACTGGCTACGCATCATCCCGAACGCAGCCTACGAACCCGTGCCACTGCTGCCCAAGCTGCGCCCGGACACCGGCCAACCGCTGGATCTGAGCTTCGCCACCCTGCGCAGCGTGTCGCCGATTCACTGCCAATACATGCAGAACATGGGTGTATTGTCGTCCATGAGCATCTCGCTGATGAAGGGCGACAAGCTCTGGGGCCTGATCAGTTGCGGCAACCGCGCGCCGCTGCTGGTGCCGAACGACCTGCGTACCGCCTGCCAGACCATCGGCCAGGTGCTGTCGTTGCAGATCAGCGCCATGGAAGCCCTCGACCTGAACCGCCAACGCGAAGAAAAGGTCGAGGCCCTGGCCCTGCTGGATCAAGCGATGAAGGCGTCCCACGAAAACGTCTTCGACGGCCTGGCCCAGCAAGCCCAAGTGCTGATGAACCTGACCCTGTCCGGCGGCGTGGCGATCATCGAAGACAAGCAACTGCACCGCTACGGCAATTGCCCGGAACCGGGGCAGATCCGTGCGCTGCACAAGTGGCTGCAACAAGGCGGCGAGCCGGTGTTTTCCAGCCACAACCTGGCCTCGGTGTACCCACCGGCCGTCGACTTCCAACAAGTCGCCAGCGGCGTGTTGGCCATGAGCCTGCCTAAGCCGGTGGACAACGGCGTGCTGTGGTTCCGCCCGGAAGTGAAAGAGAACATCAATTGGAGTGGCGACCCGAAAAAGCCGCTGGCCCTGGAAAACTCCGACGCAGGCCTGCGCCTTCGCCCACGCACCTCGTTTGAAATCTGGAAAGTGGAAATGGCCGGCATCTCCACCAAATGGAGCCATGGCGACCGCTTCGCCGCCAACGACCTGCGCCGGTCCGCCCTGGAAAACGACCTGGCGCGCCAGGTGCTGCGCGAGCAACAAGCGGTGCGCGCACGTGATGAACTGGTGGCGGTGGTGTCCCACGACCTGCGCAACCCGATGACTGTCATCTCGATGCTCTGCGGCATGATGCAAAAGGCCTTCAGCTCCGATGGCCCACACACCTCGCGGCGGATTTCCTCGGCCATCGACACCATGCAACAGGCCGCCGGGCGCATGAACGTGTTGCTGGAGGACCTGCTCGACACCTCTAAAATCGAGGCCGGGCGTTATGTGGTCAAGCCGGTGTCGCTGGACGTCAGCCAGATCTTTGAGGAGGCCTATTCGCTGCTGGCGCCGCTGGCGATGGAGAAAGGCATCGACCTGTCGTTCAATGCCGAGCCCGGCCTGCAGATCAATGCGGACCCGGAGCGCCTGTTCCAGGTGCTGTCGAACCTGATCGGCAATGCCATCAAGTTCACCCCGCGCCAGGGCAATATCGGTATCAGCGCCATGAGCAACGGTGAAGAGATCGTGTTTTCGGTACGTGACAGCGGTGAAGGCATTGCGCCGGAGCAACTGCCCCACGTGTTTGATCGCTATTGGACAAAGACTGAAAACAATCCCACCGGCAGCGGGCTGGGGCTGTACATCACCCAAGGCATCATCCAGGCCCACGGCGGCAAAATTGTTGCTGAAAGCGAGGTGGGGCGTGGCAGCGAGTTCCGCTTTACGGTGCCCAAGGTACTTGGCGATTCGCATACCTGAATCTCGCAACGTTTTGAGATGAGGCGTTTATAGGTTTCCCGTCACACGCTCTGTAAGGTCGGCTCGCGTCGCAGTGCCCATGATGCAGCGCGGCGTGCCCCAACCATTCAGAGGAAAACGCCATGGATATTTTTTTCGGTTCTAGCGCAACGTTCATACACAACATTCTGCCGGCCACTTCCACACAGGCAAAAACCACAGCCCCCCGACAACCGCCGCCCACTCCGGACGCCAGCGTTGATTTCAGCGGTAGCAGAAACCGGCAAGACAACCGGAGCTCTGGCAGCATCGACAGCCTGGGCGGCGGAAGAATCATCTGACGCGTTGAGTCAGGGGGCGGTTTAAATACCGTCCTCTGGGTCGCTTCGACAAAATGCTGACATCCACTGCGTTAATCTGAATATCGTCCTTGAACAGAGCCGTCATACCCATGCGTCAACCTGCTGTCCTCGCTGGCCCGCTTCTACGGCGGCTGGAACCCCACCGCCTGGTGTTCTGGCTGGTGGGCAGTCGTGAACTGGCGCTGACCCTCAAACTGCACGTTGCCGGGCAGGCCCGTCTGGTCACCCTGGACCAGGGCCAGTGCCAGGTCGTGCCGGTCGGGCGCCACGCGTTCATCCACCTGATCGACGTGCCGCTGGATGACGCGCTGCCCGAGGATGTAGAGATTGGTTATGACCTGCTGATCGACGGTCACGGCATCGCCGATTGGGCGCCGCACCTGCTCTATGCCAATGCCCACGGCCCGACGTTCGTGTTGCACAGTCGCATCCGGCAACTGGTGCACGGCTCCTGCCGCAAACCCCATCACCGTGCCGACGAAGGCTTGTTGTGTGTCGACCGCCTGCTGGCGGGGGCCCCCACCCCGACAGAACGTCCGGCCTTGCTGATGATGAGCGGCGACCAGATCTACGCAGACGATGTCGCCGGGCCGATGCTGCGGGCGATTCATGCCTTGGTCGAGCGCCTGGGCCTGTTCGACGAATCCCTTGAAGGTGCGGTGGTGGACGACAGCGCCAGCCTCTATGGGCATCGCGCCAGCTATTACCATCGTGCCGACCTGCTGCCCGCGCTGGAGAGCAACGAAACCCTGCGCGAACGCTTTTTTGGTGGGGCGAAGAAACCGATTTTCACCAGCAGCACCGCCGACAATCACTTGGTGACCTTTGCCGAAGTGATCGCGATGTACCTGCTGGTATGGTCGCCCACGCCGTGGACACTGATCGCGCCGCAACCGCCGCAGTTGAGTGCGGACGAACAACGGCGGTACGCCCGGGAACAGGTGCAGATCGAACGGTTCCGCGATGGCCTGCCGGGTGTCGCGCGGGTGTTTGCGCACCTGTCCACACTGATGATCTTTGACGACCATGACATCACCGACGACTGGAACCTCAGCGCCCAATGGGAAGAAACCGCCTACGGCCACCCGTTTTCCAAACGCATCATCGGCAACGCGCTGCTCGCCTATCTGCTCTGTCAGGGATGGGGTAACCAGCCGCAGGTGTTCGGTGATCTGCTGAGCCAGACCCAAACGCTCACCGCCCACGCCCTGGACAATTGTCTCGATGCGACCAAACAGGATGAATTGCTCGAAACCCTGCTGACATTCCAGCACTGGCACTACGTGCTGCCCACCACTCCGGCCCTGGTGGTGCTCGACACCCGCACCCGGCGCTGGCGCAGCGAGTTCACCCTCAAGCAACCCTCCGGCCTGCTGGACTGGGAAGCCTTGAGCGAACTGCAACAGGCACTGCTCGACCACCCCTCGGCCATCATCGTCTCGCCCGCACCGATCTTCGGCGTCAAGCTGATCGAAACCGTGCAAAAGGTCTTCAGCTGGTGCGGTTACCCGCTGCTGGTGGACGCGGAAAACTGGATGGCCCATCGCGGCGCCGCCCAGGTGATCCTCAATATCTTCCGTCACTCCCGCACGCCGGGTAACTACGTGATCCTCTCCGGCGACGTGCATTACTCGTTCGTCTACGAAGTGCTGATCCGCCACCGCAACGCCGGCCCGAAAATCTGGCAGATCACCAGCAGCGGCATCAAGAACGAATTCCCGCCGCGCCTGCTGGAATGGTTCGACCGCCTCAACCGCTGGCTCTACTCACCGCGCTCCCCGCTCAACTGGTTTACCCGTCGACGCACCATGCAAGTGGTGCCGCACATCCCCGAACACGCCGAAGCGGGCGAACGGCTATGGAATTCGGCAGGGATCGGCCAGGTGTTTTTCAACGAACAGGGCCAGCCTGAAGCAATCTACCAGCACAACGCCGATGGGACGCCGCAGACGCGGATGGTGGCGCCGCAGTAATCCCCTAACGCCACGCGACTGCAGCCGCCTATTCAAAGCCCACAACCTGCGATGTACAGTAGCCCCCAGCCAGCCCATGCAGGAAGCGCGCAAATGGACGATAGATCCAGCAACAAGCCGTTAAAGAACGACTTTTCCGACCTCACCACCGACATGCTGCATGCGGTCATGGAACTGGTCAGCGACGGGGTCTGGGATTGGAACGCCAATACCGGTTTCGTGTACCGCAGCCCTGGCTGGTACGAGATGCTCGGCTACCCCCGCCACTCCCTGGAGAACAGCGTGCTCACCTGGGAAACCGTGATCCACCCCGAGGACTTCCCTCGCGTGATGGCGGCGTTTGATGACTACATCAGCCAGCGCACAGCCCTTTACCAAACCGAATACCGCTGCCGCAAAGAAGACGGCAGCTACCTTTGGGTCGAGGATCGTGGCTACGTGATCGCGCGTAACCCTGACGGCTCGGTGGCGCGCATGGTGGGGGCGCACCGTGATATTCATCTGCGCAAATGTTCCAGCGAAACCGGTGAACAGGCGCCGGGGAGCTGAGGTGGGAAAAGCGCTGCGACTGGCTCCCCGCTGGCAGTGGCGGGGGAGCTTGCTCCCTCGCCACAGGTTATTGCCTACCTGACTGGCGGCGCGTATTGAATCCCGCCGTTGTTCCACAACGCATTCAACCCACGCTTGATCTTCAGCACGCTGCCCTGGCCAATGTTGCGCTCAAACACCTCGCCGTAGTTGCCCACCTGCTTGACGATCTGCACCACCCAATCCTTGCGCAGTTTCAGGTCCTTGCCGTACTCACCGTCTACGCCGAGCAAACGCGCCACATCCGGGTTCTTGGTGGTCTTGGCCTGCTCTTCGACGTTCTGCGAGGTGATGCCCATTTCCTCGGCATTGAGCATGGCAAACAGGGTCCACTTGACGATGCTGAACCACTCGTCATCGCCCTTGCGCACCAGCGGGCCCAGGGGTTCCTTGGAGATGATTTCCGGCAGCACCACAAATTCGTCCGGGTGGGCCATCTTGATGCGCTGGGCGTACAGGCCCGACTGGTCGGTGGTCAGCACGTCGCAACGGCCGGCTTCCAGGCCCTTGGCGCTTTCATCGGCGGTGTCGAAGGTGATCGGCGTGTACTTCAGGCCGTGGGTGCGAAAGTAGTCGGAGACATTGAGTTCGGTGGTGGTGCCGGCCTGGATACACACCGTCGCGCCGTCCAGTTGCTTGGCGCTGGTGACGCCCAGCTTGTTGTTCACCAGAAAGCCGATGCCGTCGTAGTAGGTCACGCCGGTGAACACCAGGCCCATGCCCGAATCCCGCGAACTGGTCCAGGTGGTGTTGCGCGAGATCAGGTCGATTTCGCCGGACTGCAACGCAGTGAAACGCTCCTTGGCGGTCAACTGGCTGAACTTCACTTTCGACGCATCACCAAACACCGCCGCCGCGACGGCGTGGCACACGTCCACATCGATGCCGGTCATCTTGCCGTTGCTGTCCGGCACACCAAAGCCTGGCAAGCCGTCGCTGACACCGCACTGGATAAAGCCTTTCTTCTGGATCGCATCAAGGGTCACGCCCGCCTGGGCGGTGCCGGCCAGGCCCAGTACAGCGCCGGCAACAAGTGCGGCCAAGGTGGTTTTGAATGGGGTCATGCAAGGCTCTCCCTGTCGTTTTTTTATTCGGCGCCGCATATCCCGCGCCGGTTTATAGTGCTGGCGGGCAGTATCAACGGCTTTGCGCCGCTGCCACAAACGACCTTTAGGCAAAGGCTCCTTCCGATTTGGAATGAACTGCATGATTTCAAAACGCTTGACCCCCTCGATGACCGCCCTGCAGTGCTTCGAAGCCGCTGCCCGCCACCTGAGTTTCACCCGCGCCGCCGAAGAGCTGCACCTGACCCAGAGTGCCGTGAGCAAGCAAGTGGCGCAGTTGGAGGAAATGCTCTGCCACAACCTCTTCGAACGGGTGCGCCAGCGCTTGTACCTGTCGCCGGCGGGCTCGCTGTACCTGGCCGAAGTGCGCAAGATCCTCACGCAGGTGGACATTTCCAGCCGCTACATCCTCACCTACGGTGGCGAGACCGAAGTGCTGCGCATCGCCACCCAACCGACCTTCGGTGACCGCTGGCTGGTGCCCAAGCTCAAGGACTTCGCGGCGCGCCACCCCAATATCCACCTTGACGTGCGCAACGAACTGGAACCCTTCGATGTGCTGCAGGCCAAGGCCGACATCGCGTTTTTCTTCGGCCAGGGCTCGTGGCCGGGGGCGACCTGCATCGAGTTGTTTCGTGAAGCGGTGGTACCGGTGTGTGCACCGGGGTTCGTCGCCGAGGGCAGCGACGCCTCGTCGCTCCATACCTTGCTGCAATGCACCTCGCGCCCGGAGGCCTGGCACGAATGGTTCCTGGAACAGGGCCTGCACTCGCAGAACAGCTACCACGGGCCGCGTTTCGACACCTTCTACATGTGCATCCGTGCCGCGCAGTCGGGCTACGGCGTAGCGCTGGTGCCACAGTATCTGGTGGCCGAAGAGCTGGCCAATGGCAGTTTGATGATTGCGTGGCAGTACGCGATGCCCAGCGCTGGCGCGCACTTTATCGCCCACGCCGAACATGCCGGGGAGATTCCCAAGGTAAAGGCCTTTCTCAGCTGGATAGTCGAGGTAGCAAAGCAACGTGCTCCAACTGGATAGGCACCGCTGCACGCCCTAGCGGCAGCAAGCGCCCTCGCCACGGCACATCCCGAATTTTAATAATGACCCGGCGACTTTATTTCGTTTGCGACAAGGCCCGGCGCACGGCTTAGATAAAAAGGTGCCCTCCATTGCCGAGTCCCAGATTCATGAGCCGCGAAACCATCAGCCAGTCGATTTCCATCGTTCACCCCATCAGCCTCAGCCACGGCAGGAACGCCGAGGTCTGGGACACCACGGGCAAACGGTATATCGATTTTGTCGGCGGCATCGGCGTACTCAACCTCGGCCATTGCCACCCCGGTGTGGTCGCAGCGATTCGCGAACAGGCGACAAAGTTGACCCACTACGCGTTCAACGCCGCGCCCCACGCGCCCTACATTGAACTGATGACGCGTCTGAGCGCGTTTATCCCAGTGGATTACCCGGTCAGCGGCATGCTCACCAACAGTGGCGCGGAAGCTGCGGAAAACGCCTTGAAGATCGTGCGCGGCGCCACTGGCCGCACGGCGGTGATCGCGTTTGACGGCGCGTTCCACGGCCGTACCCTGGCCACGCTCAACCTCAATGGCAAGGTAGCGCCCTACAAGCAAAAGGTCGGCGTACTACCCGGCCCTGTGTACCACTTGCCTTATCCAAGCCCCGATAACGACGTGTCCTGCGCCGAGGCCTTGAAGGCCATGGACCGCCTGTTCAGCGTGGAAATCGACGTCAACGACGTGGCCTGCTTCATCATCGAGCCGGTGCAGGGCGAAGGCGGTTTCCTGGCCCTGGACAGTGAGTTCGCCCAAGCCTTGCGGCAGTTTTGCGATGAAAAGAACATCCTGCTGATCGCCGATGAAATCCAGTCCGGCTTCGGCCGCACCGGCCAGCGCTTCGCCTTTTCGCGCCTGGGTATTGAGCCGGACCTGATCCTGCTGGGCAAAAGCATCGCCGGTGGCGTACCGCTGGGTGCGGTGGTCGGGCGCAAGGCGCTGCTCGACAACCTGCCCAAAGGCGGATTGGGCGGCACCTATTCCGGCAACCCGATTGCCTGCGCAGCAGCGTTGGCCACGCTGGATGCGATGAGCGATGCGCACTTGAACACGTGGGGCGCGCAGCAGGAAGAAGCCATCGTCAGCCGCTACAACGCCTGGCGTGCACAAGGCCTGTCGCCCTACCTCGGCCGCCTGACCGGCGTCGGCGCCATGCGCGGCATCGAGTTGGCCCACGCCGACGGCACGCCGGCGCCCCAGCAACTCACGCAATTGCTCGGTCTGGCGCGGGATTCAGGCTTGCTGCTGATGCCCAGCGGCAAGTCGCGGCACATCATCCGCTTGCTCGCACCGCTGACGATCGAGCCTGCGGTGCTGGAGGAAGGCCTGGATATTTTGCAGCGCTGCCTGGCGCAGTTGGTCTGATTGCGTCACCTCTGAGCGGGCCGCCCCTCCGAACTGCTGTCAAAGTGCTATACCGTTGTTCTCAGCAGAGAACTCCAGGGTCACATTTTGCGCAGTCATCCCCATATGGAACCGGAGCGGGCCTTGAATACGGGTGCCCTGACGGCCCGCGAACAAGCGGTATTGCGATTGATCAGCATGGGCATGGATTGCCAGGCGGTAGCCCTGCACCTGGCCATCAGCCCACTGACCGCGCGTAAACACCGCAGCAATATCCTGGCGAAAACCGGGCTCAAGTCTGCGGTTCAACTCGCCACCTTTGCCGTCGAATGGGAATTCCACCCCGGCCGTCGGCGGCTGGCCCTTGCACCACCGTTGACACGCCGTGAACGGGAAATTGCCGAATACATCGCCGCCGGGCAAACCAGCAAGCAAATTGCAAAAAACCTGGGCATCAGTGACCTCACCGTGCGCAAACACCGGGAAAACCTCTACCGTAAACTCGGCATCCAGCGCATGGCGCAACTGGTCCTCTACTGCCTGCAACACCCGCTCTAGACCGCCATGCCCGCGTAAAACCTACGCCATCGGCAGTATTGCGCTGCACGCGGCTGGACTCCAATGTTGTGATTCATCCCCCTTTGCAAGGAACATCGGGCAAGTGACACAGCAACCTTCAGCACCGCCCTTTTTGTGACGCACTATCCCGATCTATCACGGAGACAAGGAATGTCACGTCAAAAAACCCTGCGTGCCGGGCCACAGACCTTTGCCCCGCACACCTGGCCAGCAACGCCTGTGCTTGAACTGTCGCCGCTTGAACAAGAGCGCCGACGCATTTCCCACGAACTGCACGACCAACCGCTGCAAACCCTGGCATGGGCGCAACTGCGCCTGGCGGAGTTGAATCGCCACGAGGGCAGCGCCCATATCCGACCGATGATCGAGGACATACGGCGCCTGATTCGTGACGTGAGCCAACAACTGCGCCAAGTGATCGACGGCCTCGTGCGCCCCCCCGCGGGCGGCTTGCGCCTGGATGACGCGCTGCGTACCAGCGTGCGCGAAATGCACCAGCGCTTCACCGGTTCGCCATCGATTCTGCTCAACCTTCAGGGGCCACACCTGCCGCTTGCGCCACCGCTGATGGCCGCCGTGTTGCGTGCCGTCCAGGAGTTACTGGCCAACCTGCGCAAACACAGCGAGGCGAGCCAGGCGTTCCTGAGTTCTTCGTGCCTTCAGCGCTGCGTTGAAGTGGTGCTGGCCGATTGTGGCCGTGGCTTTGACCCGACGCTGATAGACCCCTCCCGCGGCTTGGCGAGCATCCGCCAACGCCTGGAAGCGGTCGGTGCCAGGCTAATGATCGACTCGCGCCCTGGCTTTGGCACATGCGCCCGTGTGGTGATCCCAGTGGCCCCAGCACATCACCGGCGTTTCAGGGTACCTGCGCCGTGAGCGGCGCCCCATTGCGGGTGCTGCTGGTTGACGATCACCAACTGTTTCGCCAGGGCCTGGCCGCCTTGCTCGCCGCCGAGGCGGACATGCACGTTGTCGGCCAGGCAGAAAATGGCCTGCAGGCGTTGTCGCAGATTGACCTGCTGCGCCCCGAGTTGGTGGTGCTGGATATGGAGATGCCGCTGCTCAACGGTATCGACACGTTGCTTCGCGCCCGCCAGGCCTACCCCGCGGTACGTTGTCTGTGCGTTTCCGCCCATGGTGAACTGCGCAAGATTGCCCTGGCGCTGGAGTCGGGGGCCTGCGGTTACCTGCTCAAGGACTGCGCCGCCGAAGAACTGCTCAAGGCCTTGCGCAGTGTGGCCGGCGGGCGCATCTACCTGTCACCGGAGGTGGCCACCGAGATGGTCGCCCATCAACACCCCAGCCAACGCACCGGGGTCGCCGGAGCCCCCTTGAGCCCGCGCGAAAAACAGATCCTGCAGTTGCTGGTGGAAGGCTGCACCACGCGGGTGATTGCCGAACGCATGCACATCAGCAGCAAGACCGTGAGCACCCACCGCGAGCACATCATGAGCAAGCTCAACGTCAAAGGCATCGCCCAACTGACCCGTTATGCGCTACGCGAAGGCCTGGTCTGACGGCGAGCATCGGTACTTGTACCGATCCGAAAATCAGCATTGCGGAACACGTAAATCAGCATCCGGCACAGTGCCTCGAACGCCCGCGATGACGAATATGGCCTCCGGCTATCAATGCCCTTCACCTTTTGCATTGATGGCCTTCGGAGACCGCGGCGGTTGCCCGGTGCTCGGTTTACTCAACCGATTTGGAGCTTAATGTCATGGCTAACGTTGATACGCTGGACCTGTGGGCAAAATGGATGGGGGCTGTACAAAATCAAGCATTGAGCGGTGGGCTGGGCGGCGGTCAGCGCTTCAGCGCAGGTTCCACCACGCTGAACGTCGACCTGGGCAACGTCGACCCGACGATCGTCAATTACTACATCCACGGCCTGGGCGATGTGGTGCCCGCCAACAGCCCGTCGTACTCGCCGGCCGGCGGCCTGCTGACCAGCTACGCGGTGTTTCTGGACTGCATCGACCTGGGCGCGATCCCCAACCCGAACCTGGCCAGCCAGGTGAACCTTGCCACGTCGGCGTTGAACACCGCGCAAACCGCGTTCAACAACGTCACCACCCAGGCGATCCAGCAGTACGTCAACTACAAAGCCATCAACTCTCCACCGTTTGTGCCGTTCTCGACGTGGGTCGTACAAAGCTACCCAAGCTACGTCACCGCCAACAACAACCTGATTGGTGCCGCCAACGCCCTCGATTCGTTGATGGTGCAGGCGTATGGCGCCGGGTATGTGCCGTTGCAGCAAGCACGCAGCAAGGTCGGGATCAACGGTGCGCAGAGCCTCACCGCGCAAAACCCGTTCAACATGGCCGTGACCTCCGGGTCGATCGCAGCGCCGGGTTCACAGCCGGTGGTCGTCGGTGGCACCACTCCACCACCGGCCAGTGCGTTGGTATCGTCCTTTGCTCCGTCCTACACCCTGCAAGGATTTTCCACCGCGTATGCAGCCTGGCAAGCCGCCAGCGTCGCCGGGCAGGTCGGGGCCTCGATCTCGGTCAGCTCCAGCACCGCCAGTTACAGTTTCAGCCAATCCGGCTGGAGTGCTTCGGCGAATGCCAGCCTGTTCGGTGATTTTTTCAACTTCACCGCCAGCGGTTCCGCCAGTGGCCAGAAAACCAGCATCGACACCTCAAGCAGCGACTTCTCGCTGACCGTCGACTTCACTGGTCTGGGCAGCTTTATCATCGCTCCGGGCGCCTGGTGGGATAACGGTTCACTGGTGAACACCTTCCAGAACAAACTCAAACCGGGCTCGCCGGCCTTCTTCGGCGAAAACGGCTCCCTGGCGGCCGTGCCGACGCAACTGGTGGTCGGCTTTGAGCCAACGGTGAAACTGAAAATGAAGGCCAGCGACTACAGCAACGTGAAAAGCAGCTGGCAATCCCAGGCCACCGCGTCCATCGGCATCGGCCCGTTCCGCATCGGGTCGGCGACCACGTCCGCCTATGGCAGCAAACAAGACATCCGTTGGGATGACGCCTCGGCCACCGTGACCATCGGTCCGATCCACAGCAGCCTGCCGATTCTGTTGGGTGTGGTCAGCCAACAACTGGGCCAGTGACAGCCCGGCCGGGAGCCTTCGCGGCTCCCGGCTTCATGGCACAGGAGCATCGCGCGTGGCAGACCCAACGCTTTGGCAGCTATACGACCAAACCTTGGCCAACCTGGCCCAAGTAGCACCCGGCGAAGTGTTTTCGATTACCGCGCTCAACACCTACACCGACCTGGGTAGCCCGATTCCGGCCATATGCAACGCCAGCATCTACCAGTTGGGCAATGGCATTCCCGTGCCTACGGGGACTTATTCGATCCACAGCGGGGTGTTCACCGCTTACTGGATTTACCTCAGCTACTTGCTGGAAGCCGCACAACCGGCATCTCTGGCGAACGTAAACGCCAGCCCGGTCGACTTTGATCGGTATCGGCAACTGGTGAGCACCTCGACGCCGCCCAATCCCTTGCAGGCCCAACAACTGAACAGCACACCGCTGTCCCAGACCCATCAACACCTGATGGCAACGCTGGGGCCGAGCGTCCCCGAGATTTGCGCGGCACTCAATCAATGCTGGCTGGCCATGCAGCCGGAGAAGGTCGCGACCAACATGTGGGTGCAACTGGCGGCGGGCGCTCCTCAGTACCTGTATCCCGGCTATGCCCTGGAAAACTGGAGCGCCACGTTTGCACAGTGGCAAGCACGCGTTGCACCCGTGGCAGTGCTCGATGCCGTCAGCGTCAACGTGCCGGAAAGCGCGCCTGCCTTTATCCAAGTGGATACGGCCAGCCTCGCCGCCCTGGACGACACCACGACGCTGAGCTTGAGCGTGTCGATGCAGGCCTTCGGCACCTTCAGCCTGAGCCCCGCCGCGTGGCTCGACCCGAGCTTCTTCGACGCCACCCGTTACCCATTGCCCGCTGGCGCACCGCCCTTTCTGGCGCTCGACGGCCCGCTTGGCCTGCTGCCGCTCAAGGCAGTGCTGGGCTTTCGCCCGTGCCTGAAACTGCGCGCCAGCACCCTGCAATCGGCCCAGCAATTGGCCAGCAATGTGAGCCGCATCGGCCCGTTCTCGGTGCAGGCCGGCGCGGTGACGAGCGCGGGCTCGGACCAGTTCGATATTGAGCTTGATTCCACCGACATCGACATACCGGTGTTGCTCGGGGTGATCAGCATCCCGAGCGCCACGGGTCATTAAGCGTTGTACCGCCATCCACTCAGGGAGAACCCAACCATGGCCAGCTATTGCCAGGAAAAATTCACGAAAGACGGAACCATGACCGAACTGAAAGTCTGCTGGCGCCAGGACAAGCACGTCCATGACGCGACGCTGATCACCACCATCGCCATCTGGCTGGGCACCACCCAGGGCGGCACGTGGACGGTGCGGGCCAACAGTTATGAAAGCAACAAGCAAAGCTGCTCGGTGGGAGCGGTCACCTACCCCTAGGCCGCTGCGCGGGGAGCCCGGCGGCTCCCCGTTTTCAGCCCATCAATAACGTGCATCGGCGGGCTTGCCGCCATTGGGCCAATCCTTGACCTTGTCCGGGAAGTCCGGGCGCGGTTGCCCCGAGAAATACGCCGCGACATCCACTGCGTCCTGGTCGGACAAACCACCCTGCCCTAGCGGAAATTTCTCGTGAAAGCCTATTGGCATGTTGCGTTTGACGAATGCCGCCGCCGTATAGGTGCGGGCCATGCCGGCGCCGATATTGAACGATTGCTCGCCCCACAGCGGCGGGTAGATCAGTTCGCCGTCGGCGCGCGCCAGGCCCTGGCCGTTGTCGCCATGGCACACCGCACATTGCTTGGCGTAGACCGCTTGACCATTGACCAGGTCCGGCTTGATCGCCGGGTCGACCTTGCCCACGCCGCGCCCGGCGACTTTGTCTGCGGGGCCGGTGTTGTTTTTCATCCAGTCGAAGTAGGCGACCATCGCTTGCATATCTGCCGATTGCGGCGGCAACGGCTTGCCGTTCATCGAGCGACGGAAACAGCCGTTGATGCGTTCTTCCAGGCTCACCACCTTGCCCGCACGCGGCGCGTAGCTGGGGAAGAATGCCGACACGCCGACAAAGGGCGAACCGTCCGCCACGGTACCGGCGTTGAGATGGCAACTGGTGCAATTGAGCGAGTTGCCGACGTTGTCCGGCAACAATGCCTTGGTTTGCAGATGCAGGCGCATGCCGCGCACCACTTGGTCGGCGTTGGGCGCGGCGAGCAGATCGGCCAGGCGCGGGGTTTCAAATGCCGTTGAATCGGTGGTCACCGGGTTGAGCTGGTCACGCAGCGTTTTGACCTGCGCCGCGCTGATGGGCGTGCCCCCATTGCCCCAGCTCGTGCGCACAAAGCTGAGGATCTCGGCGATTTCCTGATCGGCCAGGCGGGCGAAACCGGGCATGGTGTAGACCCGTGGGTGAGCGGCCGTTTGCGCGGTTTCCCAACCCGTCAGGGTGATGTGCAGCAGTGACGTCGGGTTGCTGGAGGCAATTCCCGGATTGCCCGCCAGCGGCGGGAACAGGCCTTTGACACCGGTGCCGTCGCTGCGATGGCAGTCGCTGCAGAACTGCATGTAACCCAGGCCGCCACGGCTGGTGAACAGATCCGTCGGCGGCGCAGCGGGTGCCTGGGCCACGGACGGCATTGGCAAATCGTCTTTGCCCGGTGGCAGGGACTTGAGGTAGCGGGCGATGGCCGTGAGGTCGTCATCGCTGAAATGCTGGGTGCTGTGGTGGATCACATCGGCCATGTTGCCGGCGACCGTGGCGAAGCGGTTTTGCCCGGTCTTGAGCAATTGCACGGTGTCTTCCACGGTCCACAGGTTGCGCAGGCTCAGGGCGCGCCAATGCTCTACGGTTTCGCCAGCCAGGTAATGCTGGCCACTGCGGCCTTCATCACTCAGGGCTTTTTCCTGGAAGGCGATGCCACGCGGCGTGTGGCAGGAACCGCAATGGCCCAGGCCCTGGACGAGGTAGGCGCCGCGGTTGAGCTGTGCATCCCGCGCCGGGTCCGGCTGGAAGGGCCGCTTGTCGAGAAAGGCGAAATTCCACAGCGCCAGGCCCCAGCGCTGGTTGAACGGGAAACCCATGTCGGCTTCACGGTTGGCTTGCTGCACAGGCGCTACGTCTTGCATCAGGTAGGCGTACAAGGCGCGCATATCGTCTTCGCTCATCTTGGCGTAGGACGGATATGGCATCGCCGGGTACAGGTTCATACCGCTGGGCGTGACACCTTCGCGCATGACCCGGTCGAATTGCTCGTAGGTGTAGTTGCCGATGCCGGTGTCACGGTCGGGCGTGATATTGCTGGAAAAGATCGTGCCCATCGGCGTGCTCAGCTCCAGCCCGCCCGCCATCACTTGGCCTTGCTTGGCAGTGTGGCAAGCGATGCAGTCGCCCAGTTGCGCGACGTACTTGCCATGCTCGATCAGTGGGGTGTCGGGGGCGCTGGCGTGCAGGGGAAGCGCCACGCTCAGCGTCGCCCCCAGCATGGCCAGGCGTGCAAGAGAAAGCGCCATCGTGTTAGTCCTTTAATCACCTGGCGTGGGGAGGTCCCCTTGGCGCAGGTCAGTGGTCGTTTTTATAGGTTCATCAGGCAGGGTTGTTGTAACGGATATGCGGGCAGGGGGTTTTGATATGGGTCAGGGGCAATGTGCTGCCTTGACCTGATCCCCCCACGCCTTGAAAATGCGCGACGCTTTTTTGTCTCCCGTTTACTGAAGTAGTGAAATTTCAATGTCTGATTCCCACCACGAAGAATCCGTAGTCGCCTTGCAATCCAAAGCTGAATACGAAAACGCCATCAATCTTTCACAGCATGTGCCAGCGGCCAAGATCATCAGCGAAATGGTGCTGGACGCGTTTCACACCTCCAAGGAAAGCGATCAGATCCGCGAACTGCGCGTGGCGATCCGCCAGGCCCACGACGCTTTCGACGATGACAAGGCCTACGACCTGATGGGCCAGCTCAAGCAACTCAAGGACGCCGAGGCCGCCGACAACATTGCCCTGGAAGACCTGAGCAGCAAGTTCTCCATCAGCCGCATCCTGTCCAGCTTCAAGGACGACCCCGAGTTCCAGGAGTTGGTCTACGGCCTGGCGTTGAAGGTGCTGAACCAGAGCCACCAGGCCATCAGCAACCCAAGCGCCGGCAAGAGCAAGGCCTCGCGCCCGAAGAAAGAAGCCGAAGTGTTTGTGATCAGCAAGGATGGGATCAGCGTCACCCTGCCATTGCGCACACCGCGCTCGAAGCTGAACGTTGACCGCGAGGCGTTTGAATTCCTGGGCTTCAGCTTTGTGGGTGAAGGGGATGAGGCTGAGTTGGAAGTGGAAAGCTTCGTGGACAACACCGGCGCTGAGCAACCGCTGAGCCGCAAGAGTGTGATCACCGCGTTGCAGCAGCAGCGTGCGTTTGACGGTTACAGCATCGTCCAGCAATAACACGTCGCCAGCGACACCGCCGAACTGAATGTGGGAGCAAGCCCGCTCCCACATCTGTTTCATGCGGGGTCAGACAGCCCGCACATCCTGCGCCGCAAACGCCTCACGAAAGCGCTGCATATCCTGCTTGTTCCCCACCGTCACCCGCACCCACTGCGGCCAGTTCTTCCACACCCGCCCGATCAACACACCCTGCTCTGCCAGGCGCTCGATAACCTGCTCGGCCGGCTGCTTCACGTCGATCATGAAGCAGTTGCTCTGGGACACCGTGCAGGTAAACCCACGCCCCTTCAGCCATGCCACGGTCTCGTCGCGCAGTTGTGCGTTGAGCGCCTTGCGCTGGGGCAGTAGCTTGATGTCTTCCAGGCTGGCCTTGGCGCCGAGCAGCGCCGAACCGGCCGGGACATTGTCGCCGCCGAACACCGCCAGTTGTTCCAGCAACTTCGGGTGCCCCACCGCCAGGCCGACGCGGGCACCGGCCATGCCGTAGATTTTCGAGAAGGTGCGCAGCACCAGCAGGTCATCGTGTTCCTTGACCCAACTGATCACGCTGGGAGCGTCGGAAAAGTCGATGTAAGCCTCGTCCACCACCAGCACGCTGCCCTTGGGTTTGTTCGCCAGTGCGTGGCGGATCGCCTCGGTGGGAGTCATGGTGCCGGTGGGGTTGTTGGGGTTGCACAGGTAGAGCATGCCGGCCTGGGGGGCGGCGGCGAGCATGGCGGGCACGTCGTGGGCGTGTTCGGCGTTGAGGTCGACCTCTTTCACTGGCGCCTTGCGCGATTCGGCCGCCTGGCGCGGGACTTCATAGGACGGCGTGGCCATCACCAGCCCGCGGGTTTCACTGGTAAACGCCAGGACCGCAAACCGCAGCGCGGCCATGGAGCCGGAAAACACCGCCACTTGGTCCTCGGCAAGCCCTTGCTGCTGGGCGAACAGCCCGGCCAGTGCGTACATGTGGCCGTAGGGGTACAACCCGGCGCTGGCGATGCCGCGTTGCATCGCCTCACGCGCAGCGCCCGATGGGCCGTAGGGGCTTTCGTTGTAGTTGAGCCGCACCTTGTCAGACTTTGCCGCCTTCGGGGCCGCTACCGCCCAGTCCAGACGCCCTAACAGCGGCAGGGCTGCGCCCACGGCGAGAAGGGACCGACGACTAACGCTGACCATGTGACAACTCCTTGTAAGGCGGGGGATGGATTCGCACAGCTCGTACTTGAGGGTAAGACGAGAAAAGCCTAGTCCGATTTAACCGCCCGCCCAAGAAAAAGCCCCGCGCTTCTCTCGAAGGCGGGGCTCTTTCACTGCGCGACCACTCAGTGAGCGTAGGTCAGCAGAAGCTCTTTCGGCACTTGGAAATCCAGGGACATCATCACGCTGAGCGCGGTGATGGTGAAGATCGAGAACACGAACAGCTTGCGCGCCCAGACGGTGTCATCCACCGCCTTGTAGCCGGTCCAGGCCATGTACAACCAGTACATGCCCATGGCGGCGGCGACGGCAAGGTAGCTCATGCCGGCATAGCCACTGAAGGTCAACATCAAGGTCGCCACGAGGAAGGCCAAGATGTAGAGCAGGATGTGTTTCTTGGCCACCTGGATGCCACGCTTGACCGGCAGAACCGGAATCGACGCAGCCAGGTAGTCATTGAAGCGGAAAATCGCAATGGCGTAGGAGTGCGGCATCTGCCACAGGCTGAACATCACCAGTAGCGTCAGCGCGGCCATGTCGAAGCTATTGGTCACAGCCACATAACCAATCACCGGCGGCATCGCCCCCGACAGACTGCCCACCAGCGTGCCGTGCACCGACTTGCGCTTGAGGTACAGGCTGTAGAGGCCGACGTAGATGACAAAACCGATCACGGCGAACAGCGCCGCCAGCGGGTTGGCCACCTTGTACAACAACGCCACACCGGCAACACCGAGGACGGTCGCATAGATCAGTGCCAGCTTCAGGGAGATGAGGCCCTGGACCAGCACGCGATTCTTGGTGCGCTCCATCTTGATGTCGATGTCACGGTCGATGCAGTTGTTGAACACGCAACCGGAAGCCACCACCAGGGACGTACCGATCATCGCAGCCAGGAAGATGGCCAGATCGACATGTCCCTTGGAGGCCAGGAAGAAACCGCCCGCCACAGAAAGCACGTTACCGAAAATGATCCCCGGTTTGGTGATTTGGATAAAGTGCTTAAGCGACATCGGGTCTTACCTCACTTCGCCATCATGTAGGTGTGGATGCTGAACATGATCCACAGCGACAGACCAACCAGCAGAACGATCACCAGGCCTGCGAACACGAACGCAATCACGTTCTCACGCTGGGCCTCGGAACGGTCCAGGTGCAGGAAGTACACCAGGTGAACCAGAACCTGGATTACCGCGAATGCCAACACGATCATCAAGGTGATCGATTTCGGCAGGGTCGGGTACATCACCAGGCCGAACGGGATCAGGGTCAGGATGACCGACAGGATGAAGCCGATAGCGTACGACTTGACGCTGCCGTGGCTTGCATCGTGGCTGTCATGGGAGTGTGCATTAGCCATTACAGAGTCCCCATCAGGTAGACAACGGTGAATACGCAGATCCAGACCACGTCCAGGAAGTGCCAGAACAGGCTCAGGCAGCTCAGGCGAGTCTTGTTGGTGTTGGTCAGGCCGTGTTTATTGACCTGATACATCATCACCGCCATCCACAGCAGGCCGGCGGATACGTGCAGACCGTGGGTGCCTACCAGCGTGAAGAACGCGGACAGGAAGCCGGAACGGTGCGGGCCGTAACCTTCGGAGATCAGCAGGTGGAACTCGTTGATCTCCATGCCGATGAAGCCCAGGCCGAACAGGAAGGTCAGTGCCAACCAGCTCAGTACGCCTTTCTTGTTGCCCTTGTAGAAGGCCAACATCGCGAAGCCGTAGGTGATCGAACTGAACAACAGCAAGGCGGTTTCGCCGAGCACGTAGGGCAGTTCGAAGATGTCGTGGCCCGACGGGCCACCGGCAGTGTTGTTTACCAGTACCGCGTACACCGCGAAGATCGACGCAAACAAGATGCAGTCGGTCATCAGGTAGAGCCAGAAACCGAAAACGGTCATCGGCCCCGAGTCGTGGTGATGGTCATCGTGCCCATGGTCATCGACATGGGCGTGTCCAGCATTGGTCACTAAGTTCGACATGGTTTAAGCCTGTTCCAACGAGGTTTCAACACGGTTGGCCGGGATTTTCTTCTCGGCTACCAGGCGAGCGTGCTGCTCGGCTTCGATGCGTTCGATCTCTTCGACCGGCACCATGTAGCCTTGATCGTCACGGGCTGCGTGAACGATGAAGTAACCGATAGTGCCAACCAGGCTCACGATTGCCAGCCACCAGATGTGCCAGATCATCGCGAAACCGAACACGGTCAACAGCGCACCCATCACCACGCCAGTGGCGGTGTTGCTTGGCATGTGGATCGGTTCATATTTGGCCGGTTTCTGGTACGCAGTACCGTCTTCCTTGGCTTCGGTGAACGCATCAATGGTGTTCGCAGTCGGGATCACGGCGAAGTTGTAGAACGGTGGTGGCGACGAAGTCGACCATTCCAGGGTGTGGCCATTCCATGGGTCGCCGGACTCGCACATGTTCTGCTTGCGATCACGGATACTCACGTACAACTGGATCAGCTGGCAGGCGATACCCACAGCGATCATCACCGCACCGAACATGGCGACGTACAGGTACGGCACCCACTCAGGGTTGGTAGTGGCGTTCAGACGACGGGTCATGCCCATGAAGCCCAGCGCGTAGAGCGGCATGAACGCGACGAAGAAGCCCGAGATCCAGAACCAGAATGCAGCCTTGCCCCAGCCTTCGTGCAGCTTGAAGCCGAACGCTTTCGGGAAGTAGAAGCTGAAGCCAGCGATGTAACCGAATACCGCACCACCGATGATCACGTTATGGAAGTGCGCGATCACGAACAGGCTGTTGTGCAGGACGAAGTCAGCACCCGGGATGGCCAGCAGTACGCCAGTCATGCCGCCGATGGCGAAGGTCACCATGAAGCCCAGGGTCCACAGGACCTGGCTGGTCATGCGCAGACGACCGTGGTAGATGGTGAACAGCCAGTTGAATAGCTTCACCCCCGTCGGGATGGAAATCAGCATCGTCGCCAGGCCGAAGAAGGCGTTGACGCTGGCCCCCGAACCCATGGTGAAGAAGTGGTGCAGCCAAACCATGAAGCCCAGTACAGAGATTGCGCCCGATGCGTAAACCATCGAGTGGTGACCGAACAGGCGCTTGCCGGTAAAGGTCGAGATCACTTCGGAGAAGATACCGAACGCTGGCAGGATCAGGATGTACACCTCAGGGTGACCCCATGCCCAGAACAGGTTCACGTACATCATTGGATTGCCACCAAGTTCATTGGTGAAAATGTGGAAATCCAGGTAACGGTCAAGCGACAGCAGCGCCATGGTGGCGGCCAGGATCGGGAACGAAGCCACGATCAGGACGTTGGCCCAGGTGCAGGTCCAGGTGAAGATCGGCATGTCCATCAGTTTCATGCCAGGGGCGCGCATTTTCAGCACGGTGGCCAGGAAGTTGACCCCCGTCAGCGTCGTCCCGAGTCCTGATAACTGTAGGGCCCAGATGTAGTAGTCCACACCCACGCCAGGGCTGTACTGAATGCCCGACAGCGGCGGATACGCAACCCAACCGGTCTTGGCGAATTCGCCGACGCCCAGGGATACGTTGATCAGCACCACGCCGGAAACCAGCAGCCAGAAGCTCAGGGAGTTCAGGAACGGGTAGGCAACGTCACGCGCGCCGATCTGCAGCGGCACTGCAAGGTTCATCAGGCCGGTGAAGAATGGCATCGCCATGAAGATGATCATGATCACACCGTGGGCGGTGAAGATCTGGTCATAGTGTTCAGGTGGCAGGTAGCCAGGCGAACCCTCGGTGGCCATGGCCAACTGGGTACGCATCATGATGGCGTCGGCAAAACCACGCAGCAGCATGACCATGGCCACGATGATGTACATGACGCCGATTTTCTTGTGGTCAACCGAAGTCAGCCACTCGGTCCACAGGTAGGTCCACTTCTTGAAATAAGTGATTGCCGCGAACAGTGCCAGACCACCCAGCGCGATCATGGCGATGGTAATCATCACAATCGGCTCGTGGAACGGGATCGCATCCCAACTTAATTTACCAAACATCGTTTACTCCTCTGCCCCAGCAGTTGAATGCGAGCCCGTGTCAGAACCTTCAACCGCGGCCACTTCTTTCTTCTCGTGCTTGACCGGCTTGCCTGGCTTCATACCTTCGTACTTGTCGACGATTTTCTGAAACAGGTTCGGCTCGTACGTGGAGTACAGGGCGACTGGATTGTTCTGGCTTGGTTTGGCCAGGGCGTCGTATTCAGCTTGATCAAGCTGTTTAGGTGCGGCCTTGACTTCGGCTACCCAGGCGTCGAATTCTTCCTGGCTTGTCGAGATCGCTTTGAATTTCATGCCGGTGAAGCCAGCGCCGCTGTAGTTGGCGGAGATGCCTTCCATTTCAGCTTTCTGGTTGGCGATCAGGTGCAGCTTGGTCTGCATGCCTGCCATCGCGTAGATCTGGCCGCCCAGGGCTGGGATGAAGAACGAGTTCATCACGGCGTCGGAGGTGATCTTGAAGTTCAGCGGAGTGTGTTCCGGGAAGCGGATCTGGTTAACAGTGGCGATACCCAGGTCTGGGTAGATGAACAGCCACTTCCAGTCCAGCGCGACGACTTCGATGTTGATCGGCTTGACGTCGGATTCCAGCGGACGGTACGGGTCCAGAGCGTGGGTGGACTTGTAGGTCACATAACCCAGGGCAATGATGATGAGGATCGGGACCAGCCACACCGCGATTTCGATCTTGGTGGAGTGCGACCACTTCGGCGCGTAGGTCGCGCTGGTGTTCGACGCGCGATATTTCCAGGCGAACGCGAAGGTCATGATGATCACAGGGACCACGACCAGCAGCATCAGCAGGGTAGCGGTGATGATCAGGTTTCGTTCATCCAGGCCGACCTGTCCTTTCGGGTCGAGCAAGGTCCACTTGCAGCCTCCCAGCATTAACATCATGCCAAGCAGCGGCAAAAAGCCTAGTAATCGGGGGTACCTGTTTTTACTCATCTCACGACCTCTAAAGCAGCTTGCGCAATGCAGTTGGGTTTTGATCGCCAACACTTCACCCTGCCAAGGGTTGGCATTTCTCTTCGATTGAATAAGAGCCTGCCCATCACGCCATTTAACGGCGCGTTTCGCGGACCTGCGGTGAGTTCTTATTCGATTTCGTGGTTAAAGGCCTTGTTACAGACCAATTCCATTTGGTGCGGATAGTTGAAAGGCTGCCGGAACCTTGGGGTCGCACAGAGCCATCCATCTGCCCCTCGACCGCTCCAGTGCTCAAATATTGAACAGCACCGGACATTCAGTGCGGGCGATTGTAGTTAGCTAGCGATGTATAAACCATGTCTTATAAAGAAATAATTTTTATCGATTACAGCAACAATCCTTCACCAAAACCGCAAAGGTTCGCGATCTTATCGTGTTCGATTCTCAACAAAAACCACAAAAATTGCCGTGTTATTGCACAAAGCGACACAGCCCTTACCCCGTGTAAGGGCACGTTAAACGTACCCAACCCCCCAGAAAACAAGGCATTCGGACATCACTCAAAGGCACGGGCGGCGTGAGCTGCGCCGCCTCGTCCAAACCACGAACTGACAGCACAATTTGCGCGTTTTAGGCAAATTTAACGAGGCAATGAGCGAGTCGGAAACGTCCTGCGGCAGCTTCCGTGTGACAACATGTCGCACGCTGCGCGCACCCGGAATTGTCCCGCGTCACGCTCTGTTCACAAAACCCTACAAACAAAAACGCCCCGGACTTCCCTCAAGGAGGACCGGGGCGTTTCAGTCAACACTCAGGTGCGGCGTTGGCGGTTACGGTAAATACCCAGCGGCACCAGGATCACCGTCAGCACGAACGCCACCAGCGCCCATTGCGCCAGGGACAGGCCCAGTATCGGCGGATACGGCGTGCTGCAGAAACCGTCGACCTGGAAGCCCAGGGGGAACACCTTGGCCAGGGGCAGGTCGTCGACGATCGGTTGCAGCACATCGATGCCGCAACTGACCTGGGGGAAGAACTGGGTGTACACATGATGGCCGGCTGCTGCCACGCCGCCGAGGGCGCTGAGCACCACCAGGCCTTCGAACAGCGTCACCGCGCCTTTGCGGCGCATGGCCGCGCCGAGGAAGGCGAAGACCGCAATCAGCAGCAGCGCATAGCGTTGCAGGATGCACAGCGGGCACGGCGCCTCGCCCAGCACGACCTGCATATAAAGTGCACCACCGATCAGCGCCAGGCAGATGATGCCCAGCAACACCAGAAAGCGCCGCTCCCTGCCTAAACGCAATTCGTCACTCATCTCTGTTTCCCTTTGTCTGGTCATGCCAATGGCCGCAAGTTTACACACAGAGAGAGGTTTAAACAGAAAGGGGTTAACAGGAGATTAATCAGTCGCAATAGCGACCCCATGTGGGAGCAGGCTTGCCCGCTCCCACAATTCGGACAGTGTGTTACTCCAATGCCGCAGCCGGACCGAAGAACTCATACCGGCTTTGTTTCTCTGGAACCCCCAACGCCTTGAGGTGACGCTTGACCGCCGCCATGAAGCCCTTGGGCCCGAGGAAATACGCATCCACATCACGCTGCTCGGGCAACCACGCCGCCAGTTGCGCCTGGCTCAACAAGCCCACCTTGTCTGCCGCAGGGCTCACCCCGTCATCCTCGGCGTAGCAATAGAAGCGCTTGAGTTGCGGGTGCTTGGCCGCCAGGGCATCCACCCAATCGCGGAACGCATGCACCCCGCCATTGCGCGCGCAGTGGATAAAGTGCACCGGGCGCTCGGTCGCCAGCGCGGCTTCGAGCATTGGCAGGGTCGGTGTGATACCCACCCCGCCGCTGATCAGCACCAGCGGTTTATCACTGGCCGCCAAGGTGAACTCGCCCGCCGGCGGGAACAGGTCGATGGTCGCGCCAACCTGCAGTTGATCATGCAGGTAGTTGGACACTCGCCCACCGGCTTCGCGCTTGACGCTGATGCGGTACTGGCCGGCATCGCTCAGGGCCGACAGAGAATAGTTGCGGCGCACTTCTTCGCCGTCCAGCACCAGCTTCATACCGATGTACTGGCCGGGCGCAGCCGCGAGGATCGGGCCGTTATCCACAGGTACAAAGTAGAAGGACGTGATCTCGGCGCTTTCTTCCACACGCTTGACCAGCGTGAACGCCCGCGCACCGCGCCAACCGCCGGGGGCCTGGGCTTTTTCAGCGTAGATGGCGCTTTCGGCACCGATCAGAATATCCGCCAGTTGGCCGTAGGCCGCGCCCCAGGCATTCATCACTTCAGGGGTGGCGATCTCGCTGCCCAGCACTTCGGAAATCGCCCGCAGCAGGCAGGCCCCCACGATCGGGTAATGCTCCGGCAGGATCTGCAAGGCCACGTGCTTGTTGATGATCTTCGCCACCAGGTCACCCAGCTGGTCCAACTGGTCAATGTGTCGCGCATACATCAGCACGCCGTTGGCCAGGGCGCGCGGCTGGTCGCCACTGGCTTGGTGAGCCTGGTTGAACAGCGGGCGCACCTCAGGGTACTCGGAGAGCATCATGCGGTAGAAATGGGTGATCAGCGCTTCGCCACCGCTTTCCAGCAGGGGCACAGTGGATTTGACGATGGCACGGTCTTGGGCACTAAGCATGGCAGACTCCTGGGTCTTTTTACTGATTGCCTTTACCTACTCAGTATTCGTGCCAACTTATAAATCCTTATATTTCAATGAGTTGAATAATATGTAGTCAGTATGACTTCCTACACATTATAGTCATAAGGACTACAAGGAGTCATTATGACTGCACAATCGCTGCTCACCACCCTGCTGCCCCTGGTCGCCGACCTGTCCCGTGAACTGCCCGAAGGCGAGCGCTACCGCCGCCTGTTGCAAGCCATGCGTGCCCTGCTGCCGTGTGATGCCGCCGCGTTGTTGCGCCTGGACGGTGAATGGCTGGTACCACTGGCGGTGGATGGCTTGAGCCCCGATACCCTCGGGCGGCGCTTCAAGGTCAGCGAACACCCGCGCTTCGCCGTATTGCTCGCCAGCCCCGGCCCGACGCGCTTTGACAGCGACAGCGAATTGCCCGACCCCTACGACGGTCTCGTCGCTGGCATACACGGGCAGCTGGAAGTCCACGACTGCATGGGCTGCCCGCTGTTTGTCGACGACAGGCCATGGGGCCTGCTGACCCTGGACGCCCTCGACACCGAGCGTTTCGAACGGGTCGAACTCGACGCCCTGCAAGCCTTCGCCAGCCTCGCGGCCGCGACCGTCAACGTCGCCGAACGTATCGAACGCCTGACCCTGCGCGCCGAAATCTATCGCGAGGCCAGCGGCCAGCAGCACAAGGAAATGATCGGCCAGAGCAAACCCCACAAACGCCTGGTGGAAGAGATCAAGCTGGTGGGCGGCAGCGACCTCACCGTTCTGATCACCGGCGAAACCGGGGTGGGCAAGGAGTTGGTGGCCCAGGCGATCCATGCTGCGTCAGCCCGTGCCGACAAACCGCTGATCAGCCTCAACTGCGCCGCTCTGCCGGAAACCCTGGTGGAAAGCGAGCTGTTCGGCCATGTGCGCGGCGCCTTTACCGGCGCGCTGAATGAGCGACGCGGCAAGTTCGAACTGGCCAACGGCGGCACGCTGTTCCTCGATGAAGTCGGCGAACTGTCCCTGAGCGTGCAGGCCAAACTGCTGCGCGTGCTGCAAAGCGGCCAGTTGCAGCGACTGGGCTCGGACAAGGAACATCAGGTCGACGTGCGCCTGATCGCCGCCACCAACCGCGACCTCGCCGAAGAGGTGCGCAACGGCCGCTACCGCGCCGACTTCTACCACCGCCTCAGCGTGTACCCGCTGCAAGTCCCGGCCCTGCGCGAGCGCGGGCGCGATGTGTTGCTGCTGGCGGGTTTCTTCCTGGAGCAGAACCGCTCGCGCATGGGCCTGGGCAGCCTGCGCCTGAGCAGCGATGCCCAGGCGGCGCTGCTGGCCTATAACTGGCCGGGCAATGTGCGAGAGTTGGAACACTTGATCGGCCGCAGCGCGCTCAAAGCCCTGGGCAACTGCCGCGAGCGGCCGAAGATTCTCAGCCTGAGCGCCCAGGACCTGGACTTGCCTGACGTCAGCGCGCCGGCCATCGAAGCCCCAGACGACGTGATCCCCGTGGTCACGGGCGACCTGCGCCAGGCCACCGAGCACTTTCAACGCCAGATCATCAGCGCCTGCCTGGAGCGTCACAATCACAATTGGGCCAGTGCGGCCCGTGAGCTGGGGTTGGACCGCGCCAACCTGGGGCGCATGGCCAAGCGCCTCGGTCTCAAATAACCCGGTCAACTCGGTCAAATGTGGGAGCGGGCTTGCTCGCGAAGGCGCAGTGTCAGTCGCTAAATCCGTTGACTGACCCACCGCCTTCGCGAGCAAGCCCGCTCCCACACAAGCCCCCACATTAGATTTGCTGCGCCTTGAGGATGGGGGTAACGGGCTTGGGTTTTCTGAACACCAACACATTCCCCAACATCACCAGCACCAACCCCACCAGCGCCGCCCCGGTCCATTGATAGCCCTCGGCAAACGCCGACACATTCAACGCCACCACCGGGAACAGCACCGTGCAGTACGCCGCCCGCTCCGGCCCCATGCGTCCGACCAGGGTCAGGTACGCGGTAAACCCGATCACCGAGCCCGGGATCACCAGGTACCACAATGCGCCGATATACCGCGCGCTCCAGTCCATCTCGAACGGAATCCCGCGCACCGCGCAATAGGTCGCCAACATCGCCGAACCATAGGCCATGCCCCAGGCATTGGTGGTCAGCGGCTTGAGCCCGGCTTTCTGTTGCAGGCTCGACAGCATGTTACCCGCCGAGAAACACATCGTCCCGAGCAGCGCCAAGCCCAGGCCAAGCAGGGTCTGCGGGCTGGCGGTGTGCCCGACCAGCTCCGGCCAGAACAGAAAGCCCAACCCCAGCAGACCCAGGCCGCCGCCCATCAACACATTGCGCGCCACGCGCTGGCCGAAAAACACCCGGGCGTTCAGCGCGTTCCACAAGGTCGCCGTGGAAAACACCACGGCCACCAGCCCGCTGGGAATCCACTGGCTGGCCGTCAGGAAGCACATGAAGTTCACGCAGAACAGGCACAAGCCCTGGGCCAGGCAGATCAGATGCCCGCGCCGGTTCATCACCTGCAACCGGCGGCTGAGCAGCAACAACGCAAACAGCACCAGCGCCGCGAGACCGAAGCGATAGACGATGGACACCGGGATCGCCACCACGCCCAGTTGCCATTTAAGGGCGATCCAGGTGGTGCCCCAGATCAGCACGGTGAGTAAGTACAGGAAAAGGTTCATGACAGGCTCCATCGATTGAGCCCCAGTGTCGCCCCCGCCCCGAGCAAACCGCTTGCAGATTCTTGCGCTTTTGTCGGGCGGTGGGATCACAGCGTCATCAGCGCAGAGTAGGATGCAAGGCGTCCACAGAGTGCTCGCCATGCCTGATCTGCAATCCCTGCAAGTCTTCCAAGCCCTTAACCGCTCGCCCAACGCACGCCTCGAAGCCTGTGCCGAGCTCGGTGACGGCTTGTCTGCGGCCTTGTGGAGCAACCATCACGATTCCCAGGATTATCAGGCGCCGAGCCATCACACCTTGTCCTGCTACGTCGGCGGCGGCACCGGCACGTTTCGCCGCGACCAGCCGGGCACCAAGGGCGGGCCCGACAAGCTGTGCATCCTGCCGGCCGAGCATCAGTCGGCCTGGGTGATCAACGGCGAGATCCGCCTGGCCCACGTGTATTTCAGCCCGGAGCAATTTGCCCTGGGCTGCGTCACCCTGCTCGACCGCGAACCGCGCGCGTTGCAACTGCGCGAAAGCACCTTCCTGGAAGATGCCAGCCAGGCCCGGCGCTTCCACCAGTTGATCGCCCTCAACTGGCACGAACCGGCCGAACGCCTGCTGACCAGCAGCCTGGCCCACGAAATGCTCAGCCACACCCTGCTCAGCCAGGTCGGCGCACGCGATGGGTTGCGCTTGAAAGGCGGGCTGGCGGCGTACCAGCGCAGGCGGTTGGTGGACTACATCGATCAGCACCTGGAAGACCCCATCAGCCTCGGGCAACTCGCCGGGCTGTGCGCGCTGTCGGAATACCACTTCGCGCGGATGTTCCGCCAAAGCTTCGGCCTGCCGCCGCACCAATACCTGCTGGCGCGGCGCTTGACCCGCGCCCAGGCACTGCTGCGCAGCAGCGCCCTGCCCCTGGGTGAGATCGCCCTGATGTGCGGTTTTTCCAGCGCCAGCCACTTCACCCATCGCTTCCGCCAGGCCATGGGCGCCACGCCCGGCGAATACCGCCAGGCGTTCAGCGCCTAGACCATCAGGCCCAACGTCTTCGCCTTGGCCACCGCTTGCGTGCGCCGCTCCACGCCAAGCTTGCTGTGGATGCGCCGTGCATGGGTCTTGACCGTGTGCAGGGAGATAAACAAACGGTCGGCGATTTCCAGGTTGGAGCTGCCTAGGGCGATCAATTGCAGCACTTCCAGTTCGCGCTGGCTCAGGGGATTGTCCGCCGCACCGGCGGGCGACACCTGCGCTTCAAGCCCCACCTCACTCAACAACCCGGGCGAGCGCAAACGCAGCTCACGAATGGCCTGCTGCACCTGGCAACGTGCGGCCAGCTCCAACCCGGCCTGCAACGACCGTCGCGCCAGGGTCGAGTCGCCGAGTTGCCAGGCCACCTCGCCGAGCACCAGGTGCAGTTCGGTTTCCAGGCACAACATGCCGCGCTGCTGGATAGTCGCCAGCAAGGCGCGCAAGCGCTCCAACGGTTGCTCGGCACAACCCAGTTTCACTTCGGCCAGCACCAGCAGGTATTCCAGACGCGGTATCAACTCCAACGTCGCCGGCGGTGCCTGCTTGGCCTGTGGCCCGCGGAAGTGACGCAGCACCCGCCGCACCGCTTCCAGCGTCAACTCGGCCCGGCCCTGTTGCAACCAGAAGTGCCCACTGACCAACAGCAACACCGCGCGATACACCGAATCCGGCACCTGACGCTGCTGCATCAGCCGCTCGGCCTCGCGCAGTTGCACAAAGGCCTGGGCGTAATCGCCATGGTTGGCCGCCAGCAACGCCAGGCCGAGAAAGCCATAGAGCACGCGCTTGTCCTGGCTGTGCAGGCACATCTTCAAGCCGGCATCGAAACACTCGGCGGCCAGCGCATCCTGGCCTTGACGCAAGGCCAGGTGCCCACGGCGCAAGGCGATGCGCCCGACCAGCGGCCCGGCCTTGAGACGCTGCTTGAGCAACATCGCCTGGACATTTTCCAACAGGCTCTGCGCCCGGTACGGCGCGCCGCGCTGTTCCAGCAATTGAGCGTGGTCCAACTCCAGCAACGCCTCCAACACCAATGACCCGTGGGCACGGGCCAGGCACAACGCTTCGCGGCTCAAGGCTTGCGCCACTTCCAGTTCGCCGCGCAGCAAGGCTTGCTGGGTCAACCCCGACAAGCACATCAGGCGCGAGGTCCAAGCGCTGTCGGGCAAAGCTTGCAGCGCTTCAAGAAAATGTTCGCGGGAACGCTCGGCATCGCCACGCAAATGCAGCAACCAGCCCCATTGCGCCTGCCAGCGCGCCAGCAGATAGCATTGTTGCGCCGCGCTGGGTTGCGGCGCGAAACGCGCCAGTTGATCGATGCACAACGCCGCCTGTTCGAAGCGCCCGGCGAACAACAAGGCCGCCGTGACCAACCCCACCAGTTGCGCCGAACCGAGCATCAGCTCATCGCCATGCTGCTCGTGCAGGCGCAACAGCAGCACGGCGTTTTGCTGGCGGAACAGGTCCTCGAAACTGAAGTGCTGCAACAGGCTGACCGCGATCTCATATTCCTCCGCCAGCAACGCCTGCTCGAACGCCGCCTGCCAATCCCCCTCGGCGGTGAACCATTGGCAGGCACGCCGATGCCAGGAGCGCTTGGCCGGCCAGGGCTCATCGCGCAGCAGTTGTGCGAGCGGCGGGAACACCTGCAGCCAGTCGGCGGCGTCTTCCCACGGCTGGATAAAGGCGCCGAGGGCCTGCAAGTCGCGCAGGTACTGATCACCGTCGCCGGCGCCGAACAGGTGCTCGCACAAGCCGGGGTTGAAACGCGGCAGATGGGCAAGCACGCGCCAGGCCTCGGCCAGTTCCGCCGGCAAGCTGCTGAACAGTTCGTGTTGCAGGTAGTCGAGCAGGGTTTTGTCCGGGTGCCCGTCGCCGAGCAGGGCGATCCGCACGCCCGCGCACCAGCCGCCGCTGAACTGCAGGATGCGGTCGACCTCGTGCCCCGGCGCCAGCGCCTGGATGTCTGCAGCGCTGAAGGCCAGTTCGCTGCCGCTGCATTCCAGCAGTTCGTCATCGAGCAACAGGCGCGGCCAGTTGCAGATGGGCCGGCGGCGAGCGCCCAGCCACCAGGTCAACGCCGGGCTGGCGGCGCTGAGCAGGCGATCGAGCAGTGCGTCCAGTGCAGGCGCAGGCTGGCGGCAGAAATCGTCGAGAAACAGCCAAGCCGGGGCCTGCCAGCGACCAAGGTCGAGCAGCAAGGTGGCTTCATCGGTAAACGGCAGGCCCAGGTTCAGGGCCAGGCGCTGGCACAACTCCAGCGGGCTGAGGGTGGCGCCATTGAGCGGCAGCCAATACACCTGGCAAGCGGCCGGTGCCTGCAACGCGCACTCGGCGAGCAAGGCGCTCTTGCCACTGCCACCGGGGGCGCAGAGCAACCTGACCCGTGCCTGCGCCGCCAGCAAAGGCTCGGCCAGGCGCGGGCGCAGCAGATGGTGGGCGGACAGCCGGGGCATGAATCCAGGACGGTCCAGGCAGCGTGTCATGGCGGTCATTGCTGCATCCTGCTTTTTTATTGTTATGCAACCTGATGCGTACCCTAGTCCTGTGGTTGGCGGTTGTTGAAGAAAGATTCAGCGGCGTGATTGGCGGCCATAAAACCCAAGGTGTACACAAACGAATGTGGGAGCAGGGCTTGTGTGGGAGCGGGCTTGCTCGCGAAGGCGGTGGATCAGTCGAAGCATCTTTGACTGACACACTGCATTCGCG
>NZ_JAPFHC010000046.1:0-45588 GCF_059803535.1 Pseudomonas sp. RP-B7
GGGTGGACGAAGGGGATCGAACCCTCGACAACGGGAGTCACAATCCCGTGCTCTACCAACTGAGCTACGCCCACCATCTAACAGTACTTGTGCCAAAGCTGCCTAATGGCGCACCCGGCAGGACTCGAACCTGCGACCATCCGCTTAGAAGGCGGATGCTCTATCCAGCTGAGCTACGGGCGCCTTATTAATCTGTACTCTTGGAGGATTACAAACTAAGTGCTTCCAGCCTTGCAGAACAACACTCTATTCTGCTCGACCTTCTTAACCAGTGCTAGGCTGTGCCCGACAAGTGCGACGAATAGTATAGACGCCCCGGAAAGCCGTCAAATCTTTTTTGAAAAAAATTCATTTTATTTAAGGGGTTAGGGCAATTTGCAGACCAAGCGCCTTTGCCCTCACGCTGTGGCATGCGAGAATGCGCACACATTTCTTCCCCCTCTCGATGGTTAATCACGCGTAATGACTGCACAACTTATCGACGGCAAATCAATCGCCGCCAGCCTGCGCCAGCAGATCGCCAAACGCGTCACCGAGCGTAGCCAGCAAGGCCTGCGCACGCCTGGCCTCGCGGTGATCCTGGTCGGCAGCGATCCTGCCTCTCAGGTTTATGTCTCGCACAAGCGTAAAGACTGTGAAGAGGTCGGCTTTATTTCCAAGGCTTACGACTTGCCTTCCGACACCACCCAACAGGCCCTGACCGACCTGATCGACAGCCTTAATGACGACCCGGCAATGGACGGCATCCTGCTGCAATTGCCGCTGCCCGAGCACCTGGACGCGTCCAAGCTGCTGGAGCGTATCCGCCCGGACAAGGACGTCGACGGCTTCCACCCCTATAACGTCGGCCGCCTGGCGCAGCGCATCCCGCTGCTGCGCCCTTGCACCCCCAAAGGCATCATGACCCTGCTGGAAAGCACCGGTGTCGACCTGTACGGTCTGGACGCCGTAGTCGTGGGCGCCTCCAATATCGTAGGTCGCCCAATGGCCATGGAACTGCTGCTGGCCGGCTGCACCGTGACCGTCACCCACCGCTTCACCAAGGACCTTGCCGGCCACGTCGGCCGCGCCGACCTGGTGGTGGTTGCCGCCGGCAAGCCAGGCCTGGTCAAGGGTGAGTGGATCAAGCAAGGCGCCATCGTCATCGACGTGGGCATCAACCGCCAGGAAGACGGCAAGCTGGTCGGCGACGTGGTCTACGACACCGCCCTGCCCCGCGCCGGCTGGATCACGCCAGTGCCAGGCGGCGTCGGCCCGATGACCCGCGCCTGCCTGCTGGAAAACACGCTGTATGCGGCAGAAACCCTGCACAGCTAATAACCAGCAGCACTGAAAAAGCCCTGCCTTATCGCAGGGCTTTTTATTGCCCGGCATAAAAACCTTTTTTTCTTAGTTTTTAAGCACTTTCGTCTGGTTCTCGAAGAACATTCGACAGTTTCTGATCCATACTTCTAGAATGTAACGTAATTTTTCAAAGCACCCGTTTTCCAACGGTATTTCCTTACTTCTTAGCGAGTTCATCCGCGTGAAAATTCGTCTCTCCATCGCCAGCCTATTTTTTGTATTTACAGGCACCTTCGCGCACGCCGCCGAGACCATCCAGGCCCCGCGCGACACCTCCAAACTACAGATCGCTTCCGGCAGTGCCATGCTCGTGGATCTGCAGACCAACAAAGTCATCTACTCCAGCAACCCCGACGTGGTGGTGCCGATTGCCTCGGTGAGCAAGCTGATGACCGGCCTGATTGTGCTCGAAGCCAAGCAGAACATGGACGAATACATCGACATCAACATCAAGGACACGCCAGAAATGAAAGGCGTGTTCTCCCGCGTGAAGATCGGCAGCGAAATGCCGCGCAAAGAAATGCTGTTGATCGCGCTGATGTCCTCGGAAAACCGCGCCGCCGCCAGCCTGGCCCACCACTACCCGGGCGGCTACCCGGCGTTTATCGCCGCAATGAATGCCAAGGCCAAGGCGCTGGGCATGACCAGCACCCACTACGTCGAGCCCACCGGCCTGTCGATCCACAACGTATCGACTGCCCGCGACCTGAGCAAATTGCTGGCCGCCGCGCGCCACTACCCGATGCTCAGCCAACTGAGCACCACCAAGGAAAAGACGGTGTCGTTCCGCAAACCCAACTACACCCTGGGTTTCTCCAACACAGACCACCTGATCAACCGCGCCAATTGGGACATCAAGCTGACCAAGACCGGCTTCACCAACCAGGCCGGCCACTGCCTGGTGCTGGTGACCAGCATGGGGAATCGTCCGGTATCGCTGGTGATTCTGGATGCCTTCGGCAAATTCACGCACTTTGCCGATGCCAGCCGCATTCGCAACTGGGTCGAGACCGGCAAGAGCGGCTCGGTGCCGGATGTAGCGTTGCGCTACAAGGCCGACAAGAATCTGAAAAACCGCCCGAACGCGGCAGAAGTGCGCCGCTAAAAGAATGTGGGAGCGGGCCTGTGTGGGAGCGGGCTTGCTCGCGAATGCGGTGTATCAGCGACAGATACCTCAGCCGACCCACCGCATTCGCGAGCAAGCCCGCTCCCACATCCCACACAAGCCTGTTCCCAAATGAGGTTTGCGGCGTCCTGCTTTACTGTGTTTCTGCCAACACCTTGAGCGCCTGCGCCGCCGCCCGCTCCTGCCCGGCCTGGGCCGTGGCGTTCGCCGCCTCACGCCAGCGCTGCGCGTCCACCTTGGCAGGCAACTGGCTTGGCCGCTGGGTGAGGATCGCCCAACTCCCGGCGCTCTTCCACTTCGATTCAAACTCGCTGAAGCTCATCAACAGGCGCCGGTCCATCCCGGCGCGCAGCAGCACCGTGCTTTTCTGCTGATTGAACCCCACCACGACCACGTACCGTGCGTCAGACCACAGGCTGCCGCCAATCCGCGCCATCACCGGGTAACCGGCTGCAACCTGTGCCAGCAACGCCGTCAGCTGGGTATCCAGCGGATACACCATCAACCCGTACTCACGCGCCAGCACCTGCATGTTGCGCTCCAGGTCCGCCTCGCCGCCCGGCAAGCGCAGCGGCTTATCCAGCAGACCCGGTGTCATCACAATGCCTTGTTGCGACAGCATGCTGGCCAGAGCAGCAGGGCCACTCTGATACGCCTCGCTGCGGAAAGTCGGCACGCCATTGAGCTCGACCCGCTCCGGCAGGCCCGGCAGTTTCGACGGGTGCCCGGAACAGGCCGCGAGCCCCAGGGCAAAGGCCAGCAACAAGGATGTTTTTACGTTCGACCGTAACCGCAATTTTTTACTCTCTTGATCAACTGCCGGTAAGGGCCCTGATCATAGGGCGCTCTGCCACGCGGGTATAGCCTCAGGCGTCAGTAAAGCGTGCGGCATAGAGCAAACAAGTTGGACGGACACGACCATTGGTCAATAGCAGGCAACCGCCAGGTAGCTAGACTGTCCATTGAGAAGACTGTGTGTGCCCCGAGCGGGGCGAAAGGAGGCCCTGATGAGCCTTGCAACGACGATAATCCTGTTGATCTGTGGTTGGCTGGCCGTTGCCGCCGCCATGTTGTGGGGGGTGCTGCGTATTGCCCGTCGACACCACCCCCACGCCAAACCCGCCAAGCCCCACAAGGCCGCGGTGCACCACGCCTAACCAGGCATGCAGCTGAAATCCTGGGTCGCGGCAACTTCCTTGCCGTGGCCATCCTTCAGCGACGCGCGCACGGTAGTGCCCAGGCTCGACTCCACCAGGGTGTAGTGCTCACCGGCCTTGAAATTCTTGTACTCGACCCGCCCCTGGCAGTCCTGCTGATTGTCGTCGCCCGGCTCTTCCTCGTACAACGTCACGTCCAGGCGATGGTCGCCCGGTGTCACTTCAAAAAAGCGCCCATCGTCCACGCGCTTGCCATCCACGCGTTCGGCCATCAGGTCATTCGGCGCTTCTTCCTTCAATCCTATCCATGCTTCGCTCGGGTCCGCCTTGGGGATCGGGCCGGCGCACGCCGACAACAACAGCACGGCACCGAGGGTTGGAATCAACAACAGAGGTTTAAGTGACATGGCAGGGCTCCAAAAAAGACGATGTGTCCGATGGGTTACAAGCTTGCGGAGCCGACCTGTGTTGAACAAATGAATACGCATGAAACGATCTTCAGCCCCTTCCTAAATGTTCCTTCACCTGGCTGAAAGGCGCGTGTTAGGTGGGTCGGGCAAGACTGCCGGGGTTTGCAATCCTGCTCCTTTCGGAGGTTCACGCATGCTCGGGCTGGTAAAGACCGCACTGCAAAAGCCGTACACGTTTATCGTGTTGGCCATATTCATCTGCATCATCGGGCCGATGGCGGCCCTGCGCACCCCCACGGATGTGTTCCCCGACATCGGCATCCCCGTGGTCGCCGTGGTCTGGCAGTACAACGGCTTGTCGCCGGATGCCATGGCCGGTCGGGTGATCTACACCTACGAACGCTCCCTGAGCACCACTGTCAACGACATCGAACACATCGAATCGCAATCACTGCCCGGCATGGGCATCGTCAAGATCTTCTTCCAACCCGGCGTGGACATCCGCACCGCCAACGCCCAAGTGACCGCCGTGTCACAAACCGTGCTCAAGCAGATGCCACCCGGCATCACGCCGCCGTTGATCCTCAACTACAGCGCCTCCACCGTGCCGATCCTGCAACTGGCATTCTCCAGCCCGAGCCTGTCGGAAGCGAAGATCCGCGACCTGGTGCAGAACAATATCCGCCTGCCCCTCAGCGCCCTGCCCGGCCTCGCCATGCCCACGCCCATGGGCGGCAAGCAACGCCAGATCACCCTCGACCTCGACCCGCAGGCACTGGCCGCCAAAGGCCTGTCGGCCCAGGACGTGGGCACCGCCCTGGCCCTGCAAAACCAGATCATCCCGGTGGGCACCGCCAAACTCGGCCCCAACGAATACACGATCCTGCTCAACAACAGCCCCAAGGCGATCGATGAACTCAACGACTTGCCGATCAAGACCGTCGACGGCGCGCTGATCACTATCGGCCAAGTCGCCCATGTGCGTGACGGCTCGCCGCCGCAAACCAACATCGTACGTGTCGACGGCCACCGCGCCGTGCTGATGCCGGCCCTGAAAAACGGCAGCATCTCGACCCTGTCGATCATCGACGGCATCCGCCAGATGCTGCCGCGCATCGACGAAACCCTGCCACCCTCGCTGAAAACCTCGCTGCTGGGCGACGCCTCGGTGTTCGTCAAGCAATCGGTGGGCAGCGTGGCCCAGGAAGGCATCATCGCCGCCCTGCTGACCAGCGCGATGATCCTGCTATTCCTCGGCAGCTGGCGCTCGACCCTGATTATCGCCGCGTCGATTCCCCTGGCCGTGTTGTCAGCCATCGCGCTACTGGCCGTCAGCGGGCAAACCCTCAACGTGATGACCCTCGGCGGGTTGGCATTGGCGGTGGGGATTCTGGTGGACGACGCCACCGTGACCATCGAAAACATCAACTGGCACCTGGAACAAGGCAAGGCGGTGAAGACCGCGATCCTCGACGGCGCCGCGCAGATCGTCGGCCCCGCGTTCGTCTCGCTGCTGTGCATCTGCATCGTGTTCGTGCCGATGTTTATGCTGCAAGGCATCGCCGGTTACCTGTTCCGGCCGATGGCCCTGGCGGTGATCTTTGCCATGGCCAGCTCGTTCATCCTCTCGCGCACCCTGGTGCCGACACTCGCGATGTTTTTGCTCAAGCCGCACACGCCGGAACCGGGCGCGGGTCATCACCCGGAAGACGAGTTCATCAACCACCACGAGGGTGAGCAACACGCCAAACCGCGCCATGCCGCGCTGCAAGCGGTGCTGAATTTCCAGCAGGGTTTTGAGCGCCATTTCTCGAATATCCGCGACACCTATCACAGCCTGCTGCTGTTGGCGCTGGGCAATCGCAAGCGCTTTATCGTCGGCTTCCTGGCCTGCGTGCTCGCCTCGTTCCTGCTGCTGCCAAGCCTGGGCCAGGACTTCTTCCCGGCCACCGACGCCGGCGCCCTCGCCCTGCACGTGCGCCTGCCGCTGGGCACGCGCATCGAAGAAAGCGCCGCCGCCTTCGACCGCATCGAAGCGCGGATTCGCGAAGTGATCCCAAGCGATGAACTCGACACCATCGTCGACAACATCGGTATCCCGCTCAGCGGCATCGACATGGCCTACAGCAGCAGCGGCACCATCGGTCCACAGGATGGCGACATCCAGGTCAGCCTGAAACCACACCACGCGCCCACCGCCGACTACGTGAAAAAACTGCGCGAAGCCCTGCCGCAAAGTTTCCCTGGCAGCCACTTCGCGTTCCTGCCGGCCGACATCAGCAGCCAGATCCTCAACTTCGGCGCCCCGGCCCCGCTGGACGTGAAAATCTCCGGGCGCAACGATGCAGAAAACCGTGCCTATGCGGTGGAACTTGAACGCCGTCTTCAACACGTACCCGGCATCGCCGACCTGCGTATCCAGCAGTCCACCGGCTACCCGTCGTTGCAAGTCAATGTCGACCGCCTGCGCGCCAATGGCCTAGGCATCACCGAGCGTGACGTGACCAACAGCATGGTCGCCTCCCTCGCCGGCAGCTCGCAGACCGCGCCGACCTTCTGGCTCAACCCAGCCAACGGTGTGTCGTACTCGATCGTCGCGGCGACCCCGCAATACCGCCTCGACAGCCTGCCATCCCTGGAAGCCTTGCCGGTCACCGGCGCCGACGGCCAATCGCAGATCCTCGGCGGCGTGGCGGACATCTCCCGCGTGCAAAGCCCGGCGGTGGTGACCCACTACAACATCGAGCCGACCCTGGACCTCTACGCCAACGTACAAGGCCGCGACCTCGGCGGCGTAGCGCGCGACGTGCAAAAAGTGCTGGATGACACCGCGTCGATGCGCCCCAAAGGCGCGACCATCAGCCTGCATGGGCAGATCGACGCATTGCATGAAGCCTTCAGCGGTTTAAGCCTGGGCCTGCTCGGCGCGGTGGTGCTGATCTACCTGCTGATCGTGGTCAACTTCCAGTCGTGGGCCGACCCGTTCGTGATCATCACGGCATTGCCGGCCGCACTCGCGGGGATCGTATGGATGCTGTTCCTCAGCGGCACCTCGTTGTCGGTGCCGGCGCTCACCGGCGCGATCCTGTGCATGGGCGTGGCCACCGCCAACTCGATCCTGGTGGTGAGCTTCTGCCGCGAACGCCTGGCCGAACATGGCGATGCGCTCAAGGCTGCGATGGAGGCCGGTTACACGCGTTTCCGCCCGGTGTGCATGACCGCCCTGGCGATGATCATCGGCATGTTGCCACTGGCCCTTTCCGAAGAACAAAACGCCCCCCTTGGCCGGGCGGTGATCGGTGGGTTGATCTTCGCCACCATCGCCACCCTGTTGTTTGTCCCCGTGGTCTTCAGCCTGGTCCACGGTCGTCACCCTACTCGCGCAGTTGCTGGAGAAACCCCACATGTCGCCTGATCACAAACCCTCGCGCAAGCGTCTGATGCTCATGGGTGTCGGCGGCCTGACCCTGGCCGCCCTGCTGGTCGCCAACGGCCTGCACGCCCGCACGTTGCATGAACAAGCAGTGACCGCCTGGACGGAAACCGCTGCCATTCCCCAGGTGCTGGTGTTCCAGCCGCAACAGAACGCCGCCGGCGATACCCTGCGGTTGCCGGCGCACCTGGAAGCGTGGAGCAAGGCACCGATCCACGCGCGGGTCAGCGGCTATTTGAAGGACTGGAAAGCCGACATCGGCACCCAGGTCAAGGCCGGGCAGGTTCTCGCCGAAATCGACAGCCCTGACCTCGACCAGCAACTGGCCCAAGCCCATGCACGACTGGTGCAGGAACAAGCCAACGCACGCCTGGCGCAAACCACCGCGACCCGCTGGCAAAACCTGCTGGCCAGCCACTCGGTGTCACGCCAGGAGGCCGATGAAAAAACCTCCAACGCCGCCGCCGCGAAGGCCAACGCCGACGCCGCCGCCGCCGACTGCGCGCGCCTGTCGGCCCTGGCCAGCTACAAGACCATCCGCGCACCGTTCGCCGGCACCATCACCGCACGCAACACCGACATCGGCCAGTTGATCAAGGCCGATACCGACAGCGATCCGGAGTTGTTCAACATCGCCGACACTCACCAACTGCGCCTGTATGTGCCGGTGCCGCAGAACTATGCCGCGGTGATCCACCCGGGCCTTGAAGCCGAACTGACGGTGCCCGAGCATCCAGGCCAACACTTCAAGGCGCGGCTGATCGGCGACTCCACCGCCATCGACCGCCGCTCCGGCACCCTGCTCGCACAGTTCGTCGCCGACAACCCCAACGGCGAACTGCTGCCCGGTGACTACGCCGAGGCGACGCTGCCGATTCCGGCCGACACCCACGGCGTGAGCATCCCGGCCAGTGCGCTGATCTTCCGCGCCCAAGGCACTCAGGTCGCGGTGCTGGATGCGCACAACCACGTGCACCTGCAAACCATCCACATCGGCCTCGACCTCGGCGAACGCCTGGTGATCGACCAGGGCCTCAAACCCGCCGACCGAGTGGTCGACAATCCGCCCGATGCCCTGCGCGAAGGCGATCCGGTGCAACTGGCGGACGCCAGCGGAGGTGCCCATGCACCCAAGGCTTAACCCCCTCGCCGCCTTGATGCTGCTGGCCTTGCAGGGCTGCTCCATGGCACCGACCTATCAGGTGCCCTCGGTCAACCTGCCGGCGGGCTATCGCGAACAGACCCGCGATGGCCCATGGCACAGCGCGCAACCGGCCGACACTTTGGCGCCGGCATGGTGGAAGCTCTACAACGATACGCGCCTGAACGACCTGCAACAGCAACTGCTCAAGGCCAACCCGGACCTCGCGGCGGCACTGGCCCACTTCGATGCGTCCCAGGCATACGCCAGCCAATTGCATGCCGGGCTGTTCCCGCAAATCAGCGCCAGTGCGCAGCCACTGCGCCAACGGCAATCCGACTCGCGACCGCTGCGGGGCAGCACTCAGCCATCGGTGTACAACAGCAATACCGCCGGGTTTTCGTTGAGCTACGACCTGGACCTGTGGGGCAGAGTCCGCAACCAGGTCGCCGCCGGCGATGCCCAGGCACAGGCCTCTGGCGACGACCTGGCAGTGGCCCGCTTGAGCCTGCAGCATCAGTTGGCGAGCTTGTATGTGCAGCTCAACGGGCTGGATGCACAGGCACGCATTCTCAACAGCTCGCTGGAGGACTTCAGCCAGGCATTGCAACTGACCCGCAGCCGCTATGAAGGCCAGATCGCCTCGGAACTGGACCTGACCCGCGCACAAAACCAACTGGCCGAAGCCAAGGCGCAATTGGATGACATCCACGGCCAGCGCAACCTCACTGAGCATGCGATAGGCGAATTGGTCGGTGTGGCGGCCAGCGATTTCACGCTACCGCCGAGCCCACAGTTGATCGCGCTGCCGCAGATCCCAACGCAGTTGCCCAGCCACCTGCTGCAACGTCGCCCGGACATTGCCGCAGCAGAACGACGAGTGTTCGCCGCCAATGCCAATATCGGCGTGGCCAAGGCGGCGTGGTACCCGGATTTCAGCTTGACCGGCTTGATCGGCGGGCAGACCCAAGGCGTCGGCAACCTGCTTTCGGCAGGCAATCGCTATTGGGCGCTGGGGCCGCTGGTCAACTTGCCGATCTTCGACGGCGGTCGTTTGAGCGCCAATGAACGCCAAGCCAAGGCCGAATTCGAAGAAGCCTCGGCGCAGTACCGCAGCCAGGTGTTGAGAGCCGTGCGCGAAGTCGAAGACAACCTGGCGCAACTGCGGGATTTGCAGCAGCAAGCCCAGGATGAACAAGCGGCGGCAGATGCGGCGCAGCATACCCAAGCGCTGGCGATGAACAGCTACCAGGCGGGCGCCGTGAGTTACCTGGATGTGGTGACCGCCCAAACCGCCGCGTTGCAGGCACAGCGGACATTACAGGCGGTGCAAACGCGGCAGTTGCAAGCAAGTGTCGGCCTGCTCACCGCCCTCGGCGGCGGCTGGCACAACACCTTGTAGTGAGCGGGCTTGCCCGCGCTGGGGGGCGAAGCCGCCCCAAATGGTCCGCCGCGGTGTTTCAGGAAGACCGAGGTGCCTGGGTTTGGGGCGGCTTCGCCGCCCAGCGCGGGGCTTGCCCGCTCACTACAATCAGGCGGCGAGTTTGCCGTTGGCGATAGCAGCAGAAGCGGCAACCATTGCGCGCAGCAACACCGCACAGCCCGCCGCCAGATCATCCGGGGCAGCATTCTCGATTTCGTTATGGCTGATACCCCCTTCACACGGCACAAAAATCATCCCTGCCGGGCCCAGCTCGGCGACGAAGATCGCGTCGTGCCCTGCCCCGCTGACAATATCCATGTTCGACAGGCCCAACCCGTTCGCCGCATCCCGCACCGCGTCCACGCAGCCCTTATCGAAATACAGCGGCGGGAAGTCCGCCGTCGGCACCATCTCGAACGTCAGGCCATGCTTGGCACAGGTGTCGTCGATCACCTGGCGTACCTGGGCGATCATCGAATCCAACCGCGCCGCTTCCAGATGACGGAAGTCCAGGGTCATGCGTACTTCGCCAGGAATCACGTTGCGTGAACCGGGGTAAGCCTGCAGGCAACCCACTGTCCCACACGCATGAGGCTGATGCCCCAACGCCGCGGCATTCACCGCGGCCACCACGGCCGCCGCACCGACCAGGGCATCCTTGCGCAGGTGCATCGGCGTCGGCCCTGCATGGGCTTCAACGCCGCGCAACTTCAGGTCGAACCACTTCTGCCCCAACGCGCCGAGCACCACGCCGATGGTCTTTTTCTCGTCCTCAAGAATCGGCCCCTGCTCGATATGTGCCTCGAAATAGGCGCCAACCTTGTGCCCGCTCTCCGGTCGTGTACCCGCGTAACCAATGGCATTCAACGCATCGCCGACCGAGACGCCATCGGCATCCTGCTTGGCCAGGGTATCGGCCAAGGTAAACTTCTGCGCAAACACTCCCGAGCCCATCATGCACGGAGGAAAGCGCGAGCCTTCTTCATTGGTCCAGACCACCACTTCCAACGGCGCTTCGGTTTCCACCTTGAGGTCATTGAGGGTGCGCAGGACTTCCACACCGGCGAGCACGCCGAAGCATCCGTCGAACTTGCCACCCGTGGGCTGGGTATCGATGTGGCTGCCGGTCATCACCGGGGGCAGGTTGGGGTTGCGACCAGGACGACGGGCGAAGATGTTGCCGATGCCGTCGACCGTCACCGTGCAACCGGCGTCTTCGCACCATTGCACGAACAGGTCGCGGGCCTGGCGGTCGAGGTCGGTAAGGGCCAGGCGACACACGCCGCCCTTGGGCGTGGCGCCGAGCCTGGCCAGGTCCATCAGCGACTGCCACAGGCGGTCACGGTTGATGTGCTGATGGGGCGATTGCAGAACGTCGAGGGCAGCGTTCATTGGGGATCTCCTCAGGCTACATTTCTTATGGTTTGAACCCTTTGCAACAGTGAAAAGAGGTCAAGTCTTGACGGCAACCGGACTGGCCCCGCGCTTGGCATTCAAGCCGTAATACAACAACCCACCCAACGCCGAGCCGGTAAACCAGCCGTAGCTGTAGAACCAGCTGAACGCATCGCTGCCCAACGACAGCAACGTCAGCACCACAGGCACGCCAAACGCGATAAACCCGCTCCAGTTCCACGCCGGGTACACGTCATCGCGGTACAAACCGGCAAGGTCGAGTTGTTGTTTGCGGGTGATGAAGTAGTCCACCACCATGATCCCGGCGATCGGTCCCAGCAGGCTCGAATAGCCGAGCAACCAGTTGGAGTAGACGGTCTCCAGGCTCACATCGGAAACGATCAGCCCGAGCTTTTTCAGCAGTTCATGCCCCATCAACACCAGCCCCACCAACCCGGTGAGAATCACCGCCGTGGTGCGGTTGATCAGCTTGGGCGCGATGTTCTGGAAGTCATTGGTCGGCGAGACAATGTTCGCCGCCGTATTGGTGGACAGGGTCGCGATGATGATCAGCAACATTGCAATCGCCACCCACACCGGGCTCTGGATATGCCCGATCAACGTCACCGGGTCGGACACACTCACGCCGACCAGTTTCACCGACGCCGCGGTCATGATCACGCCGAGGGCGGCGAACAGGAACATGGTCAGCGGCAGGCCGAAGATCTGCCCGAGGATCTGGTCTTTCTGGCTTTTCGCGTAGCGGCTGAAGTCGGGAATATTCAGCGACAAGGTGGCCCAGAAGCCCACCATTGCGGTCAGGCCGGCCATGAAGTAACCGGTGAGGCTCGCGCCTTCCGGGCGTTTCGGCGGGATCGCCATCAACTCGCTGATGGACACATTGGGCATCGCCCACACCAGCAAACCAATCCCGACCGCCACCAACAGCGGTGCCGAGAGGGTCTCCAGGCGCTTGATCGACTCGGCGCCGCGCAGCACCACCCAGAGGTTCAACGTCCAGAAAATCATGAAGCCGATCACTTCGCCGGTACCCCCGAGGGACTTCCAGCCCTCGAAAACCGAGCCCAGGAACAGGTGGATCGCGAGCCCGCCAAACATCGTCTGGATACCAAACCAGCCGCACGCCACCAGCGCGCGGATCAGGCACGGCACGTTGGAGCCAAGAATGCCGAACGACGAACGCAGCAACACCGGGAATGGAATCCCGTACTTGGTGCCAGGAAAGGCATTGAGGGTCAGCGGGATCAGCACCACGATGTTGGCCAGCAAAATCGCCATCAGCGCCTCGCCCACCGACAAGCCGAAATACGCCGTCAGCACGCCACCCAGCGTATAGGTGGGCACGCAGATCGACATGCCGACCCACAGCGCGGTGATGTGCCATTTGTTCCAGGTTCGTTCATGCACCTTGGTCGGTGCCATGTCGTGGTTATAGCGCGGGCTGTCGAGGACGTCGGGGCCGGCGTCGAGTTCGTACAGGCCGTTGCGTTCAATGACTTGCGATCTGTTCTGTTGCATGGCCGCTCCACGGTTTTTTCGAATTATTGTTGCTCACCCAGCGTGTTGCGCCGGATGGCCGGAGTACCTCGTAAACAACATGACATCACGGGCCCGGCCAGCCGCCACTGCACTCAATAACCGTGCCGACCACTGCCCCGCTACCCGCACCGCTTATATAACCAACTGATGTTTATCAGCTTTCCGATTGAACCCAGGGTACTTGCCAGGTTACTCAGGCTAAATAATCTGGAAGTTGCCCGAACTGTCAGGACTCAATCTGGTGCAACACAATTATTTTTATTTCCTAGCGCCGTCAAGCGGCATATCTCAAGCGTCTGATTTGCAATAAGAAATGTTGCTCAATTTATGAACCTGTCAAGTGCGTCAAAACGGTGAACACACGCCTCATTTTGGTGATTATTGTTTTTTGTCTTTAAAAATCATGCACTTAAACACGATATAAGTTTATGTAAATTCTGCTTGCTCAATCGAAAAACTCGGGCTAGTTTCTATTCCTGTCACCGATGACAGGAATAAACCACTCATCGGCCAGCAGCATTACAACACTTAGAACTGGCACAAGCCGGTCAAGCCTGTGAGGAACTCGACATGTCGCTGTTGATCCGTGGCGCCACCGTTATTACCCATGATGAAAGTTACCGCGCCGATGTTTTATGCGCAGGCGGTCTAATCCGGGCTATTGGTACAAACCTGGATATACCCGCCGGCACTGAAATACTCGACGGCAGCGGCCAATACCTGATGCCCGGCGGCATCGACCCCCACACCCATATGCAACTGCCCTTCATGGGCACCGTGGCCAGCGAAGATTTTTTCAGTGGCACGGCGGCAGGCCTGGCGGGGGGCACCACCTCGATCATCGACTTTGTAATTCCCAACCCGCAGCAGTCCTTGCTCGAAGCCTTTCACCAATGGCGCGGCTGGGCGGAAAAATCCGCCGCCGACTACGGCTTCCACGTGGCGATCACCTGGTGGAGCGAGCAGGTCCGCGAAGAGATGGCCGAACTGGTCAACCACCACGGCATCAACAGCTTCAAGCACTTCATGGCCTACAAGAACGCGATCATGGCGGCGGACGATACCCTGGTAGCCAGCTTCGAGCGCTGCCTGGAACTGGGCGCGGTGCCCACCGTGCACGCCGAAAACGGCGAGCTGGTGTATCACCTGCAACGCAAGCTGATGGCCCAGGGCATTACCGGGCCGGAAGCGCATCCACTGTCGCGCCCCTCCCAGGTCGAAGGCGAAGCGGCCAGCCGCGCGATCCGCATCGCCGAAACCATCGGCACACCGCTGTATCTGGTGCATGTCTCCACCAAAGAAGCGCTGGATGAAATCACCTACGCCCGTGGCAAAGGCCAGCCGGTGTATGGCGAAGTCCTCGCCGGCCACCTGCTGCTGGACGACAGCGTCTACCGCCACCCCGACTGGCAAACCGCCGCGGGCTACGTAATGAGCCCGCCGTTCCGCCCACGCGGGCATCAGGAGGCGCTCTGGCAGGGGCTGCAATCGGGCAACCTGCACACCACCGCCACCGACCACTGCTGCTTCTGCGCCGAGCAAAAAGCCGCCGGGCGTGACGACTTCAGCAAGATCCCCAACGGCACTGCCGGTATCGAAGACCGCATGGCGGTGCTGTGGGACGAAGGCGTCAACAGTGGGCGCCTGTCGATGCAGGACTTCGTTGCGCTGACCTCCACCAACACCGCGAAGATCTTCAACCTCTACCCGCGCAAAGGCGCGATCCGGGTGGGCGCGGATGCCGACCTGGTGCTGTGGGACCCCGAGGGTACGCGGACGATTTCCGCCAAGACCCACCATCAACAAGTCGACTTCAACATCTTCGAAGGCAAGACCGTGCGCGGCGTGCCGAGCCATACCATCAGCCAGGGCAAGCTGGTCTGGGCCGATGGCGACCTGCGCGCCGAGCGCGGTGCCGGGCGGTATGTGGAGCGGCCGGCGTATCCGCCGGTGTTTGAGCAGTTGAGCAAGCGGGCTGCGCATTCCAGGCCCATGGCTGTGAAACGCTGACACCGCCTTCGCGAGCAAGCCCGCTCCCACACTGACTGTATTCACAAATAAAAATATGTGAACCCAATCCAATGTGGGAGCGGGCTTGCTCGCGAAGAGGCCAGCACAGGCAACACAAAAACCAATGCCCATCAGAGGCAGTACCTCAATAACCGTGAGGCCAAACCCGTGATCCAGACCCTGACCCACCTCCCCCATCCCACCGAGGATGGACCCACCCTCGCCGGCCACTTCACCGACCTGGCACCGCCCCTCAACGCCCGCCAGGCCCAACTGGAAGCCTCGCGCTGCCTGTACTGCTACGACGCGCCGTGCGTGAACGCATGCCCCAGTGAGATCGACATCCCGTCGTTCATCCGCAATATCCACACCGACAACGTGCAAGGCGCCGCGCAGAAAATCCTCTCGGCCAACATCCTCGGCGGCAGCTGCGCCCGGGTTTGCCCCACCGAAATCCTGTGCCAGCAAGCCTGCGTGCGCAACAACGCCGAGGAATGCGCCCCCGTGCTGATCGGCCTGCTGCAACGCTACGCCGTGGACAACGCGCACTTCAGCGAACACCCGTTCCACCGCGCGGCGTCCACCGGCAAGCGCATCGCCGTGGTCGGCGCCGGGCCCGCCGGTCTGGCCTGTGCCCATCGCAGCGCCCTGCACGGCCATGACGTGGTGATCTTCGAAGCCCGGGAAAAAGCCGGCGGCCTGAATGAATACGGGATCGCCAAGTACAAACTGGTGGATGACTTCGCCCAGAAGGAACTGGATTTCCTCCTGCAGATCGGCGGCATCGAGATCCGCCACGGCCAGCGCCTGGGCGACAACCTCACGCTGAGCGACCTGCACCAGCAGTTCGACGCAGTGTTCCTCGGCCTCGGCCTGGCTGCCAGCAAACAACTGGGCCTGCCCCATGAAGATGCCCCCGGGCTGCTCGCCGCCACCGACTACATCCGCGAACTGCGCCAGGCCGATGACCTCACCCAACTGCCCCTGGCCGACCGTTGCATCGTGCTCGGCGCCGGCAACACCGCCATCGACATGGCCGTGCAGATGGCCCGCCTCGGCGCCCGCGATGTAAACCTGGTGTACCGCCGTGGCCTGGCGGACATGGGCGCCACCCAGCATGAGCAAGACATCGCCAAAGCCAACCAGGTGCGCCTGCTGACCTGGGCCCAACCCGAAGAAGTCCTGCTGGATGACCAAGGCCACGTACGCGGCATGCGTTTCCTGCGCACACGCCTGGAAAACGGCCGCCTGCACCCCACCGGCGAAACCTTCGAACTGGCCGCCGATGCGATCTTCAAAGCCATCGGCCAAGGCTTCGACAACGCGGCGCTGCACGATCCACTGGCCCAGCAACTGCAACGCGTCGGCGAGCGGATCTTTGTCGACGAGCAGCTGCGCACCAGCATTCCCGGGGTGTATGCCGGCGGCGATTGCGTCAGCCTCGGCCAGGACCTCACCGTGCAGGCGGTGCAACACGGCAAGCTGGCAGCCATTGCCATGCACGCCCAACTCATGCTGAATATGGAGGCTGCGTAATGGCCGATCTCTCGATTGTGTTCGCCGGTATCAAAGCCCCCAATCCATTCTGGCTGGCCTCTGCGCCACCCACCGACAAGGCCTACAACGTAGTCCGCGCCTTCGAAGCCGGCTGGGGCGGCGTGGTCTGGAAAACCCTGGGTGAAGACCCGGCGGCGGTCAACGTGTCGTCACGTTACTCGGCGCACTACGGCGCCAACCGCGAAGTGCTGGGCATCAACAATATCGAGCTGATCACCGACCGCTCCCTGGAGATCAACCTGCGGGAAATCACCCAGGTGAAAAAAGACTGGCCCGACCGCGCGCTGATCGTCTCGCTGATGGTGCCGTGTGTGGAGCAATCCTGGAAAAACATCCTGCCCCTGGTGGAAGCCACCGGCTGCGACGGTATCGAGCTGAACTTCGGCTGCCCCCACGGCATGCCCGAGCGCGGCATGGGCGCAGCGGTCGGCCAAGTGCCGGAGTACGTCGAGCAGGTGACGCGCTGGTGCAAGACCTATTGCTCGCTGCCGGTGATCGTCAAGCTCACACCGAACATCACCGACATCCGCGTGGCGGCGCGGGCGGCCTATCGCGGCGGCGCGGATGCGGTGTCGCTGATCAACACCATCAACTCCATCACCAGCGTGGACCTGGAGCGCATGGTCGCCCTGCCCGTGGTCGGCAGCCAAAGCACCCACGGCGGTTATTGCGGCTCGGCGGTCAAGCCGATCGCGCTGAACATGGTCGCCGAAATTGCCCGCGACCCGCAGACCCAGGGCCTGCCGATCTGCGGCATTGGCGGCATCGGCAACTGGCGCGATGCGGCGGAGTTCGTGGCCCTTGGCTGCGGCGCGGTGCAGGTGTGCACGGCGGCGATGCTGCATGGGTTCCGGATTGTGGAAGAGATGAAGGACGGGCTGTCGCGGTGGATGGACAGCCAGGGCTACAAGAGCTTGCAGGAATTCTCCGGGCGGGCGGTGGGCAACACCACGGACTGGAAGTACCTCGACATCAACTACCAGGTCATCGCCAAGATCGATCAGGCGGCATGCATAGGTTGCGGACGTTGCCATATTGCCTGCGAGGACACCTCGCACCAGGCGATTGCGAGTTTGAAACAGGCGGATGGCACGCACCTATACGAGGTCATCGATGACGAGTGCGTGGGCTGCAACCTGTGCCAGATCACCTGCCCGGTAGCGGACTGCATCGAGATGGTGGCGATAGACACGGGCAAGCCGTATTTGAATTGGACGCAGGACCCGCGTAATCCATATCGGGAGGCTGTGTAGTCCTTTAAGCCGCCTTCGCGAGCAAGCCCGCTCCCACATTCAACCGCATTCCTCCAGATAAAATGCGGTCCACTGTGGGAGCGGGCTTGCTCGCGAAGAGGCCCTCAGCCCCACCACAAAAATCAGGGCTCCAACCCAATCCCGCGCAAAATCACCCCGGTCACCGTCTGGATCGCCCGCTCGAACTGCATATCCGACAACGGCTGGTGATCATTCAGAATCTTCACCTGGTGATCAAAGTCCGCGTAGTGCTGGGTCGACGCCCAGATCATGTACAGCAGGCTCGACGGTTCCACCGGCAGGATGCGCTTGTCCTCCACCCACTGGCGAATCTTCGCCTCTTTCATCTTGGCCCAGTCGTACAGGCTGGCATCCAACGCCTCACCCAGTGTGGGCGCACCGTGGATGATTTCGTTGGCCCAGACTTTCGAGCCATACGGCCGCGTGCGCGAGCGTTGCATCTTGGCGCGGATGTAGCTGCTGAGCACCACGCGCGGGTCATCGAAGGTCTCGAAGCTCAGGGCGTCCTGCTTCCACACTTCCAGCAGGTCGAACAGCACCGCGCTGTACAGCTCGCTCTTGGTGGTGAAGTAGTAGTGCAGGTTGGAACGCGGCAGTTGCACTTCTTCAGCGATGTCGGCCATGGCGGTGCTGCCATAGCCCTTTTCGGCGAAGATCTTCTCTGCCGCCAGCAGGATTTTCTCGACGTTGACCCGACGAATGCCAATCTTGTGATTGCCCATGAGGGCTCCCCGACAACAACATGGGTTAGAGACTACCACCGGCTCTAGATCGCGGCGACAGGCCATACCGAAACTTCGTACACTGCCCGCTTCTCCCCATTGATTGGTATTGAACAATGTTGATCAAAAAGACCCTGACCACCCTTACCCTGCTCGCTTCCCTGCTGGGCGCTTCGGCGGCCTTTGCCCACGCCCACCTGAAAAGCGCCACGCCCGCCGCCGACAGCACCGTCGCCGCGCCCGCCGACCTGCGCCTGACCTTCAGCGAAGGCGTCGAAGCCACCTTCACCAAGGTCTCCCTGAGCAAAGACGGCACCGAAGTCGCCATCAAGGGCCTGGCAACCCCGGACAAGGACAAGAAAACCCTGGTGGTCACCCCTGCCGCGCCGCTGGCTGCCGGCAACTACAAGGTGGTGTGGAACGCGGTATCGGTCGACACCCACAAGAGCAACGGTGAATACAGCTTCAAGGTCGGCCAATAAGCCATGGCGACGCTGTTGGTGCTGTGCCGTTTCGTGCATTTCATTGCGGTGCTGTTGATGTTCGGGGCCTGCGTGCTCAAGCCCTGGCTGCTCGGCAACGAAGTGCAACCGGCGCTGGACCGGCAACTGCTGCGCGGCACCCGGGCACTGGCCTGGGTCGCGCTGTTGTCTGGGATCACCTGGCTGCTGCTGATCACCGCCAGCATGGCTGGCAGTTGGGACGCCGCATGGCAACCGACCACCGTCGAGTTGGTGCTGGGCAAGACGTTTTTTGGCCAGGTGTGGGTGTGGCATCTGCTGCTCAACCTGTTGCTGTTGACCGCATTGATCAAACCCTGGCCGACGCTGCGCCTGCCGCTGATCGCGTTGCTGCTGGCCACCCTCGCCCCCGTGGGCCATGGCGCGATGCTCGATGGGCTCAGCGGGCGCCTGCTGATCCTCAATCAGGTGGTGCACCTGGCCTGCGTCGGCGCCTGGCTCGGCGGTTTGTGGGTGCTGGTGTTGATCCTGCGCCAAACCCAGGGCTATGCGCTGGAGCCGATCTTGCGGCGGTTCAGCGGCGTGGGCTATGGCTTGGTCGCGGGATTGTTGGTGACCGGGTTGATCAACGTACGCGTGCTGACTGGTCAGCTATGGCCAACGCCGCTGTTCAGCGGTTTCGCGTTGATTCTGCTGATCAAGGTGATGCTGGTGCTGGGCATGCTCGCCCTGGCGCTGTTGAATCGATTACGAATCGAACGCTGTGACGAACGCCAAGGCAGCCTGAAGGCCAGTGTGCTGCTGGAGTGGCTGCTGGGCATTTCAGCGGTCGCCGCCGTGTCCCTCCTCGGCACCCTGCCGCCGATGGTCATGACCCAGTAGCCCCCTCAAGTCGAACATCAATCCAAATGTGGGAGCGGGCTTGTGTGGGAGCGGGCTTGCTCGCGAAAGCGGTGTGTCAGTTACAGCCGTATTGGCTGATCCACCGTATTCGCGAGCAAGCCCGCTCCCACACAAACCCGCTCCCACACTTGAACCGTGCCCATTCTATAAACGGTGGCGAACCAGGTCATCGTATAACTTCTGATTGACAACCCCCACAAACCACGCAAATACTCAGCTCAATGTTGTACGACGACGTACGACAAATAATAAAAACAACAAAGCAAGGGAGCTCCACTGTGAGTCAATTCGCCCGCAATTCCTGCGTACGCCTGGGCCTTGTCAGCCTCGGCAGCCTGATCGTCACCCTGCCCCTCGGCGCCCACGCCGACGGCTTTCTCGATGACGCCAAGGCCACGCTCAACCTGCGCAACGCCTACTTCAACCGCAACTTCACCAACCCGAGCAACCCCCAGGCCAAGGCGCAAGAGTGGACGCAGAACTTCATTCTCGACGCCAAGTCCGGCTTCACCCAAGGCACCGTGGGCTTTGGCATTGACGTGCTGGGCCTGTACTCGCAGAAGCTCGACGGCGGCAAAGGCACGGGTGGCACCCAATTGTTGCCGATCCACAGCGACGGCCGCCCGGCAGACAACTTCGGACGCCTGGGCGTGGCGCTGAAAACCCGCTTGTCGAAGACCGAACTGAAGGTCGGCGAATGGATGCCGGTGCTGCCGATCCTGCGCTCCGACGACGGCCGCTCCCTGCCCCAGACCTTTCGTGGCGGCCAGCTCACCTCCAATGAAATCGCCGGCCTGACCCTCTACGGCGGCCAGTTCCGTGGCAACAGCCCACGCAACGACGCGAGCATGGAAGACATGTTCATGAACGGCAAAGCCGCGTTCACCTCCGATCGTTTCAACTTCGGCGGCGCCGAATACAGCTTCAACGAAAAGCGCACCCAGGTCGGCCTGTGGTACGCCGAACTCAGCGACATCTACCAGCAACAGTACCTCAACCTCACGCACAGCCAGCCCGTAGGCGACTGGACCCTGGGCGCCAACCTCGGTTTCTTCACCGGCAAGGAAGACGGCAGCGCCCTGGCTGGCGACCTCGACAACAAGACCGCTTTCGCCCTGCTCTCGGCACGCTACGGCGGCAACACCTTCTATGTGGGCCTGCAGAAACTCACCGGCGACAGCGCCTGGATGAAGATCAACGGCACCAGCGGCGGCACCCTGGCCAACGACAGCTACAACGCCAGCTACGACAACGCCAAGGAAAAGTCCTGGCAGGTGCGGCACGACTTCAACTTCGTGGTGCTTGGCGTGCCGGGGCTGACGCTGATGAATCGCTACATCAGTGGCAGTAACGTGCACACCGGAACGATCACCGACGGCAAGGAATGGGGCCGCGAGTCGGAACTGGCCTACACCGTGCAAAGTGGCGCGCTGAAGAACCTGAACGTGAAATGGCGAAACTCGACCATGCGTCGCGACTTCAGCAACAATGAGTTCGACGAGAACCGACTCTTCATCAGCTACCCGATTTCACTGCTGTAAACATTCACGTCGAACCCGCCTGTGCAGCCAACGCAAATCCCCCTGTGGGAGCGGGCTTGCTCGCGAAAGCGGTGGATCAGTCAGCACACCTGTAACTGACACACCGCTTTCGCGAGCAAGCCCGCTCCCACACTTGAATTGCATTCGCCGCAAGGAGCGTTGACAAGCCGGGGAATCTGTAACGATACTTTGGCCTAGTCATACGACAACCTACAACAACAATGGAACGCCCATGACCACGACCACTCCCGCTCCCTTCAACCGCCTGCTGCTCACTGGTGCCGCCGGTGGCCTGGGCAAAGTCCTGCGTAAACGCCTGCGCCCTTATGCCCGCGTACTGCGCCTGTCGGACATCGCCGAGATGGCCCCGGCCGCTGACGACGCCGAAGAAGTCCAACCCTGCGACCTCGCCGACAAACAAGCCGTGCACCAGTTGGTGGAAGGCGTCGACGCCATCCTGCACTTTGGCGGTGTATCGGTGGAGCGCTCCTTTGAAGAGGTCCTCGGCGCCAACATCAGCGGGATTTTCCATATCTACGAAGCTGCACGTCGGCATGGGGTCAAACGTGTGATCTTCGCCAGTTCCAACCACGTGATCGGCTTTCACAAACAAGGTGAAATCCTCGACGCCCATTCGCCCCGTCGCCCGGACAGCTACTACGGCCTGTCCAAGTCCTACGGCGAGGACATGGCCAGTTTCTACTTCGATCGCTACGGCATCCAGACCGTGAGCATCCGCATCGGCTCGTCGTTCCCGCAACCGCAGAACCGCCGCATGATGCACACCTGGCTAAGCTTCGATGACCTGACCCAACTGCTCGAACGCGCGCTGTACACGCCAGACGTCGGCCACACCGTGGTCTACGGCATGTCGGATAACCTCGACACCTGGTGGGACAACCGCTACGCCGCACACCTGGGCTACGCGCCCAAGGATAACTCCGAAGTGTTCCGCGCCCAGGTCGAAGCCCTGCCACCAGTGGCCGCCGATGATCCGGCCAAGGTCTACCAGGGCGGCGCCTTCTGCGCGGCCGGGCCGTTCGGGGACTGACCCATGAGTGCAGAACTGATTGTCGACGCCCGCAACGCCGTAGGCGAATGCCCGGTGTGGGTGCCCGCAGAAAACGCACTGTACTGGGTGGACATCCCCCACGGCGGCCTGCAACGCTGGAGCGCCGCCAGCGGCCACATCGCCGCCTGGAAAGCCCCGCAGATGCTCGCCTGCATTGCCCGCACGACGGCGGGCAACTGGGTCGCCGGCATGGAAAGCGGCTTTTTCCAGCTCACCGCGCACAACGACGGCAGCCTCGACAGCACGCCCTTGGAACGCGTCGAACACCCCCGCGCGGACATGCGCCTGAACGATGGCCGCTGTGATCGCCAGGGCCGCTTCTGGGCCGGCAGCATGGTGCTGGACATGGGCTTGAATGCGGCCGCAGGCATTCTGTATCGGTACACCGCTGGCCAGGCGCCCCATGCCGAACTGGACGGTTTCATCACCCTCAACGGCCTGGCCTTCAGCCCCGATGGGCGCACGATGTACGCCTCGGACTCTCACCCGTTGGTGCAACAGATCTGGGCATTCGACTACGACATCGACAGCGGCACGCCATCCAACCGCCGCCTATTCGTGGACATGCACCAGCACCCCGGCCGCCCCGACGGCGCCGCAGTGGACGCCGACGGTTGCTACTGGATCTGCGCCAACGACGCCGGGCTGATCCACCGTTTCACCCCCGACGGACGCCTCGACCGCTCCCTCAGCGTCCCGGTGAAAAAGCCCACCATGTGCGCCTTTGGCGGCAGCCGGTTGGACACACTGTTCGTCACCTCGATCCGCGATGACCCGAGCGAACAGTCGCTGTCGGGTGGCGTGTTTGCCCTCAATCCTGGCGTGCAGGGTTTGCCCGAGCCGACTTTCACCCTCTGACGGGACAGCCCTGATGATCGAACTCAAAGACGCCCTCACCCACCTCACCCTGGCCCCCGCCATCGGCGGCAGCATCGTCAACTGGCAGGTCATCGCCACCGGCCAGCCATTGTTGCGCCACAGCGATGAGCACGCCGTGAACAGCGGCCTGCCGGGCAAACTGGGCTGCTACCCACTCGCGCCCTGGTCCAACCGCATCGCGGCAGGCGGCTTCAACAACCCCGACGGCTGGCTGGCCCTGCAACCCAACAGCCGCACCGACCCGTTGCCGATCCACGGTTCGGCGTGGCAGCAGGCGTGGCAGGTGGTCAGCCAGTCGGCGGATGAAGTGGTGATGCAGGTGTTGTGCGACACACCGTTCGCCTATCGCGCCGAGCAACGCTTTGGCTTGCGGGACGGTGAGTTGAACATCGCGTTAACGGTCACGCACCTGGCCGAGAAAGCCGCGTGGCATGGGTTGGGACTGCATCCGTATTTGCCCCGCACACCCGGCACGCGGTTGCAGGCCAAGGCTTCGCAGGTGTGGCTCAGTGATGCGGCGAAACTGCCCACGGGCCTGGCGCCGGTGCCAGTGGATTGGGATTTCCAGCAGTTGAAAGGCCTGCCCGACGGCCTGGTCGACAACGGCTTCTGTCACTGGGATGGGCAGTGCCGCATCGAGCAACCGGACCTGGGTTACGCCCTGGAATGCCAGGCCAGCGGCGCCGATTACTTCCTGCTCTACTGCCCGCCGGGGTTGGAGTTCTTTTGCATCGAGCCGGTAAGCCACCCGGTGAATGCCCATCATCTGCCCGGCAAGCCGGGGTTGAAGTTGCTGGAACAAAACCAGTCGGCACATCTGTCATTCAAGCTGAAATACCTTCCAACTGTGGGAGCGGGCTTGCTCGCGAATACGGTGGCGCAGTAACTCATTCAGCGCCTGGCACACCGCTTTCGCGAGCAAGCCCGCTTCCACAGTTTTGATCGCTGTTGTGTCAGTGTCAGGGTGGGCTGTTTTTGAGGCGCCCTGCGGTGTCGATACTGACCACCACGGACAACCCCGGCCTCAGCCGTTCACTCTCGGCCTGATCCGCATCCACCGTAATCCGCACCGGCACCCGCTGGGCAATTTTCACAAAATTGCCGGTGGCATTGTCTGCCTGCAACAGGCTGAACTCCGACCCGGTGGCCGGTGAAATATGCTGCACCGTGCCATGAAACTTGCGGTGGTTCAGTGCATCCACGGTGAACGTCACGGGTTGCCCCACCTGCACGTTGTCCATCTGGGTTTCCTTCATGTTTGCGATCACCCACAACTGCGGCGGCACCAGTGCCATCAGTTGCGCGCCGGAGTTGACGTAGGCACCCAGGCGCACGCCAATCTGCCCCAGCTGGCCGTCACGTGGTGCGGTGATGCGCGTGTTCGACAGGTCGATCCGCGCCAGTTCCACCGCCGCATCCGCACTCGCCACCGCCGCTTCCAGGGAACCGCGATTGACGATCACCGTCTGTAAATCCTGCCGCGCGATTTCCAGGCTCGCCTGGGCCTGGGCCACCGCCGCGAGGGTCTGCGCGTTCGCGGCACGGGTCACGTCCAGCTCGCGCCGGGACACCGAACCATCGCTGATCAGCTCTTCATTGCGGCGCAAATCCGCGGTGCTCTTGCGCGCCTGCGCCTCACTGTCCGCCAACGCCGCCTGGCGCAGCTTGATGGTGGCTTCGGCGCTGTTGCGCTGCTGCACCACGTTGGCCAGCGACGCCTTTTGCACCGCCAACTGTGCCAGCGCCTGGTCGAGGCGCTGTTTGTAGATGCGATCATCCAGGCGCACCAGCAGGTCGCCGGTCTTTACGTATTGGAAGTCCTGCACCGGGACTTCAAACACGTAGCCGCTGAGCTGCGGCCCGATGATCGTGACCTGCCCGCGCACCAGGGCGTTTTCGGTGGTTTCCACTGCACTGCTGAACGGCGGCAGTTGCCAGGCGTAAAGCACGATCAGCACGCCGACAATGGCAATCGCGGCAAAGCCCAGGGACGAGATGATCCGCACCCGCAGCGGGCGCAGTTCGGTGGGCACCGCGCCCGGCGGCGTGCTGCCTTCGGGGGTGGCGGCGATGGCGGTGGTGGTCGTGGTTGAAGGTTCGGTCATGTAGGTGCGCCGCTGGGTTGAACGGGAGTGGCTGCTCGAGTGGTACTCATCAGCCACAGACTGCGGATAAAGATCCAGATCATGGTCAGCATCGCGATGATCGCGATCAGCATGAACACATCGTTGTAAGCCATCACATTCGCCTCACGGGTGGCCGCCGTCGCGAGACTGCGGATGCCCATGAGGTTGCGCAACTCGGGGTCGGCGATCACACCACCGTAGGCCGAGCCACCGCTCGCCACCCGCGCGGCCACACGCGGGTCCAGCAGGGTCAGGTGTTCGACGATCATGCTCGAATGAAACTTCTCGCGCACGATCTGGAACGTACCCAGCAACGCCGCGCCGATCAGGCCGCCGAGGTTCTGGCAAATGCCGAACATCACTGAAAAACTCACCAGATTGCGCGGGTTGGCCAGCACGTTCTTGGTGCCCAGCACCATGGTCGGCCCAAGGAAGAACGTGCCGCCGAAGCCTAGCAGGAACTGGCTGATGTACAGGTTCTGCGGGCGGGTCAGGTTGCTGGAGAAACTGTCCATCACCGAACCTGTGGCCATCAACGCCAGGGAAATCACCAGAGGCATCAGCAGATGCGCCGGGTTGATCGTCAACGCGCTGACCGCAAGCCCGGCAATCGCCCCGGCCAGCATCACCAGGTACAACGTGTGCATTTGCTGGTAGCTCATGTTCAGCACCTGCATGAACCCCACGGCGCCGGTGGACTGCTCGGACAGCACCATGCGGATCAGGATCACCGCCAACGCCAGCCGGATCATCACCCCGCTGCCCAGCCAGCGGGTCATCAGCATCGGGTTGGCGCGGTTATGCTCGATGGCCAGGCCAGCCATGATCAATACCAGGGAACACGCCGAGGCGACGCCGATCCACGGCGCTTCCAGCCACCAGTCGATCCGGCCCAGGGACAGCACCGCACACAGCAGGGCCACGCCGCTGGCCAAGAGGGCGAAGGTCAGGAAGTCGAGTTTTTCGAAGGTCTTGAAACGATCACCAGGCGGCAACTTGAGCAGGAACACACAGCCCAGGCAGATCAGCGCCAGGCCCAGTTCGAACAGGTACAAGCCGCGCCATTCGGCAATTTGCAGCAAGTCCTCGGAGAACAACCGCGCCAGCGGCAACGCCAGTTGTGCCGTGCCGAGGCCCAGCACCAGGGATTTCAAACGCCACTTGGCCGGGAAGGCCTGGATCATGTAATACAAGCCCAACGAACTCAGTGCCGCGCCGACCATGCCGTGGGCCGCCCGCACCGCAATCGCCGAACTGAGGTCGTTGACGAACAAGTGCCCGAAGGTCACCAGCGCGTACAGCACCAGGAACACCTCGGTAAACGCACGCAGGCCGAACTGCTGGCGGAACTTCACCAGCAACAGGTTCATGCACACGTTGGTCATCACATAGGCGGCGGGCAGCCAGGCCATTTCCGCAGTGGTCGCACCGAGGGCGCCTTGCAGGTATTGCAGGTTGGCGATGACCAGCGCGTTGCCCAAGCCGCCGGTGATTGCCACCAGCACGCCGACCAGTGCGAACAGCCAGCGCTTGGGCGTCGGGTGCAACGGGGTGGACGGCGAACCGGGCAGGCTCGGCCGCTCGTGGGGCTGCCAGGTGCGGGGGGTGTATTTGTCCATTCGACGACTCAGGTAAACCGGTACTCAGAGACAGTAAACCTGAGCGAAGTTCATCTTGCCATCGAGAAGGTACAAATGATGACTGAAGTGTGCGCCGGAAAAAATGTGGGAGCAGGCTTGTGTGGGAGCGGGCTTGCTCGCGAATGCGGTGGATCAGTCACTACATTTGCTGACTGACACTGCGCATTCGCGAGCAAGCCCGCTCCCACATTGGATCTGCGGCGTGTTCTGAGTCAGATCCAGCCCAGCCAGCTCCAGTAAGTGGCAGCGAACACCAGCATCAAGCCATAGCCGATCAGCGTCACCAGAATCCCCACCTTGGCAAACTGCCGCGCCGTAAACGTCCCGGTGCCCAAACACACCATATTCTGCGGCGCATTGATCGGCAGGATAAACCCGTAGCTCATTACAAACCCCAGCAACATGGTCATGCCCAACCGACTGAATTCCCCAGGCAAAGTCTGCAACACCGCAATCAAAATCGGCAGCAACGCCGAGGTCAGCGCCGTGGCGCTGGCGAAGCCCAAATGAATCAGGATCAAAAACGCGCCCAGGATCGCAAACACCCCCAGCGGCCCGACTTGATCCAGGCCGGTATGCGCCACCACCTGGGAGCCCAGCCATTGCCCGGCCTGGGTGGTCAGCAGCGCGGTGCCCAGGCTGATGCCCACACCAAACACAATCACCGTGCCCCACGGAATGCGCGACTGCACATCCTTCCAGGTCATCACCCCAAGCCCCGGCAGCAGCAGGAACACCAGCCCGGCGTAAGTGGTCGAGGTGGTGTCGAAGTTGTGCAGGCGCCCTTCGGTGGCCCAGGCCAGCAGCAACAATACCGACACGCTCAGCAGGCGTTTCTGCGGCCCGGTCATCGGGCCGATGTCCACCAGTGACTGGGCCACCGCCTCCTTGCCACCGGGAATGCTATCGGTCTCCGGCGGCAGCAGCTTGAGCACCAGGAACAACAGCACCGCCGACATGATCAACGCCCACGGCGCCCCGGCGATCAGCCAGTCGATCCACGACACGCGCTGGCCAAGCATCTTGTCCATGAAACCGACGGTGAGCAGGTTCTGCGCCGCAGCAGTCTGGATGCCGACGTTCCAGATACTGGTGCCCTGGGCCACCACGATCATGATCGCGGCGGCGATGTTCGAGCGCTTGTCCACGCCGAATGCAGCGATCACGCCCATCATGATCGGCACCACACAGGCACTGCGCGCCGTGGCGCTGGGCACCACCAGGCTGAGCAGGATGGTCACGGCAATCGCCCCCAGCAGGATGCGCCGGGTGCTGGTGCCGACCCGGCTCAGCGTCACCAACGCAATGCGCCGGTCCAGGCCGGTGTGGGTCATGGCCGCCGCGATAAACAGCGCGCCCGCCACCAGCGCCAGCGCCGGGTTGGAGAACCCGGTCAACGCCATGCTGATGGCCGGGCTGGTGCCGATCAGATGCGCAGGGTCTTGCAGCGACGGCGCAGTGCCCAACAGGAACGCCATCAGCGACGTGATCATGATCGCGCTGGCCTCGTAGGACACCGCCTCGGTGATCCACACCACCACGGCAAACGCGAGGATCGCCAGCATGCGATGCCCGGCCACCGGCAAATCCGCCGGCAGCGGCAACAGCAGCACCCCGGCCATCACCAGTACGGCGATGACCAGGCCCAAGGGCAATTTGAAGGGTGCAGCGCTCATCGGGTGCTCCAAGGCTCTAGATCGGGCCTTGAGCATGGTGCATTTTGCCGCACGCGGTGTTGACGGGTATCAAGCGATTCAAATGTGGGAGCGGGCTTGCTCGCGAAGGCGGAGTGTCAGTCAGCAAATGTATTGACTGATACACCGCATTCGCGAGCAAGCCCGCTCCCACAGAGGATCGGGTTTACATAGCTGGACCTGGATATTCAGCTGAGCAACTGGCTCAACACCGCCCGCAACTTGCCGGGCTTGACCGGTTTGTTCAGCAACGGCGCATCCAGCCGACGCAAGGCGCGACGGCATTGGTCGGTGCGGTCGGCGGTGATGATCACCGCGGGGATCTTGCAGGCGAAATGCTCGCGCAACTGCTTGACCACCTCGCAGCCGACCACGCCGTGGTCGAGGTGATAGTCGGCGAGGATCAACTCCGGCGCCCTGCCCCGCAACACCGCCATCGCACCGGCCTGGTCGGTGGCGGTGAGCACTTCGCAGCCCCACTGTTCGAGCAGCGCGCTCATGCTTTCGAGGATGCTGGTTTCGTTGTCGATCACCAGCAAGCGCCGCCCCGGCAGCGGATTGCCGGTGGTCGGTTGTACCGGCAGTTGGCTGATCGCCAGGGGCATCTCGGCACTCAGCGGCACTTCGATGCTGAACATCGAGCCGCGCCCCGGCCAGGAGCGCACGGCAATCGGGTAGCCAAGGATCTCGGCGATCCGCTCGACAATCGCCAAGCCCAACCCCACCCCCTTGCGATCCGCTGCACGGCCGACATCCAGCTGGTTGAACTCAAGGAAAATCGCCTCCAGCCGATCCGCCGCAATCCCGCGCCCGGTGTCCCACACCTCCAGGCGCAGGCAATCGCCCCGGCGTCGTGCGCCGAGGAGGATGCAGCCGTCGTCGGTGTAGCGGCAGGCGTTGCTGAGAAAGTTACGCAGAATCCGCGTCAACAAGCGCAGGTCGGTGCGCACCGCGTAATGCCCGGTGTGCACGCGCAAATTCAGCCCGGCCGCCTGGGCCACCGACTGGAATTCCGAGACCAGCGGCGCGAACACTTCATCCAGGCGATACAGGGCCACATCCGGCTTGACCGCCGCCTGGTCGAGTCGCGAGATGTCGAGCAGGTCGGTGAGCAGATCCTCGGCGCCTTCCAGCGCCTGGTGCGTGCGTTCCACCAGTACCCGCTCGACATCGGGCAACTGGCGCTCACGCAAGGTGGCGATCAAAAGCCGTGCGGCGTTCAGTGGTTGCAGCAGGTCATGGCTGGCGGCAGCGAGGTACTTGTCCTTGCTGCGGTTGGCGGCCTGGGCGGCGTCGCGGGCGTCGCGCAGATCCTGTTCGATCTGTTCGCGCTGGGCGATCTGCTGCTGCAGGTTGTGGTTGGCTTCCAGCAATTCATCGGTGCGTGCGGCGACGCGCTGCTCCAACTCGTCGTTGAGGCGGATATAGCGCTTGCGCTCGGCCTCCAGCTCATCCAGGCGTGCGGTCAGCTCCGGGTAGTGACTCTTGCGCGCCGACTGATCGCCCAGCCCCAGCAGCGCAGACAGCGCGCGTTGCGGGTCGTCAGAGTGCTTCGCCATAAACGACCTCAACATCACGCTGGCTCGACGCGCGCGGGTTGGTGAGGATGCACGGGTCATCCATTGCATGCTCGGACAAAAACGGAATATCCGCCACACGCACCCCGTGCAGGCCGAGGGTTTCGTGGAAACCGATCGCGTGCTTCAACGCGATCAGATGCTCCACCAACCGCCCGCAGATCTGCCGGTGGTTGAGGCCCCGGCAGTCGATGCCGAACGTCTCGGCAATCACCTGGAAACGCTCCGGCGCCGAGCTGTAGTTGAACGCCACCACATGCTCCACCAACACCGCGTTGCACAGCCCGTGGGGCAGGTCGAGGAAGCCGCCGAGGCTGTGGGACATGGCGTGCACTGCGCCAAGGATCGCATTGGAGAACGCCAGTCCGGCCTGCATGCTGCCGAGCATGATCTTCTCGCGCAGGGCAATGTCGGTGGGGTTGGCGATCATCTGCACCAGGTTGCCGTTGATCAGGCGCATGGCTTCCAGGGCATGGGGATCGGTCAGCGGGCCATGGCCGGTGGAGACAAACGCCTCGATGGCATGCACCAGCGCGTCGATGCCGGTACAGGCGGACAGGAACGGGTCCATGCTGGCGGTGGTTTCCGGGTCGATCAGCGACACATCCGGCACCACCGCCTTGCTGACGATGGAGAACTTCATGCGTTCCTGCTGGTTGGAAATGATCACGAACTGCGAGACATCCGCCGAGGTGCCGGCGGTGGTGGGGATCAGGATCAGCGGCGGGCTGGGCACGCGAATGGTGTCCACGCCTTCGAACTCGAGAATGCTGCGCCCGTGGGCGACCACGATACCGATGGCCTTGCCGCAGTCCATCGGGCTGCCGCCGCCGATGGCGACGATCACGTCACAGTGGTTTTCACGGTAGACCTCGGCGCCGGTCATCACTTCTTCAACGCGGGGGTTGGGGGACACGGCGGAGTACAGGCAGTAATCGATACCGATGGCTTGCAGGCTGGCTTCGACGTCGGCGACCCAACCGGCGGCGATCACCCCGGGGTCGCTGACCACCAGCACCTTGCGCGCGCCGAAGGTCTTCGCGTAATTGCCGACGTTGTGCCGGCAGCCGGCGCCAAAGATGATTTCAGGCGAGACGAATTTACGCAGGAGGCTGAGGTTTGGGCTCATTGGAAAGCCTGTTTTTATTATTTTGGAAGGATGGGCTCCACACTAACCGATCCGGGGGCGATTGCAATCAGACCAAAGGGTCATTTCCAATGGGGCAAATACTGCGGGACTCCTGCCCAATCGCTGACTTCAGGTAGTCCATTCATTTTCGGCGCACCATTGCTGCACATCTGCAATCAGTTGCGTTGAAAACGGTTGAAAATCGGGAATTTTTTTCTCGTACTTTTTGACGCTCTCTGCAAAAAAACTGACAAAAGCGGCACCGATTAATTTTCGTTGAGCAGTTTTGTCTTTTTTCAGTGGAACGAAATCTTCTTCGTCCAAGGCGATATCCAGACCGAGCATTTTGTCTTTGCCGTAGTAGCGGCAAATATTCTTGCGCTCAAGCTTCTTGGGTACGCATCTCACGCAGACCGCCAATTCCAAATCAAGGTTGGGGTATTTCTTTTCGAGAGTTTCACTGAGGCCATTTAGCTCATCAGTGATCTCAAAGACGTTTGTCCAGCTCGGGGAGTCCGATGTGGTATCGACTCGCATGATGAAATCCTTATATCAGTGCCTGCATTTATTGCCTGGTGGCAACTTTCCTCGACGCTTGAAATATTTTCCGATTTTTAGACTTTCCCATATCCGCATGTTGCCCTTCGTAGGCGCTGCCATAATGCGCTGGTAGGCCAAATTTTTAACCTTAAGCCACCGTTGTGTGTACCGCCGGTGCGGATTGACAGTTTCGCCGACTTTCCACACTTCACCTTTTTTTAAATAGACTTGACCTATTGGCTGCTTGTGGCCCCACTTCATTTCATCGTAATAGCCATCCTTCTTCGCAATCAGGTAATAAAGCTCCGGGGCAAGCCCCAATGGATCAATCCAGAATATTGGATTGGGGCCATACTGGAAAAAGTTGAAACCACCATCAAGACCCATCGGATCCGGCGTCGTAAACCGCCCCACATCCGGGTCATAAAACCTGAACGTATTGAAGTGCAGCCCCGTCTCACGATCCAGATACTGCCCCTGGAACCGCAGGTTCTGTTCTTCAATGTAGTCAGGCTCACGTACCTCTTCCAGCGTGCTGCCCCACACCCGATAGGTCGCGCTCCAGACGTTGTGCCCGTCGGTTTCAGTCAACTGCTCCGGCAAGCCGTTGAGGTCGTTGTGGTAGTAGCGGATCTTCTGTTGCGGACCGATGCCATCGACTCGCGCCAACGGCTCGTAGCCTTCGTCTACGTAGACGTAAAGGCTGGTCTGGCGGTGTTTATGCTCCTGCAACAGGCGCAGGCCATCCCAGGTGAAGCGGGTTTCGCCCAGCAGACGACCGCTGCTGTCCCGCTCGGTTTTGGCGATGCGCCGACCCAGTGGGTCGTAGGTCATGTGCACCACGTTGCCGCTGGCGTTGTGCACTTCGATCAGCCGGTGCTCGGCGTCGTAGGTGAAACGTTGCAGGCCACGCAGAGTACTGCGTTTTTCGATCATTCGACCGAAGCCGTCGTAGCGGTAGCGTTTGTCCTGGTAGGTCAGTAGCTTGTTGTGCCTCACTAAGCCGGCACTAGACTGTGCCCCGTCCAACAGGTTGGCGGCAGCATCGTAGCCGAAGGTTTCCAGCTGGCCTTGAGTGCTGTCCTGACTAGCGATAATCCGGCCGGTTGCGTCGTAGTGCAGCAGTTGGCGTTGACCGCCTTCCAAACGACCGATCAGATTGTCAGCCGGGTCGTATTCGAAAGTCTTTTGTTGGGCTGGTGGCAACTGTCGGGGCTGGCCTGTAGGGCGGCGCGTTCGCGAACGCAACCGACCGCAACGGTCGTATTCGCTGCGGGTGGTGATCTGGCCTTGGGTACGCAGGACTTCGCGGTGCAGGCGGTCGCGTTCGAAGTCGCTGATGACCTGGCCGTCCAGGTTGATCTGGTGCAGGTGGCCGCCGCCGTAGTGCAAGCGGTTGAGCCTGCGGCCATCGGGCAGTTGCGTCTGGATCCGGTTGCCGAGTTCGTCGTAGTGGTGTTGCAGCTTGCCGGTTGTACTCTGCTCGCACGTCAGTTGGCCTAGCGCGTCATAGGCAAAACCCAGTGCTTGAGCATTGCCTTGCCGGTCGGTGGTGGTGACGTCGGTGAGTTGGTCCAACGCGTCGTAGGTGTATTCGGTTCGGCCCTCGTCAGTCTCCTTGATCCGCATACGCCCAACAGCGTCGCGTTGCAGGCGATGCACGGTAGGAGATGCATCATCCAGCGGGACGTATTCGACGGAGACCACGTTATCCAGCGCGTCATAGGCATAACGCCGTGCACTGCCATCGAGGTCTTGCTGTTGCGTGAGTCGATCGCCCTGGTCCCAGGCGAAGCGATAGTGCTCGCCGTTTTCGTTGGTCAGGGTTTGCAATCGACCGTAGGCATCGTGCCGATATTCGATCTGGCGGCCATGGGCATCAATGCGCCGCACCAGCTGCCCGCGCCGATCATATTGGTAGCGGGTAGTGTGGCCCGCCGCATCGGTGTAGGCGCTCAACTGACCACTGGTGTTGCGCAGGTAATGTTCAATGTAACCGTAGGGCCGTTCGATTTGCAGCAATCGGCCGTGGCTGTCGTGTTGATAGCGCTGGCGTTCACCGACTGCATCGATAAGGGTTTGTAAATGACCTCGACGGTCGTACTCGAACCTTGTGGCATAGCCCGAACAATCGACCTGCTCGATCAACTGCCCGGTTTCATTCCAGCGCTGGATTTTGCGCTTGCCCGTGGCGTCGGTGGTTTCGATGACCTGCCCAACTCCATCATGGCGATAGCGCACAACGTGCCCCAGCGGGTCGGTTTCACTGACGCAATTGCCGCGTTGATCGTATCGATACTGCCAGCTGTGGCCGGCTGCATCGGTTTCAACCAATGGCAGCGACCAGTGTTCCAGCCACACCGTCGATTCAATACGGCCCAGCGGATCTTGTGTGTTGCACAGGTTGCCGGATTCGTCGTAGCCGAATCGCCACTGGCCACCCAGAGGATCGGTAGCCCCCAACAACTGGCGCTCGTCATTCCAATCGAACTGCCAGGTGTGCCCCAGGTTGTCGGTGTATTCGGTGATCTGGTACTGCGGGTTCCACTTGCGGGTGCTGACCCGTTGCAAGCCATCGGTAATCCGCGTAAGCCCGACTAGCAGGTCGTAGTCAAACTGATAATCGTCGCCCTCATCGGTCCAGTGCCGTACCACTCGCCATTCACGGTCGTCCACACAGGCCCATTGGTAAAAGCAGCGCAGGCCGGTGGGCAGTTGGTGTTCGACCATGCGCTGGCCGCTGTCATAGGCGAAGCGGCGCTGAACATGCCCATCGGCATCGCGCACGGCTGCAAGATCGCCGTGCGTGTCGTAGGTATAGCTGGAGAGCGTTTCGCGACGATGATCGGGGTACAGGCGCTCGATCTGTTCGACACGGCGGGGCCATTGCTGGCTGTAGCTCAGCTCGATTCGCACAACGCCAAAGGTATCGCGCAACTGGCTCAGGCGGCCCTGATCGTCATAGTCGAGGAAAACGCGGTTGTCATTGCGATCTCCCCACTGGCCCAAGCGCAAATGCGTAGGGTTGTCCGGTGTGGGTTCGAACAGCCGATACAGCCCGTCGACACGCTCAATCAGCAGGTGGCCGCTGGCATGGCGGCGTACGCTCAAGCCTTCGCCGGCGCTGAACACCGCAGCACCTAGCGGGATCACGCCCATGTCGATCTGCCGAGCCTGCTCGTCGGTGTAGATCAGCCGTTCGCCGCCTTCGGGATGCGGGCCCATTTCGACGAAAACCTCATAGGCCACACTCCAATTCGCACCGAACAGACCGTTACGGCGCTCATCCCGGCTGCTGTAATAGCGCTGCCACTCGATTGGCAACAGGCCAGGCAATGCAAAATCCAGGTCGTCGTCACCGTCGAGAATCTTCGCCCCCGTGGCGCAATGCACCGGGTTGGGCGAGCCGCGCACTGCTGACGCAAGCGCGTTGCTCACCTGCCCTGTGCCCCACGACACCAACCCACCCACCGTCATACAGGGCAATGTGCTGAAGAACTTCGCCCCACCACCGCGCGATGCCAACAACGCCGTTACCGCCAGCCCTACACCCGGCGCCTTGCCGCTGCGAATCTCACGCACCACCACCGGCGCGCCGCCGATGACCACGTTGGACGAAATCTGCACCTTGCCCACCGTGGCTTCGCAGGTGCTTCTGTCCCCACTGCGCACGGCGGGCTGGCCGTTGATGAATACCTTGCTGGAACCTTCGGCGAGGTACTGCTCCGGCATGGGCGGGTGTTTAGTGCAGTCGACGGTATCGGCAGGACAAGGCACAGCGCCCGCCACCGGCGCAGCGACCGTAGGACGCCAGAGCTGAGAGAAAAAACCTTCGGCGATATCCAGATAAGTCGGTTCACTGCCCGCTTCTGCCACGGCGGCGGCGACTTTCCCGGCCGCCCGCGCTGCCGGTTTGCCGTTGATAAACACATCCGGCGAACCGCTGCTGATGAATGCATCGATGACGGGTGGGAAGAGCGCGTTGGCGAAAGACTCACATAATCGCGAAAGGCCTTTATCGGCGCCGCTTGCACCCATGCCGAGCCCGACCACCACACCGACCGCGGCCCCCAGCACAACGCAGCCTAGGCCACCTGTCGCCACGCTGATGCCGGTTGCAGCCACAACGGCCGCCGTGGCCAGTGCCGTCACGGCCACCGTCGCCGCAACTTCCAGCACGCCGCCCAACACGTCCGCCAACATCGAGCTGTGCAACAGCGCGTCGCCTTCGCGGGCAGCCCACAGCGTATCCGTCATGCGCAACAGTCCCTGTCCGAAAAGGCAGGATCAAATCACGCAGTACCGTTATTTCTCAGGTGAGACTTTCCGAGGGGGTCGTAGGACGGGTCCCAAAGACCGCTTGAGCACCGGCCAGCACGAGACTGGCCGGCGGTAGATCAACGGCTGGCGAAGTACATGGTCACTTCAAAGCCGATACGCAGGTCGGTAAACGCGGGTTTTTTCCACATGGGACGTTCCTCTTGTTGTGCCGGAAGATTCCGGTCGGGTCATTAATGCATGGGGGGTATGGGAGGCGAATGCTACTTTCGAAGGAGTTCGCGCACTGCAATAGTCTCAGGCATACAGGGAACCAAATGTGGGAGCTGGCAAGCCAGCTCCCACAGGGGACTGCATTTCAAGCCTGGAGGGTTAGAAGAACCCCAACGGATTGATGTCGTAGTTCACCAGCAGGTTCTTGGTCTGCTGGTAGTGATCCAGCATCATCTTGTGGTTCTCACGCCCCACACCCGACTTCTTGTACCCGCCAAACGCCGCATGCGCCGGGTACAGGTGGTAGCAGTTGGTCCACACGCGGCCGGCCTTGATCGCGCGGCCCATGCGGTAGGCACGGTTGATGTCGCGGGTCCACAGGCCGGCACCGAGGCCGAATTCGCTGTCGTTGGCGATCGCCAGGGCTTCGGCTTCGTCCTTGAAGGTGGTGATGCCCACCACCGGGCCGAAGATTTCTTCCTGGAACACGCGCATCTTGTTGTGGCCCTTGAGCAGGGTCGGCTGGATGTAATAGCCGCTGGACAGGTCGCCCTCCAGACGCTCGGCCGCGCCGCCGGTGAGCAGCACCGCGCCTTCTTCCTGGGCGATTTTCAGGTACGAGAGGATCTTGTCGTATTGCTGCTCGGACGCCTGGGCGCCGACCATGGTCTCGGTGTCCAGCGGGTTGCCGCGCTTGATCTTGACGATCTTTTTCATCACCTCGGCCATGAACGCGTCGTAGATCGACTCCTGCACCAGCGCCCGCGACGGGCAGGTGCACACTTCGCCCTGGTTGAAGAACGCCAGCACCAGGCCTTCGGCGGCCTTTTCGATGAACTGTGGCTCGGCGTTCATGATGTCTTCGAAGAAGATGTTCGGCGACTTGCCGCCCAGTTCCACGGTCGACGGGATGATGTTCTCGGCGGCCGCATGCATGATGTGCGCGCCGATGGGCGTCGAGCCGGTAAAGGCGATCTTGGCGATGCGCTTGCTGGTGGCCAGCGCTTCGCCGGCTTCGCGGCCAAAGCCCTGGACGATATTCAGCACGCCCGGTGGCAGCAGGTCATTGATCAACTCGGCAAACACCATGATCGACAGCGGCGTCTGCTCGGCCGGCTTGAGCACGATGCAGTTACCAGCGGCCAGGGCCGGGGCGAGTTTCCAGGCCGCCATCAGCAGCGGGAAGTTCCACGGAATGATCTGCCCGACCACGCCCAATGGCTCGTGGAAGTGATAGGCCGCGGTGTGTTCGTTGATCTCGGCGGCGCCGCCTTCCTGGGCGCGGATGCAGCCGGCGAAGTAACGGAAGTGGTCGGCAGCCAGGGGCACGTCGGCGTTGAGGGTTTCGCGCACGGCCTTGCCGTTGTCCCAGGTCTCGGCCACGGCCAGTACTTCAAGGTGCTGCTCGATACGATCGGCGATTTTCAGCAACACCAGCGCGCGGTCCTGGGCCGAGGTCTTGCCCCAGGCGTCGGCGGCGGCGTGGGCGGCGTCGAGGGCCTTGTCGATGTCGGCGGCGCTGGAGCGTGGGAATTCGGCGATGACTTCGCCGGTCACCGGCGACGTATTGGTGAAGTAGTTGCCATCGATCGGCGCGACAAATTCACCGCCGATGTAGTTGCCGTAGCGCGCCTTGAAGCTGACGATAGCGCCTGGGGTGCCGGGTTGTGCGTAGATCATGATGAGGCCTCTGTCGGGGTCCGGGCCTGTTGGTCAACAGGCGATGAGCCGATAGTAAAGAGCCCCCGCTACCGGGCGAATGCGCCGTTGGCAGGGGGGCTATGGTCATTTGGTCGTAGAACTAGTGCTTGGCCACCAGTTCCTTGGGCAACTTGAAGGTCCAGAGCATGCCGCCCTGGTTGAAGTCCTTCACGCGCTTGGCCACTTCACCGCCCCACAACGGCACCGCGCCACCCCAGCCGGAGACCACCGAGACGTACTGTTCGCCGTCCATGTCCCAGGTCACAGGCGAACCGAGCACGCCGGAGCCGGTCTGGAACTCCCAGACTTTCTCGCCGGTCTTGGCGTTGAACGCTTGCAGGAAACCTTCCGGCGTGCCGGTGAACACCAGGTTGCCCTTGGTGGTCAGCACCCCGCCCCACAGCGGCGCGAAGTTCTTGTGGCGCCACACTTCCTTGCCGGTTTTCGGGTCGATGGCGCGCAGCACGCCGATGTAGTCCTCGTTCAACGGCTTGATGGTGAAGCCCGCGCCGAGGAATGCCGCGCCTTTCTTGTAGGCGATGCCTTCGTTCCAGATGTCCATGCCCCACTCGTTGGACGGCACGTAGAACAGCCCGGTGTCGCGGTTGTAGGCCATCGGCATCCAGTTCTTCGCACCGAGGAACGCCGGCGCTACGAACACCGAAGTGCCCTTGGTTTCACTGCCCGGCGCGCCGGGGCGGCTGGCTTCGTTGTAGATCGGCCGACCGTTCTTATCAAGGCCGGTGGCCCATGTGATCTTGTCCACGAACGGGAAGCCACGGATGAATTTGCCGTTGGTGCGGTCCAGCACGTAGAAGAAGCCGTTGCGGTCGGCGGTAGCCGCCGCTTTGATTTCCTTGCCGCCTTCGGTGTAGTTGAACGAGATCAGCTCGTTCACGCCGTCAAAGTCCCAACCGTCGTGAGGGGTGCTCTGGAAGTGCCATTTGATGGTGCCGTCGTCCGGGTTCAGCGCCAGGCGCGAAGACGAATAGAGGTTGTCGCCCGGGCGTAGATGGGAGTTCCACGGCGCCGGGTTGCCGGTGCCGAACAGCAGCAGGTTGGTTTCCGGATCGTAGTAGCCGCCCAGCCACGGCGCCGCACCGCCGGTCTTCCACAGGTCGCCGGGCCAGGTCTTGCCCGCCTCGCCGCCGGAAATACCGTTCTCCACCGCCTTGCCGTCCTTGTACACGTAGCCCATATGGCCTTCGACAGTCGGACGGGTCCACAGCAGGTCGCCGTTTTTCGGGTCATAGGCTTCGATCTTGCCGACCACGCCGAACTCGCCACCGGCCACGCCGGTGATCAGCTTGCCGTTGATCACCAGGGGCGCGGCGCTGATGGAGTAACCTTCCTTGTGGTCGGCCACCTTCTTGCTCCACACCACCTTGCCGGTGTCCTTGTTCAACGCCACCAGCTTGGCATCAAGGGTGCCGAAGAACACCAGGTCGCCATACAACGCCACGCCACGGTTGATCACGTCGCAGCACGGACGGATGTCATCGGGCAGGCGCGCGTCGTATTGCCAGAGTTTCTTGCCGGTGCGCGCATCCACCGCGAACACCCGCGAATAGGAACCGGTGAGGTACATCACCCCGTCCTTGACCATCGGTTGCGCCTGCTGGCCGCGCTGTTTTTCGCCGCCAAACGAAAACGCCCAGACCGGGCGCAGGTCCTTGACGTTGTCCACGTTCAGCGTGTCCAGCGGGCTGTAGCGCTGGCCCTGCACACCGAGGCCGTTGGTGACGATCTGCTCGGGGTTTTTCGGGTCCTGGAGAATGTCCTGGTCGGTCACGGCGGCCAGGGCCTGGCCGGATAACAGGATGGCACCGAGCAACACACTCAAGGCGAAGGGTTGGCGGCGTGCGGGTTGGGTCATGACGGCTACCTCTGCGGTTTTTTGTTATACCCGGGAAATTTTCCCGGTCTGGTGCAGATTCTTGGGCGCAGGGGCCGCCGTCACAATTGACCGCAGTATCGAGTTTGCTAGTTCCTTAGTAGCGGGTGCATCTGCTCGCGCTCGTAGCGCGGGTACAGGTGGCTGACGCTGCGGATCAATTCGTAGCGGGCAAGGCTGATCGCGGCGAAGCGCTCGGGGATCGGGCTGCGGATCATCTCGCTCATGTCATTGCCGTTGGCGGCGCCGTCGCGCAGCAGTTGATCGAGCCAGCTCAGGTAGTCGCGCATCTGTTCGAAGGGCTGCGCATCCGTGGCGATCGGGCCGTGACCGGGCACCACCAGGGTCCAGGGCAAACCTTGCAGGGTGGTGATGTCGGCCAGCCAGGCGGCGAGTCCGGGGCTGTTGGGGGTGGTCAGGGCGCGTTGGTAGAAGACCAGGTCGCCGGTAAACAATACGCCGGTGCTCTGGTCCAGAATCGCCAGGTCGGCGCCGGTATGCCCGGTCAGCGCCAGCAGGCGCAGATCATGATTACCGAAGCTGCGCCCCCCCGGCTCCAGTACTTCGCTGGGCAACACCACCTCGGTGCCGCGCATCCAGTCGCCGACCATGCGATAGAGGTTTTCCGCCATGCTGTCGCCTTGCTCGTGCAACAGCTTTGTGGTGTCGGCCAGGGCGCCAATGGGCACGTCCTTGAATGCCTGATTGCCCAAGGCATGGTCGGGGTGATGATGGGTCAGCAACACCTGGATCACCGGTTTGGACGTGACACTGGCGATGGCCTGGCGCAAGGCTTCGCCGTAGCGTCTGGACGGCCCGGTATCGATCACCACCACGCCCGCCTCGGTGACGATAAACGCCACATTGACGATATTGCCGCCATTGGCCTTGGCGAAATTCTCGGTGCTGCCTTCCAGCAGCCAGGTGCCTTCGGCGATCTGCCGGGGTTTGAGGGCATAGTCCATGTCGGCCACGGCGGGCAGGCTCAGGGCCAGGCATAACAACAGTATCCAGCGCATGCCGCGCTCCTTCTGGTCAGGGGATGGCCGCGTCGAACTGGTTGCCACTGTTGTCGCGCAGCACCAGGCGCGTCTGCCCGGCGCCCTCGATGTCGAACGCCAGGTTAGGGTTCTCGCTGACCGCCGGGAACAGCTCCAGCTCGGCCATGACCTGGCCGTTGTCCCCAAGCAGTTGGGCGTGGTTGAGGTAAAACTCGGGGATGCCGCTGACCATGCCGTTGTCCATCGGGTGCGCAACCTGCACGCGCACGCGGCTGTACTCGCCACGGGGATAACGCCCGCCGAGTACCTCGCCGATATGCTCTTCCCACCCCGGCTGGGTGCGCACCACGCTCGGCGCGGTGCAGCCGCCGCCTGCCGCGTCGATCAGGGTCGAGCCGACGTGCCACACGCCGTCATCGGTCAGCACCGCGGCGCGCAGCGGCGTGGCCTGTTCGATGCGGATGCGCAGCGACAGCCAGGGCAACACCCCGGCCTTGGGTTGGAAGTCGACGATTTTTGGCAGCGGGTTCAGCTCGGCCCAGGCGAAGATGCGCACCACCCGGCCCTTGAAGGCCCGCGCATCGATTTCCAACGGTACCTGCCGCGCGTCTTCGGCGAACGGCGGCGCCAACAGCTTGACCCGCTCGTCGAACACGAACGGCGCGTCGTTCAGGAACTGCTTGTGATAGAACGCCCACATCACCGATGGCACCGGATCGACCTCACTGGCGGGCGCGGCCAACGGCAACAGGCAGGCCAGTAACACCGTCAGGCGCCAGTTCATTGGTACATCTCGGGCACTTCGTAACGCAGGCCGTATCGGCTGTAGATCGCTTGCAGGCTGCCATCGCGGATCAGGCCTTCCAGCGCTTCCTCCACGGCATAGGCCAGTTGCCGATTGCTTTCATGCACCGCCATGCCGATCTCCCAACGTTGCCGCCCCATGTTCGGGTAAGCGTTTTGCGCCAGGGCCAGTTGCGGGTCGTTGGCCTGATGCACCTGCCAGTCAATCTCGCCACGCATCGCCATCACCGCGTCGACCTCCCCGGCCTTCATCGCCGCAAAAGCCTGGGGCACGTTGGGATAGTGACGGGTCTTGCGCGCCAGCATGCCGTTGAACACCGAGGTCAGGTAAAACGACGGCACGCTGTCGACTTCGACACCAATGGGGTGTTCCTCGAACACCGCCACGCTGGCGACCTTGTCCAGGCGGCGGCGGTCGTACGCCACCTGCCATTGTTCGTTCTGGTACGGCCCGAACATCACCACATGGCCGTTTTCCAATTCACCCTGGTCGTTGCGCCGCTGCGCGTATTCGTGGTCGTAAGGCGCGCGCAGCATCAGGTCGGCCAGTTGCTGGTTGTGCAACGGGCTGCCGCGCCAGATGTAGTCGCGCAGGTCGTCGTCGAGCTTCTCGCCGGCCGGCGCCCAGATCAGCTTCAGTTGCACGCCCAGGGCCTTGGCCAGCGCCTGGGCCAACTCCACGTCCACCCCGCGCGGGGTGCCGCCGTCGTCGAAACTGTAGGGGGCAAAATCCTTGTACACCGCCACCTTCAACTCGCCGGCGGCGATCATCTGGTCATAGCTGCGCACCTGGGCCTGTGCCGCCTGGCAGCACAGCAAGGCCAGGCCGAACACGACGCTGAGCAGGCGCATGGCTTACTCCTCGACGCGCACGGAATCCAGGTACGTACGCACCGCCCACAGGGCTTCCTGGCTCAGGTAGTCGGCCATTTTCGGCATGTACACGCGGCCGTCACGCACGGCACCGTGGCGCACGCGCTCGACAAACCACTCATCCCCGGCGTCACCTTCGTCGAGCATGCGCAGGTCGGGGGCGATGCCGCCGGACTTGGCTTCCAGACCGTGGCACGCGGCGCAGTTCTGGTTGTAGGCGGAGGAGCCGATTTCGACGGCCCTGTCGTGCTCAGGGGACTTGCGATACGGGTTGTTGGCGGCCCAGCCATCGGCGTCGAGCGGTACGCCCGCATCCTTGATCGGCGTCAGTCCTTTGGTCTCCACAGCCTGGGGCACCACGTTGCCATGGGCCCAGACGTTACCCACACCGATCACACCCACCAACAGGCCGGCCACGAGCAAGGCATTGCGTTTTGTTGTCATTATTTTTGTCCTCAGGATTGCACGCAAACCTCATTGCAGAGGCTATGGCAACCATCTTAGGAACCCGCCGTCCCGCACCGTATGCTGCTTTGGTGGTCGCGTCCTACTCCCTTGGTAGTAGGGCTTGTGGGGCACGTCCAAATCAGCGGCGGTTCGGGAAGTCTTCCCGGCAACAGCGGGAAATTTTCCGTATCCAGCCAGCGCCTCGGCGCACCACCCTGTGCAGGCCAAAACCTCAACTGGGAACTGCAAACCATGACAATAAGATCGCTCCCCTCCCGCTCCCCCATAAGCCTTGCCGTGCAAGCCTTTTTGCTGGTGGGCAGCCTGTCCTTCAGTGCGGCAGGTTTTGCCGCCGCCGAACCTGCCGCCAAGCAAACGCGCAACGTCACCTGGGAAGACATCGCCAACGACCACCTGACCACCAAGGACGTGCTGCAGTACGGCATGGGCACCAACGCCCAGCGCTGGAGCCCGCTGGCCCAGGTCAACGACAAGAACGTATTCAAGCTCACGCCGGCCTGGTCTTACTCGTTCGGCGATGAAAAACAACGCGGCCAGGAATCCCAGGCCATCGTCAGCGACGGCGTGGTCTACGTCACCGGCTCGTACTCCCGCGTATTCGCCCTCGACGCGAAGACCGGCAAACGCCTGTGGACCTACAACCACCGCCTGCCAGACAACATTCGCCCGTGCTGTGACGTGGTCAACCGCGGCGCAGCGATTTTCGGCGACAAAATCTACTTCGGTACCCTTGATGCGCGCCTGATCGCCCTCGACAAAAACACCGGCAAAGTGGTGTGGAACAAGAAGTTCGGCGACCACGCCGCCGGCTACACCATGACCGGCGCCCCCGTGCTGATCAAGGACAAGGTCAGCGGCAAGGTGCTGCTGATCCACGGCAGCTCCGGCGATGAATTCGGCGTGGTCGGCCAGCTGTATGCGCGCGACCCGGACACCGGCGAAGAGGTGTGGATGCGCCCGTTCGTGGAAGGCCACATGGGTCGCCTGAACGGCAAGGACAGCACCCCGACCGGCGACGTCAAGGCGCCTTCGTGGCCGGATGACCCGACCACCGAAACCGGCAAGGTCGAGGCCTGGAGCCACGGCGGCGGTGCACCTTGGCAGAGCGCGAGCTTCGATGCCGAGACCAACACCATCATCGTCGGCGCCGGCAACCCCGGCCCGTGGAACACCTGGGCGCGCACGTCCAAGGACGGCAACCCCCACGACTTCGACAGCCTCTACACCTCCGGCCAGGTCGGCGTCGACCCAAGCACCGGGGAAGTGAAGTGGTTCTACCAGCACACACCAAACGATGCCTGGGACTTCTCCGGCAACAACGAACTGGTGTTGTTCGACTACAAGGGCAAAGACGGCAAAGTGGTCAAGGCCACCGGCCACGCCGACCGCAATGGTTTCTTCTATGTGGTGGACCGCAACAACGGCAAGCTGCAAAACGCCTTCCCGTTCGTGGACAACATCACCTGGGCCAGCCACATCGACCTCAAGACTGGCCGCCCCGTCGAGAACGAGGGCCAACGCCCAGCCAAACCGTTGCCGGGTGAAACCAAGGGCAAGCCGGTGGAAGTCTCGCCGCCGTTCCTCGGCGGCAAGAACTGGAACCCCATGGCCTACAGCCAGGACACCGGCCTGTTCTACATCCCGGGCAACCAGTGGAAAGAGGAATATTGGACCGAAGAGGTCAACTACAAGAAGGGCTCGGCGTACCTGGGCATGGGTTTCCGCATCAAGCGCATGTATGACGACCACGTCGGCACCCTGCGGGCGATGAACCCCACCACCGGCAAGGTGGTGTGGGAGCACAAGGAACACCTGCCGCTGTGGGCCGGCGTGCTGGCGACCAAGGGCAACCTGGTGTTCACCGGCACCGGCGACGGATTCTTCAAAGCCTTCGACGCGAAAACCGGCAAGGAGCTGTGGAAGTTCCAGACCGGCAGCGGCATCGTCTCCCCGCCGATCACCTGGGAACAGGATGGCGAGCAGTACATCGGCGTGACCGTTGGCTACGGCGGCGCGGTGCCGTTGTGGGGCGGCGACATGGCCGAGCTGACCAAGCCGGTGGCACAGGGCGGGTCGTTCTGGGTATTCAAGATTCCGAGTTGGGATCTGAAAACCGCCCAACAATAACCCTTACAAGGTGGCTGTAGTGAGCGGGCTTGCCCCGCGCTGGGCGGCGAAGCCGCCCTAAGACCAGACACCTCGGTCCCTCTGAAACACCGCGGCGGACCGTTTGGGGCGGCTT
>NZ_JAPFHC010000047.1:0-39654 GCF_059803535.1 Pseudomonas sp. RP-B7
CGCCGCAATATCCGCAACGATTTTCGACAGCGGCGCGTCTTCCCAGCTGCCGCTGCGGATGGATTTGCCGGTGCCGCGCATGTCGCTGGCCTTGCCACGGATAACGATAGTGTCCGGCGGGCCTGACACTTCGATCTCATCGACCACATAGCGCCCAAGGCGCACCAGGGAGGTTTCGGCATAGCCCAGGTAGACCTCGATCCCGGCGCCGCGCTTGGGCAGCGTCACCAGGCCGTCACGGTCATCAATGCGCAACTCAAACTCGTCCGACTCCATGCCGGGCTTGTCCGTGGTGCGCAGCAGCAAAAGCCGATCGTTAATCAGTGACGTGATGTCGGAACCGTTCGCAACGATTCTAAATTGGGGGGTCATAGGCATTGGCCAAGAGAGCGCGCCAGGCGCAATTGAGGGGGAGGCGTTACGCGTAACGCCGAATAGACTCGGTACTCAACCGCCCATAGAATCCCGGCCCTCAACTTCAGCCAGTAAGGATTCCCATGAAACGGATGTTTATCGCCGCACTGCTCGCCGGCACCGCGCTTTCCAGCCAGGCCGCAGAGCCGACGCGAAGCGACGCAAAAGACTTCATTACTCGTTTGGATGCAGCGGTAGAGCGCGGGAACGCGCAGATCCGCAGCGGCAAAGCCGACCCGGTTGAACGCCGCAAACAGGCCCAGGCCTTGGCCAGCCTTGAGAATGAGGGCGGAAAGTTCGGGGTTTTGTTTACCCCGTTCCACAAGTGCAACGAGGCCGGCATAAGCGCCGCTTCAGCGTGGCAAGGCCTGATAGGCCTCAACACTCGTCAGTTTGAAAACGGCGTAGACAGCTACGAAAAAGAACGCCAGGAATGCCTGGATGCCGTGAACTGACTCAATCCCACAGAGCCACTTGCTCATCCACAGGGCCTGGCAGATCCGGCAGAACGATCACCACACCCGTGCGGTAAGGTTGTTCCTCATCCGCCAGGCCCTGATTGGCCGCCAGCACCGCCTCAACGGTGCCCACCAGATGGCCATAGAAGTTATGGCAAATGGTGTCCAGCAGATCCCCGTCAGATGTTCTGCATGTCGTCGCCATAGCGCACAAACTCCAAGTTAAACGCCTGCTTGCGGGGGATACCGCCCTGCATCAGGGCGCTTTGATCCTCGTCAATGGTCTTGAGGCACCACGTGCCCAGGACAAAGCCATACCCCGTGGTCAGGGTCAGCGGTTTGAGCTGGGAGCCAATCGAACGCAGCGCGTTGAGCTGCCCCAACCCCCCCCGGAAGCCGGTGAAAATATCGCCCTTCAGCGTGATTTTCTCGTCACCCATGCCCACGGCCTGCTGAGCGGGCCGCCGTGTTAACCGCTCCTGGGAAGCCCAGCGGTATTCGGTCGAGCGCCGCAACGAATCGAAGGCCGCCGTATCAAGGTTGAAGTAATACGGCTGGGCCTTCGGGTCCAGCGGCTGAAGAATCAGCAGATGCGGGAACGGCTTGACCGCCTCTTTCGCCGGCGTTGCGTCCGTGGCAAATGCACCGGTGGGAATGATGTTTGCCAATGACGGATCAATCATGCCGGCGATCTTGTTAATCGTTCGTGCTGCTCGCCCGGCCTGCTCTTTCAAAACACCCATGCGCTCATCAACGTTCGACAGCGCCCGAGTGGCCCGGTTGTAGGTCGCGATCACCTGGCCCACCTTGGCCTGAGCCGTGGAGATACCGCGCATAACCCGCTGCAGCTTCGCCCCCACCGCCGGGCCAATAAACGGCAGATCCTCCAGGGCATCAGCAGCCCCGGTGATTTCACTGATCGCACCATTTACCGGCCCTATCACCCCGTCGATACTGCGCCGACCTTCTTCACCGGCCGTGGCCAGGAACTTCAGGCCAGACTGTAGCTGTACCAGTGCTTCCATATTCCCCCCTAGATATGCGGCGCGTCGTAGAGCTTGCGGTTTTCCAACTGCTGGGCGATGTCGCGTTGCTGCTGTTCCATCAACGGCCGCAACTGGGCCACAAGCTCGGCCGGGTCTTTCACATCGCCTTGCACCGTCACTGTGAGCGGCGCGTGAACATCAATCTTGGCCTCAATCTTCGCCGGCTGAACCTTCGCCACCACCGCCGCCGCCAGAGGCGCCGCAAGTGGCCCCACAGCCGCCTCCGCACTGGCTGGTGGGAGCATCATGGATCGCGCGGCATCGCCCGGATTGACGGCGCCAGGCGCTGCCGACAACACCCCTTGGCCTGGGTTGACCATCATGAGCGGGCCTGTACGCGCCGGCTCAAACGACTTGGCAATGTCGCCCAGCACCGGCGGTATGTCCTTGCCGGCATCCCTCATCATCAGCGGCCCCGCCACCGGCATGACCTTGCTGGACTCGTCGGTGCCAAACATGGACTTGCCAACGGCGCCGCCGAGCGCGTCACCGCCCATGCTGCCCAGCCAGCCGCCAATCAAGCCACCCACAATCGTGCCGATCACCGGAACAGCCGAACCAATGGCCGCACCCGCAGCCGCGCCGGCGAGCGTGCCGGCAAAGCTGCCAGCGGCCGCGCCGTAGCCCTCGGCCTTTTCGTCCTGAGTCTCGGCGTTGTCGTAGGTGTCTTTTGCCTTAAACCCGGCATCAATCAACGCCAACACCGCCGGGCCCTTGAGGCTCACACCCAGCCCGCGCCCAGGGCTTCGACCGCCCCGGCCACCGCCCTTGCCTTTGCCTTTCCCGCCCTTTTCGTCTTTTACGCCCGTGTCATCGAGGTCACCCAAACCGCCGCCACCAGCCCCGCCCATGGGCATATTCGTCACTATGACTTTTTGCGGGATGTTCGGGTTACCCATCAGGGTGCCCCGCCCAAGGTTGGCCAACCCCTTGGCAATCTTGAAACCGCTCATGGCGGTCTGAAAGGCGATCACGGCCGCGACCGCTGCGCCGATACCCATGACAACCCGGGGCGACTCGTCAGACAACTTGGCAAGCCCCTGGGAGACATAGGCCAAGCCATCCGCCACTTTGTCCGTGACCGGCCGGAGGGCGTCACCGATGGCGCGCATCGCGTCATCCATGCCCTGGGCCATTTCAGCCCACTTTTGCGCCGACGCTTGACGCCGCTCTTCAAGGTTCTTATCCAAGATCCCCGTGGCGGACGCCGAGTCTTTCTTGAGCTGGGCATACAGCTCTTTGTTCTGCATAAACGCCGTCAAAGCGCCTTTTACCTGCATATCTGCGAACAAGTCGCCAGTCCGTAATGCCTGCTCCAGGGAGGCAATCATGGCCTTGGCTTTTTGGGGGTCAGCTTCCTTGCTGATTTTGGCCGTGGCAGCCGCCATGGCAGCGGCCTTTTTCGGGTCCGTGGCGGCGATGTATTTTTGTGCCAACTCAAAGCTGGATTCCAGGGTGGACTTGCCGTTCTGCAACCCGGTGTTCATCGACCCTTGATAGTCAATCCCCGCGTCCTTGTAGGCCTTGACTGTATCCCCGGAACCGATTTTCTCCATCCAGTTCTTGAGGTTGTTGGCCGCCTCGTCGGCACCGCCGGCAGTTTTCATCTGCACTTGAAGCATCGAGCCCAGTTGCGTCACCGCATCCATGCCGGTAATGCCGATCTTGCCCATACCCGCCAGCAGCTCAGGGAACCAACGCGCCATGTCGGCCGCCTCAAAACTGCCCGCCTGGCCCTGATAGGCGATAGCCTCTAGCGCCTTCTGCATCACGGCCGGGTCGGAGATTTTGGCGTTCTGCCCGAGAGCGTTGATCATCCGCGCGGTTTCGCCGCCGTCAGATCCCTGGCCAATGGCAAACTTGGCCGCGACCGGCGCGTATGACATGGCTTTATCAAGCTCCATGCCGGCCCCTACCAGGGCGTTAACGACCTCGGCCACCTGATTGCGCGCCATGCCGGTATCACGCGAAGTGCCGATGATCGTTTTCGACATCTGCGCCTCTTCAGGCGTGTTGGCAATGTTCGCCTTGATCGCAATGTCTCGGATGATCGCGCCAAAGTCAGCACTGACCTTTGTCGGAATGGCCATTGACGCGGTGGCTGCCGCAGCCTGGCCAATGCTGCTTTTCAGCTTCTGCTTGCCGGCATCAATCTGCATATGACCCTTGGCCTTAAGCTCGGCTTTCGCCGCCTCACGACCCATTGCGCCATAGGCCTTGGTCAGGTTGCGCACTTCAACGCCCTGCTTACGCAGCCCCTCCAGATTGTTCTCCAGCTTTCGCTGAAGCGCAGCGGCCCCCTTGTCGCCGGCCATGTGCGCTTTGCGCCATTCATCGCGCAAGCGCATGGTTTCGCCAATGGTTTTTTCCAGCACCCGCGCCTTAGCGCCTTGTTCCTCCAGCTTCTTGATTTTGTTGCTGACGTCCTTGAACGCCGCGCCCACCGTCGAGCTGACGGCGCCGCCGATCACCAGGCCGAGAGCCAGTTTGTTTGCCATGTGCGCGCCCTATACGTCGGGAAGATCAGCGGCGGCTCATTCCGTGAGCCACCACACCATCACGTTAAAGGGCATGGCCAGGATCTCGGCAGACGAAAAACCCGTCTCTTTTGCCAAGCGCTTGGCCAGCACCTTAAGCGTGCCCTCGTTACACGTCGTCTTCTTCAACCAGGCGAAAATAGCCCGCCTGAAGGCGCATGTAGTCCTTGTATTTGAGGCTCATGAGTTCTTCCTCGGTAGACATGAGCAAGCTGCAAAACAGGTTCAGCTCCACCTTTTCATGATCACCATTGCCGGCCATTTTGGCGGCCATCACATCCTTGACGCTGGGCGCGCGCATCATGAGCTTGTCGGTCACAACCCCATTGAGGTTGGCCTTGTGCTTGAGCGTTACGGTAACGCCATCGTCACTCAGGACCAGCCAGGCAGGGAGCGGTGCAGCGAGAGATACGTCGGTCATATCAATAATCCTTATTGGCCCAGGGCGGCACGGTCAGCGGCAAGTTGATCAACACCGTTGATTACTTGAACCATGTTCACCACATCGATCTCGTACATCACACGCCCGTCAATTTCGAGCTTGTAGTAGCTGACCGCCATTGCGTGTTTGATTTCGGACTTTTTACCCGCCTCCCAATCGCCCATATCGATCTCTTTGAGCGCCCCTCGCAAGGTCGCTTTTACCGGTTTTACTCGGCCTTTCTGGTCCCTGAAAGACGCGCGGAATACCACGTTGGCGGCGGTCCGATCCGACAGGCCGAGGAACTTCAGCGACTCTTTGCGAACACCGTTGGTGACCCACGAAGCTTCCATTTTCTCCAGGCCAATGGGCAGATCGACAGAGCCGCTCATGCCGCCCCCCCGGTACTCTTCGGTTTTTTCAGTGACCTTTGGCAGGGTCATGGTTGGCACATCGCCGGAAAAGCTCACGCCATCCATGAACATGACGCACTGGCTCAAAATTTCAGGAATCATTGCTCGGCCCCCTTAGGCTGCTTCAAGTACTTCGGTCAGCCACTCGTTGGTGACTTCGATCAGGAAATTCGGGTTTTCGGCCGGCGGTACATCGGTGAAGCGAATGCGCCAGAAAATTTTCCCCTGCTCAATCTGGGCGGCCGTGTTCCGCTCGGTGTCCGCGTAGACTTCGAAGTTGATCACCGCGCCAGCGTTCTTCTGGTCGGTCATAAACGCTTGAAGCCCTTCGGTCACGTCCGAGACATAGGTTTTCGTGATCGAGCGGTCTACAGCCCACTTGTGGCCCGCCTGAATCGCATCCATGAGGATGTCGCAGGTACGCACACGGGTAACGAACGACCACTTGGCATCGGCCGAACAGGTGCGGTTGCCCCACAGGCGGAAACCGCCGTCACGAATGATCGTGGTGATGTTCGCGTTATTGAGCAGGTTGGCCCGGCAGGTCTCATCGCCGTCCAGATACTCCACCGGCCGCGTGGTGCCCGTGATGCCGACAAACTCTTTGTTCGACGGCGACGCCCAGTAGCCGTACTCGGCATCGGTCCAGGCAAACAAGCCGGCGACCCAGGCGGAACCCGGGGCGTTCACCGTGGAGCTTTCGACGGTGTCCCAATACTGCACACCCGGGTCCACCAGATAGATGCGCTTACTGCCGAAGTTCAGCGCGTAGGCCATCGCGGCCTCGTCGGTGGTGTTAGGGCCATCGACAATGGCAATCGCCCGCAGCTTGCCGGCCAGGGCGTCCATGGCGGTGGCCACCGCCTGGGTAGCCGAGTGCCCCGGGGCAATCAACAACTTGGGCTGGGCGTTGTGTCGGCTCTTGCCGTCCAGCAGCGCCTGAAGCCCTGTGCGTTGCCCATCAGCCAGAACGCCACCAATGATGGCGGACGTTTGCAGCGCGGCGTCAGCGAGCTTGGGGACGCCAATGGCGACGATTACCGCCTTTGCTCGTACATAGATCGCCTGGCACGCCCGGGTGATCGCCGAATCGGCGCCGAACGCGGCAATGGCCTCGCGCTCGGTCGTGATCAACTTCAGCTCGCCCGCCTTTGCCGTACCGCCGCCCAAAACGCCGGGGGTGAAGGTGTCACACAGGCCAATGATCGAGGTCGACGGGAGCGAGATAGTGCGCGCGCCGGTGTCGATCAGAGAGGTGGTAATGCCGTGAAAGAAACTCATGGGACTCAATCTCCAGAAACGAAAAAGCCCCGCATAAGCGAGGCCGTAGGTTTGTTTGTGTTACGCGTAACGGAAAAGAAAACGCCCCGTCAGCGCGGGGCGTTTTACTCTGACTGGCCGGCAATCCATGCCGGCGCTACCGGCCTTTTCTCAGCGCTCGGAAAGTCAACCGTAGCCGGCCAATCCCGAAGCGCCTGCATGTAGGTCAGCAACTGGCGAAACTGCTCATCCGTCAACACGTGCGACACACCAAGCTCAGATTCGTCACGGTGGCGCTCGCGCAGCCACTTAACATTATCGATCTCGCTGTCACGCCATGCGCGTGCCGTGCTTTGCTCACGCCGATCTTGGGCCGTCTCGTCGAGCGACCATTGCCCATCTAGCCAGATGTAGTCGGCACCTGGGTAAGGCTTGGCGGTGAAGCCATAAGGTAACTCGCCCAATTCGTCATACTGGATGGCTGCCCCGTTTTCGATGCTGTAGATCAAGCCGCGATAATCAGCGACCAACTCCCAATCGGTACTGCCGCGAATAACGGATTGATTCGCCCCTGGCTCAGGCGGTTGATCACGATAGCCCCGAGCGGGAATGAGCCAGTTGCCCGGCTCCATCGGGTCAGGATCTGCATAACCGGAGCCAATGAACTCACCAGTCACGCCAGCATGATAGATAACCAGTTTGTCCGACATGTTGAACCTCAGTATTTAATGCAAACCAGTAAAGCGATGTTTTTCATCCGCGTTTCATTTGCGGTTCTGATCGATCCGCCCGTCAGCGCCACCGCGCCCAGTACCCGCCCCGAGACTTGGAGGGCTCCAGGCGCTCCAGCGCCAAGGAACTCGCCACCGCTGCCTGCTGACGAAGCGCCATAGGCGGAGTGAACAGTGTTGATATGGCCGTGATCCGGAAATGCGTCCATCTGGTCAGAACCAAATACTCGACTTGGATCGACACCGCTACCAAGGTCTGCAGCACGAACAACCTTCCCTCGAACATCCGGCACATTGAAGGTCGTGGAACCATCACCAGCGCCATAAGTCGTCCCAATACGTGCAAATAGCGCTGCATAGGTCGTCCGCGAAAGAGCAGCTCCATTGCAGATAACCCAGCCAACGGGCGGCGTCGGCATGGCAAAAGCCACAACCGCGCCTTCTATACCCATCACTATTTCAGCCCAGGACGGAGACCATGCGCCGGAGTTGCAGGCTCGGCGCCACAGGCGGCCGGTGATGTGCTCACCGAACCACTGCTGAACAACACCGCTATTCCACACCTCTTGACGCACCAGTGAGCCTTGCACAGTTACGCCTGGCGGAGCATTCAACGCACCCATTGACGTGCGATAGAGACCAGACGGCGCTACCGAATTGCTCAGGTTGTTATCAGGAAAATCGACCGCATTACCACCGACACCGTAGTCACCAGGCTTTAGCTTTTTTGCCAGTTCGTTGGCGATGGTTACCGCAAAGTTAGGATCGTTCCCCATCGCGGCTGCTAGTTCTGCAATATTATTCAGTGCATCAGGCGCAGCCCCGATAAGTGCCGCAAAGGCTGCCTCTACATATTCGGTATTAGCTGCCTGTTTGTTTTTGACCCCCACCGTCGGGGTTGGGACATTGACGATGCCGGTAAACGTCGGGCTGGCCAGGGGCGCCTTGAGTGCCAGGAAAGTATTCGTTTGGAGCTGCGTGTAAGCATCCTGAATCCCGTAGCCCCCTAAGGTCGTGGCCTTATCTGCCTTTGATCCTGGGGTAAAGTCATCAGCAGTCCACACCTGCTGGCCTCCCCAGTAAAGGCCACCCGTGGCCCCCATGGCCAATGCTTTGGCAATTACAGACTTCCAGTGAAATTGGATACGCGGAGCATAATCGAAGGCCTGGCTGCCGGCCCCAATCATTAGCGCTTCACGAATTTCAAGCGCACCGCCGGTGCCATTTCCCGTATCACCACCGAGCTTTCCAGCCGACAAACTTGGCCTTTGGTCAGAGGTGGCCCCCACAATCAAACCATTGGTAATGCCGTAATCCTGAAGGGTGCTCGGATTACTACCCGATACAACTATCCCTAGTTTATTGGTGGTGACCCTGGTGTAAGTTCCCGGTGTTTTGTTGGGCGGCAACACTGAAATAATGGACTGATCAACATAATCCCGGGTCGACAAAACCACCGACGGATCAATCTTCAGCTCAATATTCGCAGTGCTAGAGACGATCAGATTCATACGAATAATCTGAGTTCGGCCCGATCCCTGCGCCAGCAATGGCTTGAAGGTTGGCGCGCAGTTGGCAACAGCTACCAAATCGCCATCTTGGTCGTACAACCCCAACTCTCTGATCCAGAAGCCGCCAGCGGTCTCTGGGATAACCTGCTCTGCAATGATCACACTAGCGTTATTCGGATCAGGCTTAAGCTGATTCAAAGGCGCTCTGCGCAACTCGTTAACCAGCTTGGCTTGCGTCGCGCTCGGCACCGGGTCAGTATTGTTTGCATCACCCACAGCCATGGCCGTGAGCTTCCAGGCAACCCCCAGTGAGTTGGCGTTAGCCAGCTTGGCCGCCCCCACATTGGTGAGGATCGCCATAAATTGCGAGGTCTTATCAATCATGGGTATACGTCCAGGGTGTCAATGCTGTGTTCGCGCCCTACCACGCCGATGTAGCCGGTGACTTCAATGTCACGCTGCACAGGTGGATAGACGTCAAGTACGTCGCCTTCATAAACGGCAACACCGATATTTATGGCGCCTTGGGTCTCCAAGCTGATCGCAAGCCCTGTCATGGGCCGGGAAACGGGTTTGGCGTCGTCGATAAGCCGGGCAAGCTCCTGATACATCTCTTCGGAAATGCCGGTTTCCAGCACTCCGACCTTCAGCGCAAAGGTTCCCGGCACCCCCAGCGGCGTCGTTTGCCACCACTCAACGACCTCAATCAGGTAGCCAAGTGGCTCTACGACACGACGTAGCGCGCCAATCGTCCCTTTGTGCTTGTGGATGTAGTACGAGGCTTTAATAGCGGCGCGCTTGGTCGCCTCCGACCATCGATAATCCCAGCGGTCGACCGACCAGGCCCACGCCAGGTGCAGCAGCAAATGCGCCGGGCAGGTATCGGCGTTGTAGAGGGTGCGCAGCGGAACAATGGTTTTTTCGAAGAACGCCGCCTCTATGGCCCGTTCCAGTTGAGTGCTATTGCTGGGCAGAAGGCTTTTCATGTCACACCGCCGGCGTCACGCTGAAACCCGTGCAGTACGCGGCCTGGGCCAACGTCGGCGCCAAATCGTGCCAGCCGACCAACTCCACACGCGAAACGCCCGCTACATGCAGCTGTGCGTCCACAGCAGACCGCGCAACTTCAACACCAAGGCGTTTGGGGGGGTTGATCCAGGCGGCCAGGCGACTCTTGGCTTCGGCCAGGCTGGCATCACCTTCAGGGCCTGGGCTGCTCATGTGAAGGATTGCGTCAATGCGGTAAGGCAGAATCTGCGCGCCTTGCACGGTTACCCGATCACCAATTGGGCGCACATCCTCATCATTCAGCGCCGCCGCGACAGTGGCCAACAGCGCCGGCGTAGCCGACCCGTCACCCTCGGCACTCAGCACCGTTACGGTAACGCACGCCGGCGACGGGCTTTCCGCCGAGGCATCTCGGACCAGGCCCGACGCATTGCGCGCATGCAGCTTGTAGCTATTGCGCGGCCCCGCCGTGGTCAGCCCCTCGTAAGACAGCTGGATTCGCTCGCGGAACGAGTCATCATCCTCAAGCACTTCCTCAACAGGCGGAACTGCCAGCAGGTTCTCGGGCCGAATGACCAGGCGTGACAGATTGACGTTTGCGCCAAGTTCGTCGAGGTCACCGCGTATGGCATGGGCCAATAACAACGCCTTGCAGCCGTCATTAACCCGGGCTCGGTTGGAGAGCTTCATGTAAGCCGCAACCTCAAGCAATTTGGTCACCGGATCGCTTTCAAGGGCCGCCGTCCAGTTATCACCCATGCCGCCGCGAAACGCGGCCAGCCCTTCCTCGTAGGTTTCTTCAAAGTCCAGGGGCTCCAGCACCTCAGGCGCCGGCAACGCCGACAGATCCACGATGCTCATACACTGACCTCCAAGACAAAGCTGTCGCCCAGGTACTGGCCGGAAACGCTCAGGTTGATTTTTCCGTCCAGCAGAGAAAGCGCGGTGACGCGCTCCAGCTTAAAGCGCGGCTCAAAACGCCCCAGGGCCCGGGCTGCTTCAGCCTGAACCGAGCTTTTCCAGCCCGCGTTTATTGGCAAATCAACAAACAGGTGCAACTTGCTGCCGTATTCCGGCCGGTGCCGGCGACTGCCCAGGGGAGTACCCAAAATATCGGCTATGGACTGTCGCAAATGCTCAATGCCGGATATGGGTTGGCCAGTGTGGCGGTCCATTCCGATCATCTGGCTTAGCCCTCCTGGGCGGCGTATTCGGCACTGTTTTGCAGGAAGGCCACAGCCTCTTTGTCGGACTCCGGCACCACCACCACGCCCTTCGCCACCGGGTAGGTGCGGTCGGTTTCAGGCACAACCAGGGTGCGCGACGTGTACACCAGATCGCGGAACGTCAGCGCGGCCGGGGTTTGTTCTTCGGTTGCGGGTTTCTCGATGGTCTTGGCCATGATTTCTCCGGGCATGAAAAAGCCCGCGCGCGGCGGGCTGTGAGTGAATGGGGTTAATGCTTGTGGTTAGCGCTGTTGCCGCCGGCGTCCATAATCTTGCCTTGGCCGGTAATGTCTCCCGTGACCAGCAAAGGCCCGTCAACTTTGACCGCGCCTATCAGGCCGATGTCGCCAGCCGTTACCGTAACGGAAGAGTCCGCCACCACGACCGAGGTGCCACCAACCGAGATGTTTACTGTGCCACTGGGCACGGTGATCGTGTAGGACTTGGCCGCCCAGTCGTAGACCAGCGAGCCACCATCGTCAAAGCGCCAAACCTCTACATGATCGCGGTTATCAGGCGGCCCGCCGGCATTGCCATACAGCCCGGGAATAAACGTCCCCATGCCCGCCTGGCCGCTTGGATTGAACAACACCCCCTGCTCGCCCAGGCTGGGCGCCCGCCAGTGCCGCGCCTTGCCCGCTGCCAGGCTGTGCCAGCGCACCCAGGCGCTTGTCCATTCGCCATTGCTGACACGCACCGCAGGGGCCACCAGATCCACACCGACCACCGCGCAGGGCATCAGCATGGCGGCGATCATGCGGTCATGTTCCGCACTGGCATAGGTCACGGCGGGTCACCGGCCGGGAAAAAGTCTTCTCTCGGGTCATCATTGATCCCGAGCATCAGCGAGCCGGGCGGCTCATCGGGCCATGGCCACTGAAATTCACCCACTTCGAATGGCTGAACCCACTGCACCGACCACATTACAAATTGCTCAAGATTCTCCTGGGGGGCTTCTGGCTGGGCGTGAACCTGCTCCGGCGGGCCGGTGACAAAATCCAAACCGCCCCAAAACTGATCCTTCAGGATCGCCGCCAACTGAGACGCCAGGATAGCGGCCTGTAACGATGCCTTGGGGCGGTCGGCCTCAATCAAGATACAGGACTGAAAACGGCCTATCAGCGCCGTTTTCCCCTCCCCCCGATCAGTGCCCAAGGTCATGTCAGTAATGCCGTACAGCAGCGCCGGCGTTTGGACTTCGGCGTCCAGCTCGGGGAACTGCTCAACGTGCAACACCTTGGGCATACGCTCGCTGATAATGCGCGTTATCGCATCATGTAATGTCGTCAGTTCGCTCATTGGATACGCTCAACACCAGATCGACCATGCCAGAGCCATCAGGCTTCAGCCGAAAGACCTTGTAGCGACCGCCACCCAGCAAGGGCGGCAGATCGATGGTTAGGAAGTCACCCTTCTTGACGCCTTGCACGTCGACCACTCGCACAGTGAGGGTGGGTTCTAGAACCTCGTCTGCATTGATTGCCCCCCCGAGGCGTGCGGCGCCGGCCTTGCCGGCACCGATTTCGGCGCCGACAAAGGGGGAGGCGAAGGCGCCGAAGACGGTGCGACCATCTGCCAGCGTTGCCGGATCGCCCAGGCGCTCTACCGCTAAGGCGTCCATGCGATCAGCCAAGGCCCGAAAGCCACCAGCCATTACTGGATCAACAGGGCTTCAGCGAAGCCGCCAGACGCGTCAGTCAGCAGCTTGCCGAAGGGCACAGCATCCGCAGTACCATCAGCGACCAACGTACCGGCCAACACACTGACCTTGACGCCAGCTTTCAGCGCACCGGTTACCGGCAGCACCCAGGCTTCACCCAGCACGCCCGTAAAGGCCTGGCCTTTTACCGTGTCTTCCAGTGGGATCACCACTAAGGCGTTGATCGCCACCGGCACGCCGGCTTTGGTGCCGCCAGTAGGCGACACAAACGTGCAGGACCGGCCGGCACCCGAATAATTCTTAGACATCGCTCAATTCTCCAGAACGCAAAAACAACTAACCCCGCACTAGGCGGGGTTATCAGGGACAGCGGGGTTTACTTGCCAGCGGCGCTGTACAGGCCACGGAAGTCGGCAGGCGCAACGCCTGCGTCGATACGCACCTTGCTAGCCACGCCGTCGACGCTGAAGCCGTTTTGCTGCTCCACATACGGCGTATCAATACCGTTGAGGTAAGCCACTTCAATGGTGTCGCTGCCTTGCTTGGCAGCCATATACCAGGCCGTTGCCGACGCATCATCAAGACGCGGCTCACCGATCACTTTGGCAAAGCCGCGGATCGGGTTGATGATGCCAGAGTTAGCATCAGCGCCCGATACAGAGGCCGAGTTGATGATTTGGTTGGCCTTGTCTTCCAGGGCGACCGGGGTCAGCACGTAAGCAGGGCGAATGTTCAAGGTGCGAGGCTTGCCACCTTCAACCTGGGTTTTTTGCGAGGCCATTGCAGTCTTACCAGCGATCAAGCTGGCAATGGACAGCTCAGACGCCGGACCGGCCGCGTTGTTTTTGCGCGAAGCATCAAACAACGACTTACCGTCACGCATCTTCGGCGGGCTGGTCAGTACCGCATAAACCAAATCGCCGATAGTCGCACGCGCTGCCTGGCCCATCTTGTAAGGCACGTCACTCAACAACGACAGGTCATCGTTGATGATCGCCTGGCGGGTGATCGAAAACAGCTCGCCGTAGGTGGCCAGCGTGATCGGCTCGCCGCGATCACTCAGGGTAATGTGTTTGTACTCGGCGCCCGGGCGCACTTCGCGCAAGCTCGGGAACTCGCCCAAGCCAACCCGCGAAGAGGTTTTGAAGTCGCTCAACTGGCCTTTTTTGGTCCAGAGCTGAAACGTCTCCGGGGCTTCTTCCCAGCCGGTCAAAACCGACTTTCCGGCAATATCCAACAGGATTTGCCCGAAGTCGCTGGAGCTGTGAGTGAAGGCCAGACCGACCATCTGCATCGGATTGAGCGTGGCCACCAGAATGCCGCGCTCGGTCAGGGAAGCACGTGCCAGCTCGTTCAGGCGCATGTGATTCAGGCCATTGCTGGCCTCGATTGCGGTGATGCCGATCCTCGCCTCCAGGGAAGCACGCACCGAATCGCCAACCAGATTGCCGTTGGAGATATGGCCGTGCAGACCCGGGACATTGGACGGCGTGGTCTGCTCACCCAACTTAGCCAACAGTTGCGCCCGGGCACTTTCAACAGTGCAGCCCATGTCAGATACGCAAGCCTGCAAAAGCTCAGGATGGGCAGTCGCAAAGCTGCCGAAAGCGGCAGCGATACCGGTACGGCGCACGCCTTCCTCGGCAATGACCTGGGCGCGAATCTGATCAGCTGACAAGGAATTTACCGGAGCCGGTGCGGGCGCTGGAGCTGGAGCTGGAGCCGGGGCAGGCACTTGGTTACGCGGGTTCATCAGACTGTTAAAAGCTTCTGGCGGCATGTGTTCAAACTCCTGCATGCGTTTCGATTTGAGTTGTGCGGCAGCTACCAGCGGATCAATCAACTGATCAGCGAAGCCGGCTGCCACCGCCTCGCTGCCATCCATCCATGTTTCATCCTTCAACAGCGCGTGGATTTCTTCCGCGCTCTTGCCGGTCTTGCTGACGTAGGCCTGCACCAACGTTCCTTCAACCTTGTCGAGTAGGTCGGCATAGCGGCGCATATCGTCCGCGTCACCGCCCTGCGCGCCCCAGGGTTTGTGGATCATCATCATGGCGTTAGTCGGCATATACACCTTGTCGCCCGCCATCGCGATCACGCTGGCCATAGAAGCCGCCAGACCGTCGATGTACACATCTACGCGGGCCGGGTGGGCCTTGAGCGTGTTGTAAATCGCCATGCCGGCGAACACATCGCCACCGGGCGAGTGAATGCGCAGATTGATTTGTGACACGTCACCGCAGGCGGCCAGATCCTGGGCGAACTGCTTGGCGGTGATACCCCACCCGCCGATCTCGTCATACAGCAGGATCTCGACACTACCGCGCGCCATGGCGCGCATTGAGTACCAACTCTCCACTGGCTGGTTTGCCGCCGTAATCACGGACGAAACCGACGACTGAACCGACGCCCTGGGCATCGTCAGCGGCGGCGCTTCACGCTTTCTCTTTTTCGCTTGATAGGTCTGCATTGACGGTCACTTTCCCGTAGAACTTGTGATAGGCGTCGGAGCTGAACACCAGCCCTTTCGCCCGGTTGCTTTCGATTTCCGCCTGACGCGAGCGCTTAAGTTCTTGCGGGTTTCGCCCACGCGCTCGGATCACTTCGGCCTCATCCGCAAAACCGCCCTGCACCAGCGCATCCCAGGCGGTCGCCTCATGCACCGGGTTAATCCAGGGCATCACCGGCCCCTGATAAACCGCGCCGTACACCGAATCCATGTTTACGTCGCCTGGCGGCACAAGTACGCCGCTGACCAACGCCATTTCGATAAAGGCCCGGTAAACCTTGCGCGACCAGTAGTCGATGAATTCGTGTTGCAGCAGGTCGTAACCCAGTTGCGACTCCACCAGTTCCTGACGCTGGGCCGAGTAAGTGCCCGTGTAACTGCGCGTCGCCGTGGAGTAGCCAATGCGCGTACCGGCCGCAACCGCTCGTAACTGACCGTTGCGGAAACTCTCCACAAACTGGCTGGGCCGGTTGCTTTCGATCATCCCCACGTCTTCGCCGGGCAGCAGCCCGTCAAACACCATGCCTGGGGCAATCGGAATACTTCGGGCACCAGTGGCCTGACCGTCCTTGCCGGCAGTCGTAGGCGCAACCACGTAGTCGTCGGTCGAGCCTTTTTTGATGAACATCGCAAGGGCTGCGCTGATACGGGCAGCAACGCGCTCGCTTTCTTCGTAGTCCTTGATGTCCGCCAAACGCGTCAACACGGCGTGCAACAGAGGCTGCCCCCTGTTCTGCCCAATTCGCTTGCGGTACGCGATGTGCAACATCCGATCAGCCGACACGAACTTGGTATCCACCGACATGCTGAAACCCAAGGCACTGCCGGGGTGACGCTTAAGCAGGTTGTAACCGGTGACCCGGCGCCAAGCGTCACGCGTGATGCCCTGGCAAATCCCTTTTGATTCGTCGTTGTAGCTCCAGGGCAGATAGTCCGGCTCCAGCAACTCCAGGGTGAAGGGCACTTTATGCAGGTGCTTGAAGTTGGCCACCTTGCCAAACAACAGCTGGGCCAGCGCTTCACCATCGCGCAGCCAAGTACGGCACACCAGGCGTTCCATTTGTGCCCGGGTTAACTCGCCCGACGTTTCGGGCCGCAACGACCACTCGGCCCACAGGTCTTTAATCTGCGCCGCGAACACCAGGTGAATATTGCCCGCGTGATCCAGGGGCAGCGGCTCCACCGCGATCCCTGCACCACCCACCACCCGCTCCTCCAGCCGGTCGAAAATCCCCGTCACCAGGTCGTGGTCTTCGTCCAGCTTTCGAGCCTGGCCGCGCAACGATTCCGCGTCGCGCTGCAACGAGCTGTCAGCGCTTCGCGTTTGTCGCTTCGCCTTGTGTGTGCGCGTGACCTCGGCAGCCTCAAACGCTTGGATTCCGCTACGGGCCGCCAGGCGCTTCAATCCCGCGCCAGGGCTAACCGCCGCAATGCAACGGTCGAGGAAGTTCAACGGAAGTCAGCCAGGGCATAACCCGGACTGCCTTGCGCGGCCGCACGCTGGGCGTTAACCCGGCGTTCCCATTCGCGTCGACCTGCTTGGATTTGCGGCAGTTCGGCCATGGTGTGGGTGCGGCCATTTAAAATGGTCGTTTTACCCAGCAGAATGGCGGCCTCTGCCTCCAGATACTTGTCCAGCATCTCCTGCGCGTTTATAGCCATCCGTTACTTTCCACGTTGTGCCAGTCGCCAGGGGCGTCGGCTTGAGTTGATGGTGGCTCAGGCCGCGCCGACTCAATCGGCGGCTCTGATTCTTCCGTTTCAGACACGGGTTCAACCGCGTCGGGAACCTCCCACGTCCCTGACTCGGGCACGTACTGGGCTTCCATTGCGAGCAGCTCCAAATCCAAACCGAACTTTTCTTGACTGATCCGCAACGCGGCCAGCGCGTACACAAAGCAGTCCAGCGCCTCGTTACGTTTCTTGCTGGCATCCCAACGCAGCACACGCCGACCCTTCGCCAAGATCCATTTCTTGGTTTCACTGGTCAGTTGCTTGAGTTCGTCGTCGTCACAGATCGCATCATCGGCCGGGAAGTGCACCAGCCCCGGCACCGGACGATTGCCGTCCGGCTGTAGTTTGAGGCGGTTGTAAATCACCTCTTTGGCGTTGTCGGTACCGACTTCGGTTAGGTAGGTCTTTGACTTTCGCTCTTTCTTGCGTGGGAAGCTGGCAATGGGCTTGCCGTAGGTACTAGCACCAAAAATCGGTACCACCCAATGTAAACCGTGCTTGCGACTCTGCGCCCTCACCGTTTCCGAGTGGTGACCACCGGAGTCCCAACACCAGCGCATCACGCCCATTCTTGTGCCGTCGGCGCGGGTGAACTGCCTGTGCAGCTCAAGCCCGACTTGGCGCAACAGCTCGGCGCTAGCAGGGTCACCCGTCAGCACTCGACGGTAGATCAACCACGCCTCTTCGCCCGCACCGAAGCCCCACACCCGAAGCTCATAACGATCATCTTGGGTATCGATGCCACCCATCAGCGCAACACATCGCGTAGGCACCGGAGCCGGGTAGACCTCGCGACGTTCGCGCAGCAACTCCCAATCGACCTTCTCGGTCAGATCCTCTTCCCAGGGTTCGCCCAACGTTGTGTTGACGAATGTTTTCAGCTTGCCCCTGTCCTTGCCGGCCTTCACTCGCTCATCGGCGATCTTCACCCAGGTGGTGAAGGTCGAATAAATGGTCCAGATATGAAACGTGAGGCGGCGCGGCGTGCGTATCGGCGCGTCATCAGCGCCGAACCACTCCATGCCGTCGCGCGTCCACACTCCAGTTTTTTCGCAGATGTAGCGACCCGCAGGGCCCGCCTCGACCATTTCGTAATGTTCGAAGGTGCAGCCGTTGCCGGACTCACACAGATACCAGGCCTTGTCGACCTCGCCCAACGCATCCTTGGACCACTTGAGCCCAAACGGATCATCCTTACCGCCCCACTTCAGCGTCTGCTCCGTGTGGCAATGCGGACAGCGGATATGGAACCGCAACAGGTAGGCCGATTCCTCGGCGGCCCGAGTAATCTGACAGCTACCGGCCAGCTTGGGCGTCGAGCCGCGAATGGACTTAGGAAAGGTCGCCCCTTCCAGCCGCTTGTCGCCCAGGAACGTCGGCGAGCCCTCGTTGTTAATGTCAGCGGCGAAGCTCGACAGCTCGTCGTAACCAACTTCATCCGGGCTCTTTTCCCGGTAGTTACCCGCCGCCGTACCACCCAACCACCACAAGACCTTCCGATTTTCGAAGGTTTTCTGGTCCTCGGTGTTGTCCTTGTGTTTCTTCCCGAACCAAGGCGCCATCGCCTTGATCACTGGCACATCGCGAATCATCGGGTCGACGTGCTTTTTCATGATGCCCTTGGCGTCGTCGTCCGTTGGGCTCCACATGCAGACGCTGCGTTTCTTGTGCTTGAGCTTGTAGGCGATGTTCGCCATCAGCATCTTGGTGTAACCGATCCGTGCCGACTTCGGAAGATTCAGCTCATGGATCAAGTCGTTGCCCATGGCATTCAGCAATGCCACTTGGAAAAACTCAGTCGTCCACTTGCCTTCGCCGTAAGACGACTCAGACGACATATAAAAATACTTGTCGGCCCATTCCACTGCTGTCATGGGCGGATCGACCTCAAGGTTTTTCAACCCACGCCGCACAGCCTCAACCAGGGACTTCATCCACGGTGGCGAGGTACTCATTCAAAAGCTCCGGTATACGATCAGCTAACCCAGCGGCCGCGTTACGCGTAACGGCGATTTCGCTTTCGATCGCCTCAAGGTGCCGCGCACTAATATCGGGGTGCTTGCGCTTTACGTTCTTGTGCACGGTGTTGAGGGTTGAGGACAGTTGCGCAGACAGACTTGCCAGCGCAAAAGTCATGAACGGAACCGGGGCAACCTCTTTCTCACCGATCCTATTTTTGCGGGCCTGGGCGTCGGCCTGCTCTTTTGTCAGGCGCAGCCGCTCGCAATCTATTTTGTAAGCAATGTGAGGATCACGCTCTTCACCGTCGGGTTGTTGCTTCCCAGCCTGATGCTGAAGGCGGTTATCTATCACCGACCGGACATCATAAAACGACTCTCGACCGATCTTAGCGACGGCGGGGACGTCCCATTTATCAAAGGCTTGCACTGAAATTCCGAGGCTGTCAGCCATGTTCTTCTTGTTCAGCCAGCCCGGCTGCCGCGTGATCGTGGTGATCTTCGAAGACATAACAACAACCAACCTCTAGAAAAGGGTCATACGTAGCGAATGGGCGGGGCCCGAATTACCCCCTTAGGGGGGTGGGGTCCGGGAGTACCTTTTGGACTTGTGCCAAGGGCCGCCTGTCAAGCGAAAAGAACGAAAAAGACGACGAAAACGCATCTTTTTTCGCGTTTTCCCCTGATTTCACGCGACCGAGGCACATCACCGCGCACTCCCCAGCGCCTGCTCCCAAGCGGCGGCAAACTCAGCCTCTCGATTGGCCTTCACGATGTTCTCGGCGATCTTGAAGAACGGGAAGATGGTGCGGTATCGCGGGGCCGAGTCACTGAAGATGAACACCGGCCGCACCGCGTCGCCCATACCCATGGACTTGCGCTCCCACACCCCCTGCGTGCCACCAACGTCGCCAGAGAAGAAGCGATGGGCATTACCCTTGCGGCGACTCTTGGCACTGCCACTGGCGTTGGCCTGATGGCCACGCTTCGACTCGGCAGCACCCAGGCCCGACAGGATCTTTAGCATCGTGCCGCGTGACACGTTGCCGTACTGGTTCATGAACGCCGCAGTAGGTACGGCAAACTGCCCGCTGCGCATAAGGCCGTGCGCAATCAACGACTTCTCAAAGCGCTTATGGGGCCTCAGGCCACCACTCACCGCCTGCTGTAGGTAGGCGTCAGCAGGCACACCAGATGCCCACGAATCTTTGAAATAGACCTGAGCCGCCCGCGTCTTGGTGGCCATCTTCACGAACAGGCTGTTAAGCGTGGTCGGGGTAGGCCTGTCCAGGCGCTTCTGCATCACCGTAATGGTGCCTTTCTTGACGCGCTGGGCCAGCCGCGTCGCGGTCAGGGCAATCACGAAAGGGAGGTGCTTTTTCTCCAGCTCCAACATGGCAGCCGTGACGGGGGCCGCATCTAACGCCAAGTCAATCTTGAACATGCGGCCCCCTATCGAATGATTGAGCCGGTTACGCATCCGGCGCCCGTGCTAACAGGCCGCATCGTGTGGGCACACTGTCCCGCTATCGGTGCCAGCAGCTACTGGCGCAATCCGGGCTCGATATTCTCTCGTCGCGCCATGCGTTCCCCGCCGGCGTGCCGGCTTTCTATCGAGGGGGATTACATCGTCTCTTACGGCCGAGAAGGCCCTGGGACTACTTCATGATGAGCGCCCTCATAAACCGGTCAACGCATGAAACTTAAATGCGGATATTCGCGCGAGTGGTCGAAAGATCCGAAAAGGCCGACAGCGCACCAGCAAGACCATCAAGATTGCTTGCGGTGATGTTGATAGCACCAATCGAAACAGTGGGCGGCAGATCAACAGTGCCAATTTCAGTTGCCACAGCAGTGAGCGACCCCGTTGGAGAGCAAGGGCTTGGCTTCGCCGGAAAATCCACCACAACGCTTTCGATATGCGGGAAAAATGCCTTGACCTCATCACCCACATACAAGGTGACAGACTTATCCAGCAGCTCCATACGCTCAGCATCGACGGAAACCGACGACTCATTGATAGGGGTCACTTTGTACTTATTCATTTCATCACCTCGTTATGCGTAACGGCCGGGGCCTGACAGGCTTCCGACGCTCGACAATCCACATGCCCCGTCAAGGCGTAAGCCAACAGGACCACTAACAACGTCACCAGCGGACGCGGAACACTCATCCCAAGTCCGCCTTTTTCTCAGCCCAACGCCTGCCGAACTGGCGAACCTGCTCAACGCCGAGGATTCCGACGAATCCCGCGACGGCGTAAGAGAGCCCGCCGCCCATGCCGAATTTCTCAGCACCGACACCGACCAGGAACACCAGCACACCGCCCAGTGACGCCTCAATAAGGCGTCGATCCCAGCGCGGTTCTTTGTCGTCGTAGAGGATTCGAAGGTAGCTCAGGCCGAAAGCCAACAAGCCGGCGAAGCCATGATCCTTGAGGGCTGCAATGACAATGACCCAGAAAGTCGGGTCTTTTTCTGGGGGCATGTTCGGCATCTCGATTTCTCCCGAATGACGGGGAATAGGCATAAAAAAACCCCCGACCTGTGAGGGCCGGGGGCTGAATGAACTGTGTCGCCATGAGCATCGTGGCCGGAACAACACCACAATGCAGCGAAAGATAGGGAAAGCTGCCAACCCTGTCAACACCTTTAGAGTAAATTAACACTAATCGTGTTAAATCCGCGCAATGTCAACCCTTGGATTTTTGCCTGCGCCTCACAGCTCCAGGGCTATCTCCGAGCGAGCCAGAAGACACCGCGACTCTCCCGCCCAAGTGCCGCCACAGCCCCGTGGCAGGGCCTTCTGGCAGTTTTTGCAGGTGCGGCCTTCAAGCTTTCCAAGCTGCTTTTCAAGCAACCGGTTGTCGTTTCTCAAGAGCGTCAAAAGGTACTCGGTTGCGGTATACGGAACCCCCTTAGAGCCCCGTCGCACGCGGCCTTCAGCCAACATAGCCTGTTCCGAAGGCCCCATTTTCAACTCCAACTCCACAACGCCGGCCGCTTTTTCGCGTTCACGCTGCTCTCTTTTGCGAACCGCCTCGGGACTCAGTTCGTTTTCGTCATCGCTGTGACCCGTCACAAGATCAATCAACGGGCCTTCGACGCGGTCGGTCGCCACATCCAGACCACCCACCACGAACGGAAACGTCGGCACCTCAGCCATCTTTTAAATCCTCTTATATGATTAATTTTGATTTGGGGCTCTAAGCCAGCCAGCCCGCCGGGTCCACGGCAGTGGGCTTAACGGCGCGTCTTGCTCCTGTCTTGTCCCGCAACGCGTCAAAACCCTGCGCGTTGAGCCATTCGTGCCAGCGCTCCAGGGCGTCGCGCTTAATGTCCTCGCCTCGATCCTGAAAGTAGGTCGCCTCTAAATCGGTCAGGGAGTGGTTGAGCAACAGCTTGACCACCAGGCTATCCACCCGGAACTTGGCCCAGCAGGTACGGGCCAGTTTGCGCAAGTCGTGGCTGGTCCATTCGCCGGCGCCGTAGCGGGTGAAGACGGAAAACGCTTGGCTACGCGACATAGGCCGGCCGGTGTGAGTGGTAGATGGGAACAGATAGGCCCCGTCATACCCCCGCGCCTTTTGGTTTTCTCGGTAACGGTCAAGGAAGGCAACGGCGGCACGTGTCAGCGGCAACAGATGGTCGCGCTTCGACTTGGTATCAACCCCGGGGATAAACCACTCCCCTTCCTGAAGGTGGACGTTCTTCCACTTGGCCAGGCGCGTTTCAGTGATCCGCGTGCCGTGGGTAAGCATCAGCACCATTAAGGCAATGCCAGCAGGATCAGCCGGGAATGCCTCAGCCCAATCAGCCAGCAGATCCACCACGGCGACATGACGAAGGCGCGCACCCTTGGGCCGGATCTTGACCTTGGTGAAGTTGCCGAAGGTCACGCCGGCCATAGGATTGACGGTTATTTTCTTAAGGACCAGGGCCCGCGCAAATACCACCTTTAGTACGTCCAGGGCCGACTTGACATAGCCCAGGCTGTATTCCTCCTGCATATGCCAAACCAAATGGCGGTCGAGCGTGTCGCGGTTGAGCTTACACAGCGCCAGTTCGTCCAGGGCAGGCAGCAACTGGCGATTGATTACCGACATTGAGGACGCGCGTCGATCCTTGGATAGCCCTCTATCAGCCTTCAGACGGTCGACGTACCAGCGCAGCACTTGGCCAACCGACTCCCAACCGTCCACCGTGGCCGCCGCTGCCGGATCAGCCATTAAGCGCGTCATCACCACCGGCACGCTCTCAAGCATCAATTTTGCCGGCACTTCGGGCCAGTTGGCCGCCTTCCTCCACTTGCCGCCCTTGTCATAGCGGATCAGGTACCAACTGCCTTTGCTTCGGTCGTTACGGTAACGAAAGCGCAACGGGTGCCGGGGGTCGTTCAACTCACCTATGGACAGGTCGGCCGCGTGCCGCTTAATAGACGAATCGGAGAGCGGGACGGTGAGGGTTTTAGCCATGGTGCGGGCCTCAATAGCGCGACGTGATGCAAGCACGCGCGTGTTGTCTTTTTTCAGGCAAAGCACGCCCGTGGTAGGGCCATGCCTCGTAAAAATAGGGTGTGGTGTACGTGGTACCGAACCGCTAACGCGTTGCGCGCTAGGCCTTATTGCGGCGATAACTTGCCGGTGAAGCGCTCGCGCCAGGTCAGGCGACGCGGCAGCCGTTCGCGGTCGCAAATCTCAACCACCTGAAAGGCGCAGCGGTCGAAGGTCGCTTCGCGCTGTTGCTTGAGCCAGCACGCCTCTTTCTGCGCCGCGATCAAATCCCGCGCCTCCAGCTCATGCACGTCAAACCCTTTACTTTCGACGTGCCAGCCATGGATAACCGCGACAAACCGGCTCACGCGCTCACCTCGGGCAAGCTGGAATGCCACCAGCGCGTGGCGTGTTCGGTTAAAGGCTTGGCGAACATCAGACAATGCACCCCTGGCACACCCCAGCCCCCGGCAAACTGGAAGCCGTCCAGATCCACCCGGGCGCCGATTCTTTCACGCTCGCCCACTTGCAGCTCCGCCGGCAGCGGACCGCGCACAACCTCTACATGGATCGCAAAGCCCAGGGCAGCACCCACGGCATAAGGATCACCCCCATGGAACCCAGCAAAAAGCGGATGAATGTCCATCATGTCCCCAGCGCTGTTTCAATGATTGTTTTGGCTTCGGCCAGACGGCGGCGGTAGGTGCGTAAACTGATACCCAGGGCCAACGCCTTTTCGAATTGGCCCATGCCGCGCGGGTCGTAATCGGCAATCCGGCGACGAAGGGCGACCAGCCACCAGGCGGCCCCACACTCCAAGCGCAGCACATCAGCGCGCATCGGATCATCAGCAAACATCCTCATAACTGCCGCCTCTACAACCACTTCCAGGCTGTCAGACGGCCCGCCAGAGGCACCGCCGCTGCCGCCAAAGATCAATTCGCCCTTATTGTCGATCAACTTGGCCAGCATCGTTTTGCCGGTGCCCCGCTGGGCGTCTGGTACAGACCAGCGCGCCCATAACTCCAGGGCGCCGGCTACATCGCGCTTTGCCATCCCCTACCCCTTTAGCCGCCGAATTCAGGCGCCACTTTGTAGCCGCTACGGTGGCCCTGCTTGCACGCCGGGAACTTGAGGCCACTGGTGCAGACCTGTATCCCTAATATGCAGTCAGACCGGACACACGCAGCACAACCCAGCGAGCGCAGTTCCTGAAATTCGACAATTTTGGCGGGGTCGCCATAGGCATAACCTGGCAACGCCTTACTGGCGAGCCTAGTCACGGGCCAGCCCCTTCAGGGCCGCACGGACCGAAGGGTTACGGGCCAGGCGTGACAAGATCAATTCGGAAAGAGCCTCCAGGGGCTCACGGACGTGACGGAAACCCGCCTGGCCATCCGTGACCATCACGTCACCCTGGCGAATGACCACCGCGCCCGAAGGACGGCTATACAGGTGCCATACCGCGCCGCCACGGGCGCGAACTTCCTGGGCCTCTTCCTCGGTCAGGCAGTGGGCAATAACCAAACCCTCTACTGGCGAAGGCTCGTCAGTGGGGGCCGCCGCGTCGCCCAAGAAACTGCGCAACGCCGCCACTCGGCGTAGTGCAAAGTCAGCGCTAGGCGTCGCCTGCGCATATGAAGCAAATTGACCTTTCCCCGAAGTTACAAGACGGTCAGCAATTTCTACTCGCTCGCTTGGTGAGCCGCCAGATAGCGCAATCAATAACAAGTAATTCCCCTCGCCCCGCCAATTCAGCGGCGGGCACGTTCGATTTTGTTGTTGCGCACAGTCTTCAAATATTCATGCAGGACCGCAGGCAAAGGCGCCCGCTTGTCCGCTACGGCCAGCTCTATGGCGGCCTCTACTTCTGCTACGGTCACATTCGTGGCACACCACCGCAGGAAAAGCCGGCGGGTCTGTACCTCACTGGTTAAATGCGGCGGGCAGTTCAAATCAGCAGCGAACCAGCTGGCCCACTGTTCTTCCGACTCAAACAAAACCGGCCCTGATGCAACCAAGGCCATTGGCGCGCTGGCCATCAACGCACCCAACTCACCGCACAACACCACTTGCAAACGGCCCTCATCGCGCGTCGCGCGCAATGCACCGGCCTTCTCGCAATAGGTCAAAAACTCACAGGCCTTCAATTCGTCGGCCTGCAAGCTTTCAATCACATCGGCCCAGGCAACGGCGGCCGGGTCATCACCAGCACTCGGCGCAGCCTCTCCGACCAGCTCCAGAAGCTTGACCAAGCGGCCAAAGCCGCCCATGCCAAAGCGCTGCTCAATCTTGCGCACAATCACCAGGCCAGAGAGCCCAGCAAGGTTAAGAAAAGCGCGCACGGCCTTCCCTCACAGCCCTAAGAAACGGCATGTAAACGCCATTGAAATCGACACGGCCGCCTGACTTTTCGTAGATGTTTATGGCCGCCTTGAATGACGGCACTCGCTCAAACCGAAGCCAGGACGCCACGGTGCGGCGTTTTTCCCCCAATAGCTCAGCAGCAACGCTAAGGGCGTCACTTTCGGCTAGGCTGTCGATCCAAGGGGACAATTCCACACTTATAGTCCTAAAAACACTATTAGTGTTTAGACTGGCTATCAGGCCTCACTTTTGCAAGCTTTTTTTGTGGTTATTTACACTTAGAGTGTATATTCAGACCAATAGCCCCCCCGACCAACGCTTACCCAGGCGTTCACGTCGCTTGTAGGACTCAGGAAAACATGACGGACATTCGCCGTAAAATTGCCCAGCGCATCCGCGCCTGTCGCATCGCCGAAGACTGGACAGTTGAGGAAACAGCGCGCCGCCTTTCTCAAATTTCGAGCGAGACCATCACGCCGTCACGCTATGGGAACTGGGAGCAGCAGATCCGCACCCCCAAAATCGAACAATACGTTGAGCTGGGAACCCTGTTCAAGAAAAGCCCGGCATGGATTTGCGGGCTGAGCGATAACGACGGCACCGCCCCCGAAACTTCGCAGTACACCGTACCCAAGCCTGTTGGAGTTCCAACGAGCCAAGGCGTCCTTGATATTGGCGACGATTCCCTGGCTTTTCGTCGCACCTTTCTTCAATCGCTCGGGCTTGATCAAAATCGCCTGCTGCCGTTCGTAGCCCAAGACAACAGCATGCGCGGCATCATTGAAGAGGGTGACCGCGTTTTGATCGACCAGACCGCAACCAACGTTCAGCAGCGGGACGACCTGTTTGGCCTGATGATAAACGGCCGGGTCTGGCTTCGATGGATACGGCAAGACCTTGAAGGCGGTTACAAAATTCAGGCTGAAGACAGAGACAACTACCCGGACCAATTGCTTACAGACGAGAAACTAGCCTCCCTACAAATCCTTGGTCGCGTTAAAATAATCACTCACATCCGCTAACCGAACGCCCCTTTTTGGGGCATTCGCATACCTATAATTTACACTTAAAGTGTAAACAACACTTATACAGGGTAGTATTCATGTCTTCAGGTAGCCTCGCCTCGCTCGATAACGTCACGGCTGTAGCCATTTTCTCCGAAGAAAACCGCCGGGCACTGGTTTCTCAGATGAACCACAAGGTTGCCGTAATTGCCGGTATCGAAGCGTTGGCGGCGCGGGGAATCGAAACAGGCGACACAACAGAGACGCTTGAACACATCGCCGACATAGCCGCCGTGCTGGGGGCGGAGCTGCGCAAGCTGGCAGTCCTCACCGGCCAGATACAGCTTTCAAACGCCGCATAACCAAAAAAGCCAGGGAAGGTACGCATGCAAGCTGCAAATGAAGTGGCCGGGGAAGACGTCATAGGCTTCCCCGGGCAGAACCTGACCAAAGACGAACTTGTCGTCTTAGTCAGACTCGCCAACGGCGAGAGCCCTAGCCAAATCGGTGCCGGAATTCATGCCGATGCTGTGACCATGCGTCACATCGAATCCAGCATAAAAGCCAAACTCGGCGCCAAAACTCACCCGCACATGATCGCCCGCGGCTTCACCCTGGGCGTTCTATGCTCTCGCGCTCTATGCATACTGCTGGCCCTGTCCAGCGTGGCCGAACACCCAGGCGACGCCCTGCGTACCCGCAGCGGGCGCCGCTCACGCACAACCCCCACCTCTATGCGCTATGTGCGCTCATCCCCCAGCACGGCCGGCGGTAAAGGCCACACCCAAAACTCCCAAAACATCGCCAGCGCAGCCCTAACGCTGAAACTTTTTACGATTAGCTAAATAGCTATTTAGCTAAATAGCTTGATCTATAAAAAAGGCCGCTTATACTCTGTGCATCTTTAGCTATTTCGCTAATTAGCATTGGAGGAACGCAGCATGGCCAGCATCATCGCAGTGGTTTCGCAGAAAGGCGGGCCGGGCAAATCTACAATTGCCCGAGCCCTGGCTACAGCCTTCGCGGCAGCGGGATGGCAAACAGAAATTGCAGACATGGACATCGACCAGGGCACCGCCACGTCCTGGCAACAGCGACGCTTAAGAGCCGGCGTAGAGCCAACAATAACCGTCCGCCAGTTCGGCAACCCGGGCCAAGCCCTAAGCAAGGCCGGCGCCTGCGATATGCTGATTTTCGACGGCGCCCCCATGGCCAACAAAGCAACCGCCGCTATGGCCTTGGCCGCAGACCTCGTGGTCATCCCAAGCGGATTAGCGCTAGACGATTTGGAGCCGACCGTAGCACTCGCGAATGCATTGGTAGACCGTGACGGCGTTCCCGTTAATCGTATCGTTTTCGCCTTAAACCAGACGGGCACCAGCACCTTAGAAGTTGAAGAAGCCCGGACCTATCTGAGCAAAACCCGATTTGACGTACTGGACGGTGCCATCCCCAAAAAGCCGGCCTTCAGTCGCGCCCATGACGCCGGCCTGTCGTTGATTGAAACCCCATTCAAGGGGCCACGCCAACAAGCCGCACAAGTGATAAGCGCCGCCGTTGCTCGCTTTGAACAGCTCACCGCTTGAATTAGCTATTTCGCTAAAGAGCTATTATGCTAATAGCAATTGAATACGGAAGTCCGCCATGACCACCAAAAAGCCTACACCTGAAGCCCCTGTAGTCGCTGTCAAAGCTCCAGCCCGTCGCAGCGCCGGGAAAGGCGAGCCGCCTGCAACTGCCAGCGATACCGCCGCTGTCGGCAACCACACCGCGAAGCCAGCAGGCGGCGACACTGTTGACTTCAATATGAAGGTTCCGGCCGAGTTCAAGGCCGAGGTGGATATTTTCCTGGCAACACACCGCCTCACCCGCAAAGCGTATGTGATGGAACTGATTCGGAAGGATATGAAAGCCAAGGGCTGGGCAGCGCCTGGACCAAACTAAGCGCCTCTCGCTAGAAACTCAGCCCCGCATTTGGCGGGGCTTTTTTTGGTCCCAATAAAAACCCCGCATGTGCGGGGCCTATTGCGGTCAAAGGTCGTCGTAGTGATCGCGCAGCCAGGTCAACACACGATAGCCCTGGGCGAGTTTGACCAGCGCGCAGAAACCTTCCCACGCGGCGCGGCAACTCAATTTGAAAAGGCGCATAAGCGGCTTCCTCAAAGAAGCCTGGCCCCGCCGCCCTTACCGGGCAAGACAGCGGTTCTACCGAAAGGGGTCAGCGCTTTCAGCGAGCCAGGTGTTATTCGGCCCTTCCCTCCCGGCGCGTTTTCCAGACGCGGTGAAGGGGCCGAGGGCAATATCTGCCCCTAGATACATGTAATACCCCAAAACCCCTGACAGAAAAAAGCACTTTCGCGTTTTTTTGAAATATACAATCCGCCCCCTACCGTCCGTCCGGCTTTTTCTTGACGCGGTCCTGTCGTGACGATCTAGCCAACGCATGCGCGCACTGTTCAAATGTGCTGAACCGCCCGTTTTAGCGGGCCCTAGCGGTTTCGCTGCTACCGTTCGCACGCATAACCATAGGATTCGCGCCGCAAAAATGAGCCGAATCAATGCCGGATTAACCGGCGTTATTATCCGTGAACGTATTGCGCAACACCGAGATCGTAATTTATGCTCATTTCGTCAGCGCTTTCAGCGAACCGCAAACCGAACTCCAATTCGGCAAGCACAAAAGACCGCCCCTCCAACGGCGGTTTTTTTTGCCTGAAAATCCGCCTCATTTTCAGCCCCATCTTTTGCTAGATTCCGGCTAGCTTTTAGGTCGGGCTTTTCCAAGGGCAAAAAAAAACCGCCAAAGCCAAGGCCAAAGCGGTTTTTTCCTCAGTTCAATCCGTTAAAACAGATCGTTCCAATGGTCTCGCAGAAGTTCATAGAGACGATAAGCCCCTAATCCGTTCCGAACGAGATCCCAAGTACGCTTAGCAAGCTTAGACATACTTTTGGCCCTCCCTTGGTTGGGCCAATCCTCCAACAGCTTATCCGGCTTACCACTGTCTTCGGGAATACACGCGAATGCATCCACTAAGGCGGCCGAGGTTAACCCCCCAACTCGCACCGGTACGGCTACTAACCCGTATCGAAGGGTTTGAAACTGTTTTTTCCACAGGCTCAAACCTTAGTGGACGACTCACCTATAGGGCTCTCGTCTGAGGGCATAGTAGCGCACTTTTGCGCTGACGAAAGGCCCAAAAGCCAGCATTTAGCCTGCAACCCGGCACACCGCGAATAACGGCCCTGAGCCATTTTATAAAACGTTAATTTCCTTGGGTTGTGCCTCCCTGCATCGGTGCGCGGCAAACGCCTTGGCGGTGCACCAGGCGACGAATAACACGATGTCGTATTACTTTATGCAGTATTTCCGTTTGCACACCCCGTCAAGCCTGAGTAGTATGAATCCCACGCGAATGCATCCACTGAGGATGTGCAGGCGTTGGCCTTGCCAAGTCCTGCAATTAAAAAACCGCCCTACTAAGGCGGTTTTTTTTCGCCTGCTGATTATCGCCGTTACGCATAACGCCGCCGAGGTAGCCCGATGCTGATCACCCTGGAACTGTCCCCTTTCGAGCTGGAAACCCTGGCCGACTTCCGCAAGCTGCACGCCGAGTACCAGCGCACCGCATCCAGCACCCCGGAACTTGAGCTGGCCCGCCGCTACAGCGCGCTCAGCACCGCCGCGCAGATCCTGGCCGAAGCCCTGGACAAAGCCGCCCAAGCCCAGGGCGTGTAGTCACAGCTCCACGCTAAAGCTGGTGATCCCTACCTTGTCGGCAAACTTGACCACGGCTTTTAAGCTGGTCCAGATGCGCAGCGGTTCGCGCCGGCTGCGCACCGGCACCAGGCGCGCGGTGGGGCCGCCCAGGCGCACGGACAGCGTCCACTGGGCGTTATCGCCGTTGACCCGGCCGACCACGGCTTCACGTACCGCGTGTTGCGACACCAGGCTCTCCAACGAATCCAGCTGTATCGCCTTGGGGATCATGCCAGCGCCGCCAGGCGCGCCTGGGCCACTTCGTCCACCAACAAATACAGCGCCTCGATGCTGCGCGGGTTGAGGGCCCCGGCCACCTCCAGCCCCTCCACAAAGCCCTCTGCCCGCTCCAGGGCGTGCTTGACGTCGACCACATAACCCGCGCGATTGAGCCGCGCCAGGTGCTGTTCGGTGTGCGTGCGTACGCGCGACGGCAGCACCAGGGCGGCCAGCTGCTCGGCGGCGCTCATGCCGGCACCGGGGGCAGGTCGGCCAGCAGGTTGCGCAATTCCAGCCAGGGGTATTTGGCGAAGTCGGTGGTCAGGGGGCAGCCGTCGCCGTGTTGGAATGGCGCGTGCGCGTCCTGGGCGGGTTGTTCGGCCAGGCAGCCCGGGCAGGTCACTTGCACGCCGTCGAGTACCCAGCGCTCGCCCCAAAATTCCAGGGCTTCCTGTAGCCGGTAGCGCGACGCGTTACGGTCACGCGCGCTCACGATCTTGACTCGATCAGGGCTAGGGCCTGGCTATAGACCTGATCACGCGCCACATTCAGGGCTTCGAACGTGTCAGGGCCGATCACCTCGGCTTGCAACAGCGCCGCGCTCCAGCCGCCCACGCGGCCATAGGACAGCGTCAGTGCATTGCGGGATTGCGCGCTGGCCAGCTCGCGCAGTTCATCGGCGAGGCCCTCGCGCAGCGTGGCGTTTGGCAGGTTGAAGGCCATGGCGTCAAGGATCGCCGTCAAGTCGGCGCGGCGGGCGTGTTCGGCGGTGTCGTTCATCGGTGAAACTCCTTTTCGAGTGAGGGGGTGTCAGTGCGTCAAACCACTCTAAGGGGGTTTGGCGTACCAGTCCATGGGGGTGTGGTAAACACGGGGTGTAAAAAAGGCCCCCAGTCCTACAGCGGACGTGGGGGCCTTTTGAACATAAGTCACGTTATTGGTAACGCGGACTCACTCCGTCCCGTGTTCGCGCCGGAACGCTTGTAGCTGCTCTTCGGTCGGCATCAGCCCTGCGGCCACCAGGCCGCAGTCAAAGCAGGTCGTCGCTTCACCTGGCATCACTTCGCTACCGGCCCACATCACGCGCTCATCACGGCTATGGCCGCATGCCAGCTCGATATGACTGGTCATGCCGAAGAAATAGCGGCGCACGATAGGCTGGCGGGGGGATGGGGATTGTTCAGTCTGCATAAATTGGGTTCCTTTCCAGTTAAAACCGTTTCGGTAACGTGACAAAAAGTAAGGTTATTCGTCGCCTCACAGTGGACGCCGGCACTGTCGTGACCCAGCGCGGAAAAAACCCAAGTGGAACCGCCCAGGTCGTGACAGCAAGCTTTAGGCATTCCAACCGAGGCGACAACGATCATGCGCATTTTGAAAACTGTACTGCTCTGGCTGCTGCAACAACTGCTACGCGCCGCCATCGGGCTGGCCCTGCGTGCGGCGTGGGAGTTGTGGCGGTCATGACGGCGCCCGGGGTTCCTTTCTCATGATTTTAAATACCTCGAAAATGAGGGATTTATCTTCCGTTACTACGGCGCGTTACGGTAACGCCGAACTACTCTCCCGGCTGCTTGCGGTAGTCAAACTCCAAGCCGGCTTTCTTCAAGCGCGCTTGCAGCACGGCCACCGCATCGAAGGCGCGGCCACGGTCGGAAATTTCCAGGGCATTTTGCCTCTGCAAGCAGGCAATTTCAGCACGCAAGCGCACTTCAATCTCACTCGGCGTCGGAGCCTTCAACCGGTCAACGTCAGCAGCGGCCACCGGCACTGCGGCGCCAATTTCTTTCAGCTCAGCACGTAAATAGGCCAGCTCGGCCTCGGCCTTCTCGGCACGGGCCTTCCATTCGTTAGGCGCGGCTGGACGCTTGCCGAAGGCCTTGAAACGTTCGGCCACCCACTTTTGCCCCTCCGTAGCCGCTTTTGTTGCATAGCCTTCGGAGTGCCGCTTGTACTCACGCAGAAACCCGGCCGGGCTGCTCATGCGCGGCGTGTGCTGCTCCAAATCTACCAGCTCATACAGTTCTATCGCTTGCTCCAGTAGCACCTGATAGCGGCCGTTTAATTCGTGTTTGTCACACAGCGCCTGGCCCAGTAGCTCACGCTTTTTCGGGTCGGCCGGGTAAGCCTGTTCCGGCGGCGTGTCGCGCACCAGCTGCTCATTACGGCGGGCCCACTCCAACAACGAGCGATCTTTGAACGGCAGCAACTTGACGGCCAGTTCATCAAAGGTCGGCACGGCGGGAGCCTGACCAGCGTGGGCCCGCGCATAGGCGGCGTGACCTTCTACAACGATCCGCCGGCACTCGGCGCGAACAGCCGACGCTTCGTCAGCCTCAACGTAACCGTGGGCCAGCTCGCGCTTGGCGACAAAAATTTCATCGTCATTGACCGCAAACAGCTTCAGCAAGCGCCCATCAACCGCCACCACCTCATTAATCCAGCCGTCAGCCTCACGCTTGCGCTTACGCTGGCCATCCTCGCCCAGGTCCAGCAGCACCAGGGTAAAGCAACGCATGCCTCGACACTCCTGGGCCGCCACCTCTTTGACGATATAGGGGCCGCTGCCGTAACTGGTCCACACGGTATCGCCGGGCAACACCAGGCCGTCAACCTCAGGCTGACCTAGCGGCGTCTGCCGGTAGCGCGCCAGGTTGCTCATGCCAGCATCGGCTTGATAGCCGCTATGTGCAGGCCAATCAGCCATGGTCTGCCCGCGCTGCAAAGCATCTGGCAACCACGCCGAATCCCCCGGGAACGCGTCAGCCACACACGGCATTGGCACACGCGGCAACAAAGCCTCGACCGCCGCCAGCTTGCTGGGCACGCGCTGCCAGCGCTCGCGAAACTCGCCCAGGGCAACCCCCAGCAAAGCCAGCTCGGGCGCCTTTAGGTCCAATGCGGCACGCTGGCCGGCTTCTTTTTCCCGTTTCTTTTTCAAGCGATGCCGGCGGGCACGCTCGGCACCGTTCAACGGTTCTTCGCAGGCAGCAACTAAATCAAGGGTGCCCGGGTCGTTTGGATCGATCATAGCGAAACGCTCTCCAAGCGTGCCCGGCATAAGCCGGGCGACTTCCTTACAAGTGAGTATCGAGGCCGGTCAAGCGGGTGAACGATCCTTGTAGATCCTCGCAATAAACGCCTTCCTCGCGGGCCTTTTCAGCAAAGTCGAGGCGCGTCCAGCGGCCGGCGATCACATCGTAAGTGTCCATTTCGTTCAGCTCGATACGGATCATATTGATTCCGGCCGACGCGAAGTTGGCCGGCAGCCTGAATTGCAGGCCCTTGGAGGTGGCCACCACGTCGCGGGCGCCGGTCATCATCAGAAAGCGACGGGCGCCCAACTGGTCAAGGATCGCGCCGGCGATTTGCTGCGCTTCGGTCATTGGCTTGGCTTGGTTCATCGGTAAATCTCCGGTTTGGCCTTAGCTAGCTGCTTGGCCGTGGTAGAGATTCTACATCATTAGCTATTTAGCACAATAGCTATTTAGCTCATTCGCTAAATATCAGGCACAAAAAAAGCCGCGACGGCGGCCATTCTGCGAAAGCAGTGTTTAGCGTTTGTGCTAAAAAGCTATTTAGCCTCGATCCTTGCCGGCTCTGACAGCCCGAGATAGACGGCCAGTATGTGCCAGGCAGCCCAAGGCATGGCCAGCTCATCACCAACCCAGGCCCGGAACTTTCGAGGATCACCACCGACCAGCTGCGCGACCTGCACGCCCGTCAAGCCGGCCACCATCACCAGGGCCCTAACTTCCGCGCCGGTGATCTTCAATCCGTTTCGGCGCGGAACATCGAACAACCCAGGACGATCAAGCCCAAGGGCAGACAGGCAATCAACCACTTGGCCATCTGCCTCAAGCGTGGCCCGCAGGCGCAAGGCTTGCGCGCTCGCTTGGCGTACTTCACTTGCGCAACATTGCACCTGTGACCCGTCACGCAATCTCAACACGTACAAGCTCAACCCCTCAATAAATAGCTATTTAGCTCTATAGCTATAACGCTAAATAGCCTTATCAGGCCGCCGCCAACTGCACATGCACCACCAGGCCGGCCGACGCCGCCAGGTCTACCAGCGCATCCAGGCTGAAAAGATCAACTCGGCCGGCCTTGAGGTTGGAAAAACGAGGCTTGGTGATTCCCAGGCGCCGCGCTTTTTCCGTATCCGTGCCTGGCCATGCCTTTATGTTTTCGTTGAGTTCGATCATCAGGCCCGACCGGGCCTTAAGGTGGGCGGCTTCCTGGGGAGTGTCGGCCAGCGCTTCCCACACGCTGCCAAATGTTTGTTCGTTGCTCATAAAATGCCTCTCATCAGGTCGCGCAGCCTGCTGGCCGCTAAGTCAATGTCGCGCTTCTCTGTCTTCTGCGTGGTTTTGCGGAATGCGTGCAAGACGTACACGGCATCTGGCAGGGTGGCCAAATAGATAACCCGAAACGCGCCGGACGCTTCCCGCACACGCAACTCCCGTACACCTGGGCCAATCGTTTTCATTGGCTTCCAGTCTTCAGGCTCGATACCGCGTTGAACGCGGTCCAACTGGTAACCGGCCATCGACTGAGCCGCCGGCGGAAACTCGCGAAGCTGGTCCAGTGTGTCGCCGAGAAAAGTAAGCGCTTTCATGCATAGGTTCCGTATTCCGTTGACCTATTGTTATCGAAACCGATAACAATAGCAACACGAATCGCCGCCATTTCCCCGGCCGTCCAAAGGCCTGCCTGAGACGCGCAGTCGCTACAGGGTCACACAGACGTGCATTTAGTTCTCAGGGCGTCCACAGCCTGCACAGGGCGGTCACAGGGTGACAATCTCAATAAGTCCAGCCCCCGACCTATTCAACCGTGACGCGTAGCGGCGCAAGCCGTAGGCAGGCGCGTGAAGGCGCGAAACGCCATTGCAGGGCCTACAGTCGTGCGATGGGGGTAAATGGCGTGCAGCAACTGGAACGGGCCTAACACTGACGGAACGGCGGCGGTGCTGCTGGCCAATCGTCCCGCCGTGCCGTAGGCGCGAAGTGCGGGCGGCATCATTTGCAGCCATAGGCTGCGTTATAAATAGGTTCTCGGCTTGCCGAGGCATTTTAAAAAGGGCTAACCACTGCGCAGCTGAGGTTAGATCTAAAGATTCTTCTTGCAGAAGTACAGCAGAAGCACAGGGGGTACTTAAAAATAGAGGGGAACGGCTAATTTTCTAACTGCAACACTTAATATTTCATTAAAAAGGCGCGCTGCCGGCGGCGGCCGACCTGGGCCGCCGCGCCGGCAGAAAACAGCAGAAATTGGGGCGCCAATGAGGCGCGGGGGGGACGCGAATGCAGCAAGGCGGGGGTAACCGTGGCCTGACAGGCACGGTAAAGCGCTGCCAGGACTGACAGCGCAAAAGGAGGGGATGTGTAGGGGTTGGGGCTCTAGTCGCCCTGTCGCTCTCGTAGCCAGCTATCGAAGGCTGGGAACTCGCGCATTACGCGGCGAGCAACTTCCGACTGTGACAGGTCGGGATTGTCGCGCAGCAACTCGGCGTGACGATCACGAATCTCGGCCGCGTACTCGGCCTTCGCGTCATCGTAGTTGATCTTCTTGGAACGTCGCTCGCTTATAGCGTACGTCACCACGCCGCTTTCGCCCTGGGCACGGCGTAGGCCGGTTCGGGCTTTCTCGGCATCAGACTCGCGGGGGAACTTCTCTTTGTAGGCCCGGCGGGCCTTCTTTATCTCGTTGGAGCAACGGGTGCGGAACGTCTTAAGCGCCTCAAACGACACAGCCCCCAAAGCTACCAAGAAGTTTTCGTTTAAACGCTTGATCGCTGGACGTGCCCGCTTGGTGCCGTCCGGCTTCTCGACGTACTGCAAATGCACATCAAAGGCGCCAGCCTTGCGCAGGCGCCGAAAAGCACGCCAAAACCGCTCTGACGGCTCGTCGGGCTCTGTCGGGGCTTTCTTTTTCTTTAGCAGCCCCGCAACGGCGGCCAACTCCGTGCAACTGCGCGGAATGAACTGTCCGTCAGCCTTCGGCGTGCCGACCCTCAATGAGGCGTATTCGGTGAAATAAAGAATCGCGCGCATCACTAGCACCTCAACGGCGCGGGCTTCAGAGCGGTTTTTGCGGGGGTCGCCAGACTTATTACGCTTGCCGTTCAAGTTGCCCAGGCTGGGGAGGATGTTCAACGGTGCGTAGTAGTAGCCTTTGACGGCCTCTACCAGCTTGCGCATCACCTGCGGGATCGAGGCCGACCATTCCGGCTCACTGAACAAGTGAAATTCCGGCTTGAGCGGGTTGTGGCCACAGCGGTTACCGCTCCCGAGGTTCTCCCCCGAGTGCGGGTATGGATTGCGCCCCCACATGATGGAAGGCCGACCCAGACAGGTCGATACGTCGGTCATTGACTCTTTCCCCTGAGCAATACGCTTGCTTAGAAGAAGACCGACGGCTAAACTCTGACCTTGCTGCGGTCGCGTAGAGTTTTTTTCTCGCCGATCTCCAAAAAGCCTGGGGCGCCAACCCCGGGCTTTTTTCTTTTCTAAACCCTTGTTTTTTCTACTTCAAACCTCTTTGGCCACTCGGCCAACCAGCGCGAATATAGCACGCTGCCCGCCTCGCAACACTAAAAGTGTTCAAATTTTTTCTTGTTGAGCCTCTGTCTTGAGGCTTCCGACCGCCCCCAATACTAGTTGCAAAGAGCAAATCATGCCCTTGGGGGTTTGATCGTCGCTGTCCGTGACCTGCAACAACCATGTCATGTAAGCGTGTATTCCGGCGATGGTATCGCCGTTGGTCTCGCCTATCAAAGGGTTTCCATTTGTGGACATTTCTACTCAATCCTTGCTGACGCTAATGCCTGGCATTCTACCCACTGCCAGAATACATGGATATACATACAGTGGTAGCGCATTAAATCCCACAGCCTAGGGGCTCTCCGCCCCCTCACAGTGGGGTCTTATTGCCCCTGAGAACCTCTAAAATCCACCCCTGACAGGCTGCCAGCGCGGTCAATCCGTCGTCACCGTCACCGGTGATGCCGACAATTCTTTGAGCATGCGCTGGGTCAAGTTCGGCACGCGCGCCTCCATGATCCAGGCCGCCGGCGCCGGTGGCGGGCGACACACTGGCGCCGCCTGAGGGGGCGAGTCCGGCGGCGAGAACGACTGACAACCGCAACTCAGCAGTAGCAAGACGACCAAGCACGAGCTGGCGAGCTTTCTTTTCATCAGTAAGTACCTTGTAGTGGTTTGTTTCGTCAGTCTTAAGCCGGCCCTCAAGGACAAAACGCTGGTCCTGTTCCTGCTTGAGCTGGGCGGCCGTTGTCTCGGCCAGCCGCTCGGCCTTTTTTGCGGCGCTGGCATCCTGCAGGGCGAGAGCTTTACCGTAACGCCAGTCCTGGGCCACCCAGGCAGCCGCCGCGCCGACGCCGGCGACCACCACCACGGCCAGCACCATCACCCAGGGGCGCACGGCCGGGGGGATCAGATCGAGGGGAGACATAGCACCGCCTTGGCCTTGGCCCACAACTGCAACCGGTCCTCGCGGCCGTTATCGCCGCCATTGATCACACGCGTGATGCGGTCGAACAGCCCCGCGTCGGCCAGCTCGTTCAAGCCGCGATCCCACCAGAACCAGGCCGCCGACAGCGCGGCATACTCGGCCTGTTCCAGCAGCTCGGGGCGCGCAAGCAACGGCAGGGCCAGGGCCTGGCCACACCGGCGGTACATATCGGCGCCGGTGATGCCAATGCCACCCCGGCCGCGATAGCGGTAGCCGTCACCAGACACCTCGGGGCCGTTGCCCATCCGGTTGGCATAGACACGGTTGGCCATCTTTTCAGAGTTGCGTAAGTAGGCCTTGGCGTCCTCGATCTCGGCAGGGTCTACGCGGCCGTTTCGATTCAGGTCAAAGCCATACTTGAAAAGCCCGGCAACGCGCTCGGCGTCCTTGTAATAGAGGCTTTCCGACAACTTCATGAGGTGCTGCGACTCATGGCCAACCTGAGCCAAAAAAGCCGCCTGGCGCACCGGCGACGTGATGTCGAAACGCGCCATGGCCTGATTGAGGGCAGACACAAAAACGCCCGCGACTGGGCGGGCGTTCGGGAGGATTTGCAGCAGTTGCTGCTGGGTAATGGCCATACAGGTTCCTTACATGAGCGGCCCGCGCGCGGCGGGCATGAGTGATACACGTCGGTGCTACGCAAGGCTGACGACCTTGACGGGCTTCGCGGCTTTCTTCGTTTTCTTGCCCTTGGCTTTGGCCTTGCCCTTTTTGCCGCCGTTGCACTCAACGGTGGTGGACCAGCCGGCTTGGGTGAATGTCTGCTCCACGGAATCCACCAGATACTCGCCATCGAGCCCCACCTTGAAGCCCTGGGCGTTGATAGATCGCTCCGCGAAAAGATCCGTGCGGCCATCCATCTCCAGGCGCACGCCGGCCGTAGAGCGGTTGAACGCTGCCAAGCGCGCTTTAGCGGCTGACTCGGCGGCGGTCTTGTTCGGGTGAATATGCCGGTCCGTGTGTACGGCCGGCAGGCCGTCCGGTACGTCGTCGTTATCCAGGGAGACCACCGCCAACTTTCCCGTCTTCTTGTCCAGATGTTTGGCCGCTACGGTCTTGTGCGCGTTACGGTCGCCCAGGCGAAACTGCCAGCGGCTTACGTCACTGCGCGTTAGGGTGATCGCGCCAATCACCTTGCCGCTGGCACTGAGCCCCGCCTGGCGCTGCATCACCATCAACTTACCGTCGCCTACCTTGGCCGTGCAGTCATATTGCTTGGCCAGGCGCGTGACAAAGCTGAAGTCCGATTCGTGGAGCTGGTCAGCGCGCACGACCTTTGTAGCCACGGTGCAGGCCGGGGCCCAGCCGTTGCGCGCCGCAATATCCGCAACGATTTTCGACAGCGGCGCGTCTTCCCAGCTGCCGCTGCGGATGGATTTGCCGGTGCCGC
>NZ_JAPFHC010000048.1:0-31792 GCF_059803535.1 Pseudomonas sp. RP-B7
CCCCCCCCCCCCCCCCCCCCCCCCAGCGCGGGCAAGCCCGCTCACTACAAGCCGTGCAGTGTCTTGGCTGCCCCCAATAAACCTTTGAACTTGCGATAGCGCGCCTCCAGCAGCGGCTGTTGCCCGACATCCGGCTGGTAACGCGCCTTGACCGGCATCCCCGCCTGCAGCAACTCGGCGCCCTGCCCGATCGCCATGAGCCCCAGCTTCGCCGCCCCCACGCACGCGCTCAACTCACTGCCATGCAACGTGAAGATCTCCCGCTGCAGGATGTTGGCCAACAGCTGCGCCCAGTACTCACTGCGCGCCCCGCCGCCGACCAAGGCACACGCGCCGACGCGGGCCCCCGCCGATTGCACCGCGTGCAACGCATCGAGCAAACCAAAGCCCACCCCCTCCATCACCGCATACCCGAGCAGCGCCGGAGTGCAGTCGTGGCCCAGGTTCATGAATCCACCGCGCAGCAACGGGTCGTTATGCGGCGTGCGTTCTCCAGCCAGGTAAGGCAGAAACAGCGGTGCCGACAGTGGCACCGCCTGTGCGATCGGCAGTTGCGCCTGCACCTGCTCCAGCAACGCCTGCTCATCCCGCGTGCCGGTCAGCCGCGTGACCCAGCGCAGGCAACTGGCACCCGCCAGCATCGCGCCCATGGTGTACCAGCGCCCGGGCAGCGCATGACAGAAACTGTGCACGGCGCTGGCCGGATTGCCGGCGGCGTGATCGGTGATTGCCACAATCGCAGCGCTGGTGCCCAGGGTGATGAACCCGTCACCCGCATTGATCGCGCCGATGCCTACGGCGGCCACCGGGTTGTCGCCCCCGCCACCGGCGATCACCACCCCGGCAGGCAAGCCCAGGCCGGTCGCGGTCAGCACGGCGCTGGCCGCGCCGCCTTCCACCAGCCTCGGCAACTGCTGCAGCACCAGGCCGCTGGCGCCAACCATCGGGCTGAACCATTCACGGTTCGCCACATCCAGCCACAGCGTACCGGCGGCATCCGACATCTCGCTGACGCGCTCGCCACTCAAGCGCAAACGCAGGTAATCCTTGGGCGACAACACACAGTCAATTGCCTGGAACACCTCAGGCTCGTGGCGTTGCAGCCACAGCAGCTTAGGCGCGGTCAACCCGGCCATCGGCAGGCTACCGGTGACGTCTGCAAAGCCCGCGCCCAGCTCTTGAGCCTCAGCGATGGCACGGGAGTCGTCCCACAGGATCGCCGGATACAACACCCGGTCGTCCCGCCCCAACAGCACCGCACCATGCATCTGCCCGGACAAGCCGATACACGCCACCCGGGCAAAGGCCGGGTGCGCCCGCAGTTGCGCCAACGCCTGCACACACGCCTGCCACCAGTCCTGCGGCGCCTGCTCGGACCAGCCACTGTGGCGCCGCGACACACTCAATCGCACGCCGGCGTGGGCCAATACCGTGCCGTCAAGGTCCATCAGGATCGCCTTGAGTTCTGAAGTGCCGAGGTCTATGCCGAGGGAAACAGGACGGCTCATACGCGTGTCATTCCAATCAGATACAGCCACATGAATTGCGCAGTTGCAGGCTCGGCGCCAGGCGCACGCTGTGCGGCGTTGCCTCGGGTGTCGCCATGCGCTGCAGCAGCAGGTGCACCGCACGCGCGCCCAGGTCGTTGACCGGCTGGGCAATCAACGTCAGGCGCGGCACGAAAAAATCGGCCCAGTCAAAATCATCAAACCCCACCAAGGCCATCTGTCCTGGCACCTCTAGCTGCGCGTCACGCAGGGCGTGCATCGCGCCAAGGGTCATCAGGTTGTTCCCGGCCATGATTGCCGTGGGCGGTGCATCCAGCCCGAGCAACTGCACCGTGGCCTGGCGTGCCGGCTCGGTGTTGGAGCCGCCGTTGACCAGCAACTGCGGATCAAACGCCAACCCCGCCGCCTGCAAAGCAGCCTTATAGCCGGCAACCCGCTCGTCCGTGGTGCTGAACCCCGTACGCCCGGCGATAAAACCGATGCGGCGGTGCCCGTGGCCAATCAAATGGGTGATCAGGGCCTGGGTGGCCTGGGTATTCTCCACCCCGACCTGATCGAATTGCGCGCTCATCATGCGGTCCACCAGCACTGCCGGGATCTGGTTGGTGCGCAGGTACTCCAGCGCCTTCGAGTCGTTCGACGGCGCAAGGATCACCCCGTCGACACGCCGGTGATGCAGCGCCGTGACCACTCGTAGCTCCTGCTCCGGGTCGTCGTGGGTGTCGACAAACAGCATCATGTAGCCGTGCTTGGCGCACTCGCTTTCAATGGCGTGCACGGTTTCGCTGAAGTAGTGGTTGGACAGCGCCGAGATCGCCACGCCAATCGTGCTGGTGCTCGACCGCGCCAGCGAGCGCGCCAGGGTGTTGGGAATGTACCCCAACGCCTGGATCGCCTGCTGCACCGCCTGCACCGAGGCCGGGCTGACCTTGCGGGTGCCGTTCAACACGTGGGACACGGTTGACGTCGACACCCCTGCCCGGCTGGCCACGTCATCCATGGTCACCACGTTGCTGTTCCCCTTAATCGATCAATGTTTGCTCGACCAACCGCTGTACGTACCGACGTTGTCGCGGGTGATCAGTTTTGGCGTGAGCAGGGTAACCGCTTCGCCAGGGGCTTTGTCATTCAGAATGTCGTTGCCCACATCCACCGCCGTCTGCGCCATGGCCCATGGGTCCTGGCTGGCCGAGGCCTGAATCTGCGTGTCGGTCTTCAGCGCGTTCTCAATGTCCGGCGCACCGTCCACCGAGGTGATGACGATGCCACTGCGCTTGAGTTGCTTGGCGGCCAGGTCGCTGCCGATGGCTTGCGGGTCGTTGATCGCGAACAAACCGTCGATTTTCGGGAAACGCGTGAGGTAGCCCTGCATCACATTCAGGCCGCCTTCACGCGAGCCTTTGCCGTCCTGGTCGTCGGACAGCACCTTGATCTGCGGCGCACCGGCCAGCGCCGCCTTGCAACCTTTGACGCGGTCGGTCACGGCCGTGACCTGCGGGCCGTTCTGGATGATCACATTGCCCTTGCCGCCCAGCTTGTCCACCAGGTACTGGCAGGCCAGCTTGCCGGCTTCGACATTGTCGGTCTGCACCGTGGCGTTGACCCCTTTGGCATCCACATCCACGGCGACCACGACAATCCCGACGTCACGGGCTTTCTTGATCGCCGAGGCCATGGCCGACGGGTCGACGGCGTTGATCAGGATCAGGTCGACCTTGGACGAAATGAAGTTATCGATCTGCGAAAACTGCTTGCTCAAGTCATAGTCGGCTGACACCGAGGTGACCTTGACGTTGGGGTTCAGCGCCTTGGCCCGCGCCGTGGCGCCATCGGCCAGGGTCACGAAGTACGGGTTGCCGAGCGAGCCCATGCTGATGCCAAGGGCTTTCAACTCACGCGCCTCGACGGCTTGGGACATCAGGGCCGCCAGGGCAATAACGGGAAATACGCGTTTGAAGTTCATACGGGTCTCTCTTGTGATTGTTGTTGTACGAGTGAAATCAGGTACGTGCACCGGATTGGCGATAACGATCCAGCGCCACCGCGCCAATGATCACGATGCCCTTGATGATGTATTGCCAGATGTCCGACACCCCCAGCAGCACCAGCCCGTTGGTGAGCACCGCAATGATCAGGGCCCCGATCAGCGTGCCGCCGATAGTGCCGACGCCGCCGGTAAAACTGGTGCCGCCGAGGATCACTGCGGCAATCGCATCCAGCTCATAGGATTGGCCCAGTTGCAGGCCGTTGGCCGCGAACAGCCGCGAAGCACTCATCACCGCCCCGAGCCCGGCCAATGCGCCGGACATGGCGTAGACGAACAGCAACACCTTCCACACCTTGATCCCCGACAGCCGCGCCGCTTCCGGATTGCCGCCCACCGAATAGATCTGCACGCCCATCACGGTGCGGCGCAGGATGAACCACGACAATCCCACCACCGCCACGGCAATCACCACCAGCCACGGCACGCCGAGGATCGAGTCGTTGCCGATAAAGGCAAACGGCAGGTCCGGGTTGAACACGGTCTTGTCGTCCGCCAGCAAGCGCGCCAAACCGCGCATGGCAGTCAGCGCACCGAGGGTGACGATAAACGGCGGCAGGCGCATGAACGCGATCAAGCCGCCGTTGACCAAGCCCAGCAACAGGCCAAAACCGATGCCCGCCGCGATCCCGAACATGCCGAACTGCGGCGACATCGATGCCTGCAACGCCACTACCGCCGAAGCCGCCAGGATCGCGCCCACCGACAGGTCGATGCCCGCCGTGAGGATCACAAAGGTCATGCCCGCCGCCAGCACCACATTGACCGAGGCCTGCTGGGTGATGATCGACAGGTTCTGCATAGTCAGGAAGTTTTCGCTGGCCAGGGCAAAGCCCACCAGCAACAGCACCAGCACCGGCAACATGCCCACCGTGCGCATCAACTCACGTGCACGTTCTGCCTTGCCTATTGTTGTCGTCATCTGCAATTCAGCCATTGGCCACCACCTGATCGCCACCCGTGGCGAGGTCAATAATGCGTTCCTGGGAAATAACCTGACCGGATGCGCCGCCGACCTCGGCGACCAACTGGCCTTCGCGCATGATCAGCACACGGTCGCAAGTGCCGATGATCTCCGGCAGTTCGCTGGAGATCACCACGATGCCCACGCCGGCCTGCGCCAGTTGATTGATGATGCGGTAGATCTCGGATTTGGAGCCGATGTCCACGCCCCGCGTCGGCTCGTCGAGGATCAGCACATGCGGCTTGACCTCCAGCAACCGCGCCAGCAGCACTTTTTGCTGGTTGCCGCCGGACAACGCGCCGACATTGACCTTGCCCGACGCCACCCGGATCGACAGTGCCTTGATCGCTTCACTGGCACGCTGCGCGCCGTGGCCGCGATCCAGCACGCCACCGGCGTGGGCGTCCGGCACGCAGGCGCAGACGTTGATGTTGTCGGCCACGCTCATGTCGAGGAACAGGCCCTGGGCCTTGCGGTCCTCGGTGAGGTACACCACGCCGGCGCGGATCGCGTCCGCCGGGGTGCGCAGTTGAGTGACATTCTTGCCGACCACTTCAAGGCTGCCGTGGGTGCGTGGGTCGGCACCAAAGATCAGCCGCGCCAGCTCGGTGCGCCCTGCCCCCACCAACCCGGCGATGCCCAGTACTTCACCGGCATGCAGGTCGAAGCTGCAATTGCGCACGCGCTTGCCGTCGGCCATGTCGCGCACGCGCATCACCACGTCTCCGGGGTTATAGGCGGCGTGCTCCTTCTTGTAGAAGCCGGACAGGTCGCGGCCCACCATCATTTTCACCAGCACCTCGGCCGACAGCGCGTCGCGGGTCAGTTCGCCGATGTATTGGCCATCGCGCAGCACCGAGACCCGGTCCGACAACTCATAGATCTCGGCCATGCGGTGGCTGATATAGATGATCGCCAGGCCCTGGCTGCGCAGTTGCTTGATCAACGCAAACAAGCGGTCGGTCTCGCGGGAGGACAGCGGCGTGGTCGGTTCGTCCATCACCAGGATCTTGGCGTGGGCATGCAGGGCGCGGGCGATTTCCACCAGTTGGCGCTCGGCGATCGACAGGCTGCTGACCCGCGTCGCCGCCGTGAACTCGGCGCCCAGGCGTTGCAGCACCTCGCGGCAACCGTCCTGCATGCCCTTGCGGTCGATGGTCCAGCCGCGCCGCAGTTCACGCCCCAGGTAGATGTTCTCGGCCACGCTGAGGTTGGGGCACAGGCTCAGTTCCTGATAGATCACGGCAATGCCGAGGGTTTTGGCGGTGGCAGGATCGAAGCTGGCGACGGGTTGGCCGGCGATGCGGATTTCACCGCCGGGATCGGCCTGGTAGGCGCCGGAGAGGATTTTCATCAAGGTGGATTTGCCGGCGCCGTTCTCCCCCATCAAGGCGTGGATTTCGCCGGGGTAGACCTTCAGGCCGACATTCTTGAGCACACGCAAACCGTTGAAGGTTTTGCTGATGCCCTGCATCTCAAGCAAGGGTTCAAGGCTCATGGCTGAGCTCCTGGTTTTATTATTTTTGTGGTCGAGCGGGGCCGACTCTAAAACAGAAGCTTTTGCTTGCGCAAGCGCTTGCTTAGCTGTTTTTGTGCTTGAAGAAACGTTTCACCAACGACTTTTGTGCGAAAGTCCGGTTAGTGCGCACGCACAGTCCATCGCGCGCAGTGGTAGCCACAGCGCCGCCATTGGCCTTGGGACAGGAGGTTGGGTGCGATCAGCTTGCAGGGTGCGGGGCAGTCATGGCTGTTGGAGCGGTGCGCTAAGGCTCCTGCTCTTCGATGAGCGGCACCTGCGCATCATCCATCAGCGAGCCCGGGTCTTCGTTGCCGGGGTCGTTGAGTTCCTCTTCCGGTTCCTGCTCACGTTCATCCGACATGATCCACACCTCTATGACCCCGGGTTGTCCACCTGGATATAAAACGCATAGGCGCCCAGCAACAGCCAGAACACCATAAACAGCCACGGCGCACGCATTGAGAATAGCAGCGACTTGCGGTAGCCCTTGTGGGACGACTCGGTTTCGCAGAACAGCGGTGAATCGTCGTACGCAAGGCCCATCACCGGTTCACTGCGCAACAGCTCGCTTTGCTTGTAGTGCCAGTGGTCGATGATTTCATACGCCGCGCGAATCCCCGGCCAGGCGTTCAGCGAACTGAGAATGCCGAGCAAGACCAGGAACGCCGGCACCACCAGGGTGAACAGCTTGCCCCACTCGGGGTTGAGGTTGCCCATGCCGGAGACGAAGGCGATGACCAGGAAGGATTGCGCGGTGAGGTAGGCGTCTGTGCGGTTGGCCAGGATCGTGGTTTCGTACTGGATCTCACGGCGGTAGAAGTCCAGGCGATCCTTGGGCGAGCCGAAGATCTTGGCGTTGTGTTCGCTGTGGTCGGTCAGGGCCGTTTCCGGGGAATGCGGCGAGATGATTCTGGGCACGGCGGTGCTCCGTGGGGAGGTCGAGTCCTGTTAGAAGAAGGGGCACCGGATGAAGTTCAAGTTTGTTCGCGCACCAAATCAGCGCAAAGCGCACCCTCCCCCTGTGCGAGCTGTCGCCCTTGTAGTGAGCGGGCTTGCCCCGCGCTGGGGGGCGAAGCCGCCCCAACAAGACCGCCGCGGTATTTCAGGAAGACCGCGGTGCCTGGGTTTGGGGCGGCTGCGCCCCCCAGCGCGGGGCAAGCCCGCTCACTACAGGTTGCGCGGGTTCGCAGTTTAGGGATTTAGAGGTTCCGGCACAGGCATTGCTTTAGTCATTGAACACTGCCCGCACACAGGAGCTTTCGTTACAACCCGACCCAGAGCCGACCCCATAAGAAAGTAAGGACCAGGCCCATTGGCACCTTCAGCCATGGGTTCATAAAAACATGCGTTTTTTTAAACGGCAGTGCCCCCCAAGCCCCACTCGGCACTGACAAGGTACTGGAATGGCTCGATCTTTCTTCGATGAAATGAATGACGCAAACGGCGCCTGCCGCGCGCACTATCAGGAATTCTCCCGCTGGTTGGCCAATACGCCACCGGAACTGCTGGCCCAGCGTCGCCGTGAAGCCGACTTGCTGTTCCACCGCGCCGGCATCACCTTCACCTTGTATGGCGACGAGCAAGACACCGAACGCCTGATCCCCTTCGACATCATCCCGCGCAGCATCCCCGCCAGTGAGTGGCGCGTGATCGAACGTGGCTGCATCCAGCGCGTCACAGCACTGAACATGTTCCTCGCCGACATCTACCACGACCGGCGCATCATCAAGGCCGGGATCATTCCCGCGGACCAGGTGCTGGGCAACGAGGGTTACCAGCAGGCCATGGTCGGCCTCGACCTGCACCGCGACATCTACTCGCACATCTCCGGCGTGGACCTGGTGCGCGATGGCGACGGTACCTACTACGTGCTCGAAGACAACCTGCGTACCCCCAGCGGCGTGAGCTACATGCTCGAAGACCGCAAGATGATGATGCGCCTGTTCCCCGAGGTGTTCGCCAAACAACGCATCGCGCCGGTGGACCACTACCCCAACCTGCTGCTCAAGACCCTCAAAAGCTCAAGCCGCCTGGACAACCCCAACGTCGTGGTACTCACCCCCGGGCGCTTCAACAGCGCGTTTTTCGAGCACGCCTTCCTTGCCCGGGAAATGGGCGTGGAGCTGGTGGAGGGCGCCGACCTGTTCGTGCACGACCTCAAGGTGTTCATGCGCACCACCGACGGCCCCAAAGCCGTGGATGTGATCTACCGCCGCATCGACGACGCGTTCCTCGACCCGCAGGCCTTCAACCCCGAGTCGATGCTCGGCGTGCCCGGCCTGGTCGCCGCCTACTGCGCCGGCAACGTGGTGTTGGCCAACGCCATCGGCACCGGCGTGGCCGATGACAAGTCGATCTACCCCTACGTGCCGGAGATGATCCGCTTCTACCTCGACGAAGAGCCGGTGCTGCAAAACGTGCCGACCTTCCAGTGCCGCAAACCCGACGAGTTGTCCCATGTACTGGCGCACCTGCCGGAACTGGTGGTCAAGGAAACCCAGGGCTCCGGCGGCTACGGCATGCTGGTCGGCCCGGCCTCCAGCGCGGCCGAGATCGAGGACTTCCGTCAACGCATCAAGGCGCGCCCCCACGCCTACATCGCCCAACCCACACTGAGCCTGTCCACTTGCCCGACCTTTGTCGAAAACGGCATCGCGCCCAGGCACATCGATCTGCGCCCGTTCGTGCTGTCGGGCAAGGAAACCCGTCTGGTGCCCGGCGGCCTCACACGTGTGGCACTGCGTGAAGGTTCGTTGATCGTCAACTCGTCGCAAGGCGGCGGAACCAAGGACACCTGGGTGGTGGAGGGCTGAGTATGTTGAGTAGAACCGCCGCAGATCTGTATTGGATGTCCCGTTACCTGGAGCGTGCCGAGAACCTGGCGCGCATGCTGGAAGTCAGTTACTCGTTGTCGTTGATGCCCCAGGCCGGACGCAGCGACGGTCTGGACGAACTGGCCATGTCGTTGCTCAGCAGCGGCACCCTAGACAGCTACCTTGAGCGCCACAAGCAACTGGATGCCGAGCGCATGCTGCACTTCTTCGCCCTCGACGAAGAAAACCCCGCCAGCATCTACAACTGCCTGCGCGCCGCCCGGGGCAACGCCCATGCGGTGCGCGGGCGCATCACCGCCGACATGTGGGAAAACCTCAACGCGACCTGGCTGGAAATGCGCAGTATCGCCGCCGGCGGCCTGGCGCGCCACGGCATCAGCCACTTCTGTGATTGGGTCAAGCAGCGTTCACACCTGTTCCGTGGCGCTACGTCGGGGACGATCATGCGCAACGATGCCTACCGGTTTATCCGCCTGGGCACCTTTGTCGAACGTGCCGACAACACCTTGCGCCTGCTGGATGCGCGCTACGAGATGTTTGGCGAAGAGTCGGAGGAAGTCAGCGACCTGTCCGCACGCGGCTACTACCAGTGGAGCGCCCTGCTCCGGGCGTTGTCGTCGTTCGAGGCGTACACCGAGCTGTACCCGAATGCGCTGAATGCGCGCTCGGTGTCGGAGTTGCTGCTGTTGCGCAGTGACGTGCCGAGGTCGCTGCATGCGTGTATCGAGGAGTTGAGTCATATCCTTGCGGACTTGCCTGGCAGTTATGGGCGTACGGCCCAGCGTCTGGCGGCGGAGTTCGAGGCGCGGCTGCGCTATACCGGGATTGATGAAATTCTTGAGGACGGCCTGCACAGCCGCCTGACGGACTTTATCGACACCGTGCGCGAACTGGCCCGGGCCATACACGCGTCTTACCTGGAAGTGGTCTAAACCACACTGAGGAACAACGATGTGGGAGTGGGCTATTGGGTTTTTACCAGCACCGGCTCAGCGCGGTACTGCTCGGGAAACAGCTTTTTCAACTGCGCCACCTTCGGCAGATCATTGATCACGATGTACGGGTAAGACGGGTTCTCGCTGAGAAAGTCCTGGTGATAGGCCTCCGCCGGGTAGAACGTCTTGCCCCTCTCGATTGTGGTCACGATGGGCTTATCAAACGCCTTCGCCGCATCCAGCTGCGTGATATACGCCTGGGCGACGTTCTGCTGCTCGGCATCCTGCGCAAAGATCGCCGAGCGGTACTGCGTGCCTGTATCCGGGCCCTGGCGGTTGAGTTCGGTGGGGTTGTGGGCCACCGAAAAGTAGATCTGCAGCAGCTTGCCGTAGCTGATCTTGCTCGGGTCAAACGTGACGGAGACCGCCTCGGCATGGCCAGTGTTGCCTGCGCTGACAGACTCGTACTGCGCCGTGCCTGCCGCGCCGCCGTCATACCCGGAGACCGCGTTTTTTACACCCTGCACATGCTGGAAAACCCCTTGCACACCCCAGAAGCAACCACCGGCGAAGACCGCCGTTTGCAGATCAACCGATGCCGGCAGGTCCAGGGCGGGCGGTGGGATGACGACAGCATCGTCAGAAGAACCAAAGGAGAACGCCTGGGCCTGGCTGATAAAGGCAGCCAAGGCCAATGCAGATAGCCATCTGAGAACGTTCATAAAACTCACTCCAGAACACGGTCAACGGTGGGAGCCGGCTTGCTCGCTCCCACATTGATTGGGTTATCAGTTCATCAATCAGTTAGCCGAAGGTGAAGGCGTAGGCCGCTACGTTCGGGTCCAGAAACTCAATGCTGAAGGTGCGGTCCTGCACCGCTCCCGGCTGGCGCACCAGTTGGTACAGACGCTGCTCGGTCACCACGCCACTGCCATCCGGGGCGACATCCGTGCCGTGGGCGTCACCGGGGGCCTTGCCGTCGATCGTGACCTTGAAGCGCACGGGCTTGCCATCTGCGCCGGGGGCCAGCACCAAATGCAAGTCACGGGCGTGGAAGCGGTAGACGATGCGCCCACCCGCCTGGTCCAGAGTGACTTGCTGGCCGCCTACGTTCCATTGGCCGTCCAGGGTCCAATTGTTCAACGCCAGGGGGCCGTACTTGACGAAGTGTTCGGCACGCTGCGCGCCCAGGTAGGTTTCCGGCGACTGCACGGTGTTCAGGTCCGGCGCCTGTTGCACGCCCTTGGCATCCACGTCGATCAAGCCGCCCGCGACGTTTTTCGCCCCGGCTTCGCGCAACAACTGCTGGATCACCCGCTCCGACTCGGCGTAGTCGCCCTCGCCAAAGTGGTGGTAACGGATCTGGCCGTTGGCGTCGGCAAAGTAATGTGCCGGCCAGTACTGGTTGTTGAACGCACGCCAGATCTTGTAGTTGTTGTCGATCGCCACCGGGTAGTTGATCCCCAGGTCCTTCATCGCCTGGGTGACATTGTTCACGTCGCGCTCAAAGGCGAACTCCGGAGCATGTACACCGATCACCACCAGGCCCTGCTCGCGGTACTTGTCGGCCCAGGCTTTGACGTAGGGCAAGGTGCGCAGGCAGTTGATGCAGGAGTAGGTCCAGAAATCCACCAGCACCACTTTGCCCTTGAGCGCCTCGGCGCTCAGTGGCGGGCTGTTGAGCCATTGCACGGCGCCGTCCAGGGAGGGTAGCGCGCCTTCTATCGGCAGCGTGTCGCTGTGGTTGGCCGCCATCATCATCGCCCCGCCCTGGGGTTTCGCGCTCAGGCGATCCACCAGGTGTTGCTCCAGGCCGCCGGTGGAGGCCGTCGACAACCGCGCCAACACGCCGGTATCCAGGCCCAGGGCAATGGCTGCCACCCCGACGAGCATCAACGCGCCAAGGCCGCGGCGCAGCCATTCACCAGCACCGAGGGATTTTTTCATCAAGCCAAACACCTTACCGCCGACCAGCAACGCCAACGCCAGGGACGTGGCGGCACCGGCGGCGTAAGCCAGCAACAACAAGGTAGTACCGATACTGGCGCCTTGCAGGGCGGCGCCGGTCAGCACCAGCCCGAGGATCGGCCCGGCGCACGGCGCCCAAAGCAGCCCGGTGGCCACGCCGATCAGGAACGACGCCCCCGGCCGTGGCCTGGCATCGGCCCCGGCTGCCTCGGATAAACGGCTGCCGGCGGCGACCAGCGGACGCGTCAGGCGCTCCGACAGCCGTGGCAGCAACAGCGTGAGCCCAAACAGCGCCACGCAGAGCAACGCGAGCCAGCGCCCGTATTGATTGACTTGCACCACCCAACCGCCGCCCACCGCCGCCAGCGAGGCCACCAGGGCGAACGTCACCGCCATCCCGGCCAACAGCGGCAAGCCACTGCGCAAAAACGGCTGCCCGGTGCGAGCGAAGACAAAAGGCAGAACCGGCAGGATGCACGGGCTGACGATTGTCAGCGCGCCGCCCAGATATGCGAGAACCAGAAGCCACATTGATTGACCCTTAACAGAATGAACAAGTAGCCCCATCCTGCGCCCCGGCCGGTCGCGCAATCCTCACGCAGAGTTAAACAATTCGTGATAACTACACTGTGGCAAAAGCCGCACAATGCGCCGACTACAAGCCAAGGTTTCGCTTACATGGATCAGCCCAAACGTGTCCTGGTGGTTGAGGACGATGCCCATATCGCCGACTTGATCCTCCTGCACCTGCGCGATGAACAGTTCGAAGTGGTGCACAGTGCCGATGGCAACGAAGGCCTGCGCCTGCTGGAACAAGGCGGCTGGGATGCGTTGATCCTTGACCTGATGCTGCCCGGCGTCGACGGCCTGGAGATCTGCCGCCGTGCCCGCGCCATGACGCGCTACACCCCGATCATCATCACCAGCGCGCGCTCCAGCGAGCTGCACCGCATCCTCGGCCTGGAGCTGGGTGCCGACGATTACCTGGCCAAGCCGTTCTCGCTGCCCGAGCTGGTTGCCCGGGTCAAGGCGCTGCTGCGCCGGGTCGACGCCATGGCGCGTAACCTGAAAATGGATGCCGGCAGCCTCGACCTTGGGCCACTGTTCATCAACCCGCTGAGTCGCGAGGCCACTTTGCACGGCCAGCCCCTGGAGCTCACGCCGCGGGAATTTGACCTGCTGTATTTCTTTGCCCGCCAGCCGGGCAAGGTGTTCTCGCGCATGGACCTGCTCAACGCCGTGTGGGGCTACAACCATGAAGGCTACGAGCACACCGTGAACACCCATATCAACCGCCTGCGCGCCAAGGTCGAGGCCGACCCGGCCAACCCGGCGCGCATCCTCACGGTGTGGGGCCGTGGCTACAAGTTCGCCGAGAACGGCCCATGAAACTGACCCTGACCCAGCGCCTGTCGGTAGTGTTTGCCGTGTTGCTGCTGATCTGCAGCAGCACCTCGGCGTGGTTGCAGGTGCGCTCCAACCGCATGCACGAGCTGGAAGTGGTGCAAGGCGTGTCCCGCGACCTGGCGGCGCATATTGCCCGTGACACGCAGTTGATGGATGCCGACGGCCTCAAGCCCGATGCGGTGCGCAACCTGTTCGGCCAACTGATGCTGGTGAACCCGAGTGTCGAGGTGTATTTGCTCGACATCGAGGGTCGCGTGGTCGGCAATGCGGCGCCGAGCGGCCACCTGCTGCGCGACCGGGTCGACCTCGCGCCAATCCGCCGTTTCCTTAGCGGCGCCATGTTGCCGATCCTCGGCGACGACCCGCGCAGCGTCGACGGGCGCAAGGTGTTCAGCGCCGCGCCGCTCAAGGCCAACGGCACGCAAACCGGCTTTCTGTATGTGGTGCTGCTCGGCGAGGCCCACGATGTGTTCGATGCCAAGGACGCCACCGGCATGGCGCTGAAGATTGCGCTGTGGTGCATCGGCCTGGTCGCGCTGCTGTGTCTGTTGGCGGGCCTGCTGGCGTTTGCCTGGATCACCCGGCCATTGCGCCAGCTCACCGACAAGGTTGGCCGATTCGACATCAATGGTGCCCCCAAACCAGCGGAAAACATCGCGCCCACCTCTGACAGCGGCGATGAAATCGCCGTGCTCGACCACGCCTTCGTGCAGATGGAAAACCGCCTCGGCGAACAGTGGCGCGCCCTCACCCGCCAGGAACAGAAACGCCGGGAGATGGTTGCGAACATCTCCCACGACCTGCGCACGCCCCTGGCCTCGTTGCACGGTTACCTGGAAACCCTGTCCCTCAAGGACGCGACCTTGAGCGCCGAGGAGCGCCGGCGCTACCTCGGGATTGCTCTGGACCAGAGCCGCAAAGTCGGCGGCCTGGCCCAATCGCTGCTGGAACTGGTGCGCCTGGAACATGGTTTTGTCCAGCCGGTGCTCGAAGGCTTTTCGCTGCCGGACCTGGTGCAGGACATCTTCCAGAAGTTCGAATTGAGCGCCGAAGCGCGCGGTATCAGCCTCAGCGCCAGCCTGCCGGCGCAGGTACCGGCAGTAATGGCCGACCTCGGGTTGATCGAGCGCGTACTGACCAACCTGCTGGACAACGCCTTGCGGCACACCCCGGTCAATGGCGACGTCGAAGTGCTGTTGGCTGTCGAGGCCGACAGCGTCAGCGTGACCGTCAGCGACAGCGGCCCGGGCATCGATGCCGAGCTGCATGAAGGCTTGTTCCTGCGTGCCTTCACCATTGGCGGCGCACGGCGCGATGGCGGCCTGGGCTTGCGCATCGTGCACCGCATCCTGCAATTGCACGGGCGCAGCATTCGCCTGGTGGAGCGGCCCGGCCGCGGGGCGACGTTTACTTTTTCCCTAGAAAGGCGAGCATCAGTTCGTTGACCTGCTGGCCCTGCTCGTTCTGGATCCAGTGGCCGCAGTTGGGCAGCACGTGCTGCTCAAGGTCCGGCACACAATCGGGCATGCGCTTGAGGGTGTGCGCTTCAAACACGCCGACCGGGTCGCGGTCGCCGATCAGGAACAGTGTGGGCTGGAGCACCTGGCGGCCGGCGAGGCATTCGGTGCGCTGCCAGTTGCGCGTGAAGTTGCGATACCAGTTCAGCGGGCCGCGAAAGCCGTGTTCGGTGAAGGTTTGCACGTACACGTCAAGATCCTCGCGGGAACACCATGACGGCAAGGCGCCAGGCATACCGACGCCTTCAAGCAAGCGCGCAGTGGCCGGTTTGTGTTGCAGGAACACGTCCTGGTCCTGCATGAACAGGCGCAGCGTGCGTTCGATGTCGGCGTTCAGTTCCTGCTCGGCCACGCCGGGTTCCTGGAAGTACAGGATGTAATTGAAACGCTCGGCATACAGCTCAGCCATGATGTCAATTACCGGCCGGCGCGCTCGCCCGGCGAACGGCACCGACAGCGTGATCAGCCGCGTGACGCGTTCGGGCTCCAGCAACGCCAGGTGCCAGGCCACCACCGCGCCCCAGTCGTGACCGACCATCACCACCTCGGTGTGGCCGAAATGATCCATGGCCTGCTGGATGTCGGCGCACAGGGTCAGCAGGTCGTAGTCGGCCACCTCGGCGGGCGCGCCGGATTGGCCGTAGCCGCGCATCTCAGGCGCAAACACCCGATAACCCGCCGCCGCCAGCGCCGGGATCTGCGCGCGCCAGGAATGCCAGCATTCCGGGAAACCGTGCAGCAGCCAGATCGGCGGGCCGTGTTCGGGACCGCTGATGTGCACGCTTAACTCAATAGCGTTGACGCAGAGGATTTGCTGGCGCATGGGCAAGGCCTGGCTGAAGGTTTGGCCTAGCCTGGGGGATTGGCGGCGACAGTGCCAGCATCATTGACGACGGGAATAACTCACTCCACCGCCCACCAGCGCGGCAACAACTGGCGCACCCGCGCCTCGCCGAAGCGGTCGTCGATCAACATCACCACGCCCTCGTCCTGCTGGCCACGGATCACCCGCCCGGCGGCCTGCACCACCTTTTGTAGCCCAGGGTACAAATACGTGTAGTCGTAACCGGCGCCAAAGATCGTGGCCATGCGCTGCTTGATCTGTTCGTTGACCGGGTTCAGTTGCGGCAGGCCCAGGGTGGCGATAAACGCACCGATCAGGCGCGCACCGGGCAAGTCGATACCCTCGCCAAACGCACCGCCAAGCACGGCAAAGCCGATGCCCTGGCTGTGTTCGGTGAACTGCTCGAGAAATGCCTGGCGCTCGGCCTCGGCCATGCCGCGCGATTGCAGCCACAGCGGGATCTGCGGGTGGCGTTCGGCGAGCAATTGCGCGACCTGTTGCAGGTAGTCAAAGCTGGAAAAAAACGCCAGGTAGTTGCCCGGCCGCTGCGCGAACTGCGTGGCGATCAACGCGACGATGGGTTCCAGCGAGGCCTGGCGGTGCACGAAGCGCGTGGAGATCTGATCGACGATGCGCACCTTGAGTTGCGCGGCCTTGAACGGCGACTCCACGTCGATCCACGCGGTGTCCGCCGGCAGTCCCAGCAGGTCGGCGTAGTAGTGGCGCGGACTCAGGGTCGCGGAAAACAGCACACTGCTGCGCGCCGCGGTGAGCCGTGGGCGAATGAACTCGGCGGGGACCACGTTGCGCAGGCACAGGGTCGAGCTGCTGCGCTTGCCGCTGTGTTGGCGTTTGCTGATGTCAAAAATGAACTGTTCATTGAACAGCTCGGCGACCTTGGCAAATTGCAATGCGTCGAAGTAGAAGGTTTGCAACTCGCCGCTGAGGGCTTGCGGGTGGTCGTTGAAATAGTCCCCCATGGCGCTGGTACACAGGCCCAGGGCGTGCAGAAATTTGTCTGGACGGCTCGCGTAGGCCTGGTAGGGCGCGAGCTGGTCCTTGTGCAGCGCATTCCATTCGCGGTTCAGGCGTTGCAGGGGTTTGTTCAGCGGCTCGGGCGCACTGTCGCGCAGGGTCTTGAGGTGGTATTGGTCAAGGCTGGCGCTGTACATCGAGCGGGCGCGCTCCACCAGGTTGTGCGCTTCGTCCACCAGCACCGCCGCCCGCCACTGGTTGAGCTGGGCCAGGCCGAACAGCATGGCGCCAAAGTCGAAATAGTAGTTGTAGTCGGCGACGATCAGGTCAGCCCAGCGCGCCATTTCCTGGCTCAGGTAATACGGGCACACGTCGTGGGCCAGGGCCACCTCGCGCAGGTTGCGCTGATCCAGTTGGCGCACCTGCGAAGCGGCACTGCGGGCAGCGGGCAGGCGGTCGTAGAAGCCTTTGGCCAATGGGCATGAATCGCCGTGGCAGGCTTTGTCCGGGTGTTCGCAGGCCTTGTCGCGGGCGACCAGTTCCAGCACGCGCAAGGGCAAGTCCGGGTGGCTGCGGTGCAGCACATCGGCGGCGTCGAGGGCGAGCTTGCGCCCCGGAGTCTTGGCGGTGAGGAAGAACAGCTTGTCCAGTTGCTGCGGCGCCAGGGCCTTGAGCAGCGGGAAGATCGTGCCGATGGTCTTGCCGATGCCCGTGGGGGCCTGGGCCATCAGGCAGCGGCCGGTGGTGACGGCCTTAAAGACCGTCTCGGCAAGTGAGCGTTGGCCCGTGCGAAACCCGGCGTGCGGAAACCCCAGGGTTTGCGCGGCGCTGTTGCGGGCGGCGCGGTGCTGCATTTCCTGCTGGGCCCAGCCGAGGAACAGCGCGCACTGGGCGTTGAAGAAAGTCTCCAGTTCGGTGGCGGTATAACGTTGGTGCAGTAACGTTTCGCCCTCGCCGACAATGTCGAAGTACACCAGCGCCAGGTCAATGTCCGTCAACCCAAGCTTCTGGCACATCAGCCAGCCATACACCTTGACCTGGGCCCAGTGCAGTTGCCGGTGGTTGGCAGGCTGGGCATCGAGGTCGCCGCGATAGGTCTTCACTTCCTCCAGGCGGTTGGCGTCCGGGTCGTAGCCGTCCGCCCTGCCCCGCACCGTGAGCTGCTGGTACTCGCCCTCCAGGGCGACTTCATGCTGGTAATGCGCGTTGCGCCGCGAGGCGACGGTGCGATGGCCGACGATACCTTCCTGGGCGCTGGGCGACGGCGTGAAGCGTAGGTCGAGGTCGCCGACCTTGGCCGTGAACTCACACAGCGCCCGCACTGCCACGTTGTAGCTCAAACCGACGGCTCCGCCCAGCGCACGTAGCAGACGGTGACCGGCATCTGGTGTTCGGCGCAGAACTCCAGCCAGCGCAACTGGTTGTCCTGCAGGCGGTCGCCGGGGCCTTTGACTTCGATCATGCGATAGGTGTTTTGCGCGGGCCAGAACTGGATCAGATCCGGCATCCCGGCGCGGTTGGCACGGATGTCCAGCAGCAGGCGCTCGAACCAGTGGCGCAAATGCGCGGCGGGAAAGCACGCCAAGGCCTGTTCCAGCAGTTCTTCGTTGAGCAGGTTCCAGAACACGAACGGCGACTGGATGCCCCACTTTTCCTGGTAGCGCTGGCGGATCGTGGCCTTGTAGCGCTGGTCCTGCAGTTGCGCGAAACAGGCTGCGAACAAGTCGGCACGGCGCTGATGGAAGTCTTCGCTGTGCAGGTCCGCCGGCCCGCGTTGGAACGGGTGGAAAAACGAGCCCGGCAGCGGCGCGAAGATCGCGTCCCAGCACAGCAGGCCAAACAGCGAGTTGATCAGGCCGTTCTCGACGTAATGCACCGGCGCGTCGGGCTCGTTCAGGTGTGCCTGTACGCTGGCTTCCACCGACTCCAGAGCCTGCGGCAGTGCCAGGTCCAGGCGCGTGACCTCGCGTGGCTTGAGCCTGGGCAGCGCCGGTTCGCCCAACTTGCGCCGCAGACGTGGCAGCACGCGCAGCAGGTGCTGTTGCTCGGCGGCACTTTCCGGGGTTTGTTGCGCGGCACTCGCCAGGGCCATGGCCTGGGCGTAGTCCTCCTGGCGTTCCAGCACGCGGATCAGCCGCGCACGCGCGCCAGGGTAGGCGCAGGTGCGGTAGATCTGTGCCGCCAGCGCCAGCTCAGCCAGGCGTTCACAATGCTGCCCGAGCAGAAACAGCAGCTTGGCCCGACGCCGTTCCAACCAGGGGTTGTCGGTATTGAGGGCGGTAATGCGCGTGCGTATGTCCTCGATCGGCTCACCGGCCTCGAAGGCTTGCTGGCAGCCATGCAGGAACAGGAAACCCTGCACGTCATCACGGCTGCGCAAACCGCGGGATTCGGCGCAGATCTCGACTTTTTCATAGGTGTAGATGCCCAGGTCCGCCAGCACGAATTCGGACCAGTCCTGATACAGGTTGCCGAAGAACATCAGGCGCAGGCGGTCACACAGGTCCATCACTGTGAGGCTGTACAGCGTGTCGGGAAGCGCGGGGCACCACTGGGCAAAGCTGCGGCTCTCGGGGAACTGCGCCGCCAGGCCTGCCAGCCACTCGACTTTGTTGGCCTTGGGCTGGTCGATCCACGGCTTGAAGGCATTGAGGATCTCGCCTTTTTGCAGCAAGGCGAACAGCTCTTCAAACGCCAGCGGTTGCTGGTCGTTTACCCACCCCAACTGCAACAGCGGCTGCGCGGCGGCGTGGGTGCAACCGATTTCCAGATAATTGAGCTTGCCCGCACGAAAATGCACGCCCTTGCGCATGACCATGCGCACCAGCAAGGCCTGGGACGCCTGGGGCAAGCTGTCAAATTGCTGAATGAACTGCGTTTCGTCAGGGTCGAGCAGGTCGGCATAGCGTTGCCCCAGCCATTGCAGGACCTGACGGAAGTTTTGCAGGTAATAGAGCGGGTCTTCGAGGGGGTTGGCCATGGCACATAGAGGTCAAATACTGGTTATGCATACAGAGTGCCGTCGCAAACGGCTTGTTGCAATCGGTAATAGATAAATGGCTCACGCAACTTTTTGTATAAAAGTGATCTGATGGGGAAGTCGATGGCGTAAAATTTGTCGCCCGCAGCCTCTGGCGTGGGACTTTTCAAGGTTAAAGGTAAGGGTTATGAACATGAAGAATTTGGGTCTTCCCCTGGTTGCACTCACTTTTCTGGTATTGGCCGGTTGCGCGACGCAAACCGTAGTGACGCTGCAAAACGGCACGCAGTATTTGACCCAGGACCTGCCAAAAACCAACACCGCCGACGGTTTCTATGAGTTCACTGACATCGCCGGCAAGCGTGTGCGGGTGAAGGCTGCGGATGTGGCCACAGTCATCAAGGAAAAGTAATTCTGCGGAGCCGACCGCGAATATTTGCGGAGCGGGCTTGTGTGGGAGCGGGCTTGCTCGCGAAGGCAGTCGGTCAGTTGGTATATATGGCGACTGACACGCCGCCTTCGCGAGCAAGCCCGCTCCCACAGTTTCAAGGCATTCCAGCTTTAGCTGATCACCATCTCCTCTCCCGTCCAGCCGCTCACGCCGACCAGCGTGACCGAATCCGCACCCACACTGATCATCGTGTCCCCACCCTGCTCCCGGTATTGCACACTGCCCTGCACCTCCTTGAACAGCAGCGTGTCCGTCGCCTGATAGCCGATCACCCGGTCCTGGCCAAACTGCCCGCTGAACAGAAAGGTATTGTGCCCACTGCTGTCGCGAATCGTGTCATTGCCCTTGCCCCCCTCGATAAAGTCCGCGCCCTTGCCGCCCTGGATCAGGTCGTTGCCGTCGCTGCCAATGATGAAGGTATTGCCCTTGTGCGGTTCGGCGTTGCGGTTGAGGTCCTGCACCCAGGTGGTGGCGCGTGCCGGGTCGGATAGGTTGGCGACGATGACCGTGGAATCACGGGTCATCTGCTCGTAGAAGCCCGATTCAACGACCCGTGTCAGCCCGTCGCCATACCCGGTGGGCAGATGGGAGATCCAGGTCGGCAGGTTGGTGATGGAAAACGGCAACACATTCCACGGGGTCGAGGCGTAGTGGTCGTTGAAGCTGACGATATTGTCGGTGCTCGACTCATGGGGCTTGTCATGCACGCCGAGGGACGACAGGTTGAACGATGAGCCGTCCAGCGCGCGGAACACCGGGTCATTTTCGTAGCCGATATTGAGCACCTTGTCGCCGCTGCTTTGGGTCGGCGAGGCGTAGGCTACGTAATTGGCGTCCTTGTAGAACCCTGACCACTGACTGCCGCTCAAGTCGGCCATGCTGTTGACCGCCAGGCCGCCCAGGCTATGACCGCTGACCAGCACATCGGCGCCGTGCAGGCCATGGGCACTGGCGTAGTCGGCAACATTTTTGAGCAGCCCGCCAAATGCCTCACCGGCGTAGTTCTTCGCATAATCCTTGGGCCCCAAAGCGGCCAGCAGGTCACTGACCAAATCGCCGATGGAGTCGCTGATCAGGCTTTCCCGTGGCCCGGACGTACCGCGAAAGCCGATGCCGATTTCGAGCAATTTGCCCGCGTCATCGTACTTGCCCAGCACCTCGACTTGCGCCGTGGTGTAGCCGGCCTTTTCCCCAAAGAATGTGCCACGCGCATCAACCTTGCCGGCGTAGCCCAGGGCGCTGGCGCTGATGGGTGTCCAGCCGGCCTTTTGCACAGCATCCAGGGCGGCCTTTTCCGAATCCGGGTTCCACGGGATGCCTGGAATCACCCCCTGGGAATCGCTGCCACCGAGCAGCGCGCCGACCAAAGTGGCGGGCAAACCCCAGCCCAGGCCGTTGTGCTGGTAACCCACGGCAAAGCCGTTATCCAGGTTGTGATAGCTGTACAAGGTGATTGCCATGGCGTCGGCGAACAACGCCTTGGAACCCTCGGGTCCGAGGTTTTTGTAATCGAAGATACCCATGCTGATGCCTCTTTTTGTTGTTGGAATGCGCGAGATCGGCGGTCACCGTGGCGCCGGCCCAAACGCCTCATCCACCTTGGCCAGGTCGGTGTCACGCAGGTTGCCGGCGTAGTAATGCAATTTGGTCCAGGCCATCAGGTAGTCGTAGCGCGCCTGGGCCAGGTCGCGGCGGGTGCTGTAGAGCTGCTGCTCGGCGTTGAGTGCGTCGAGGTTGACCCGCTCGCCACCGAGGATGCTTTGCTTCGTCGACACCACCAGCGCTTCGGCCGAGACCAGGGCCTTCTGGTACGCACGTAATTTGCTCACCCCCGACAGGCACGCACTGAACTGGCGCCGCAGCTCGATCAGGGTTTCGCGGGTCTTGCCCTCCAGTTCGTACTCGGCCTGCTCCATGGCGCGGCTGGCCTGGCGGGTGGAGGCGGCAATACCGCCACCGGCATACAGCGGCAGGCTGACTTCAATGCCAATGGTGTTGGTGTCGTAGCGCTGGTTGTAGGTATTGCCGCTGTCGGACTCCTGCTGGCGCGAACTGGCATACGCCGTGACTTTGGGCAAATGCCCGGCGCGGTTGCGTTCCACTTCATAACGCGCCACTTCCAGGGCCTGGCGCTGGGAGGCCAGCGTCGGGTTGTTGCTGACAGCCAGCGCATGCCAGGTGTCGTAGTTGGCCGGGCTCAGGGTGAACGCGGCGAAGCCTTGGTTCAGCGGCGCCAGGTCGTTGATGTTGACGCTTGGCACACCGATCAACGCGCCCAGTTCGCGCAAGGACGCGTCCTGCTCATCCAACGCCTGGATCTCTTCGGCGCTGGCCAACTCGTAACGGGACTCGGCTTCGAGAATGTCCGTGCGCGTGCCCTCACCCCGCTCGAACAAGTGGCGGTTTTGCTGGAACTGCTGCTCGAAGGCCTTCTTCTTGGCCCGGGCAATGTCGATCTGGTCCTGTGCGAACAACGCCTGGGTGTAGTAGGACAACACCCGCACCAGCAACGCCTGGCTCTTGTCGCGAAAACTCTCGTCGGCAAACAGTGCCTGGGCCACGCCCTTGCGGTAGTTGGCATAGGCTTCGTAGTCGAACAGCGGCTGTTGCAGGCTGAACGTGGAGCCGTAGCTGTTGTAGTTGCGGTCATCGTGATAGTTGCCGCCACGGCCATCTGGCAAGGTGGCCTGGGAGTTGTTGCGCCCCTTGTTGTAGTTGTACGACAGCTTGGGCAGCAGGCCGGCACGGCCGATGGTGCGATTCTCCAGGCCGGCGTCGCGCTCCTTGATGGCGCCGAGGAACACCGGGTCGTTGCGCAGGGCCTGCTCGTACACGTCGAACGGGCCCATAGCGGCGTGGGCAGTGGTACAACTGAGCAGCAAGGCGATAAACACCGCTTTCATGTTTATTCCTCGGTCAATGCGGAGCCGGCGCGATCCAGCAGCGGCTTGAACAGGTAATTGAGCAGCGAGCGCTCGCCGGTACGCACGAACATTTCGGCGGGCATGCCGGGCTTGATCACCAGGCCGTGGAGTTTCTCCAGCGCCAGCTCGCTGACCGTGGTGCGCAGCACGTAATAAGGCGCGCCGGTCTTTTCATCGAGCATCTGGTCGGCCGAAATCAGGCTGACCTGCCCGGGCACCCGTGGCGTGCGGCTCTGGTTGAAGGCGGTGAACAGAATGTCGACCGGCAGTTGCGTGCCAACCTTGTCCACCAGATGCACCGGCAAGCGCCCTTCGACTTCCAGGCGTGTGCCCTGGGGCACGATCTCCAGTAGGGTTTCACCGGCGCGCACCACTGCGCCGACGGTGTGCACGCTGAGGTTGACTGCAATCCCATCGGCCGGCGCGTTGATCTGGCTGTGTTGCAGGTCGAACCCGGCGGACGTCAACTGCTGCTCCAGGGTCAGGCTGCGCAGTTGCGCGTCGGCCAGTTGGCTACGTACCTCTTTCTGGTATTCCTCGCCGTGCTGCTGCAATTTCAGACGCGATTCTAGGATGCCCTGCTCGACCCGGCCGCTTTCGCCGCTGTTTTGCGCCAGGTCCTGTTGCACCTGGGACAGTTGGCGCTGGTACTCCAACAAGCGGTTGCGCGGGATGTAGCCGTTGTCGGCCAGGGGTTGCAGGTTGGCCAGCTGATCGCGCAGGGATTGCGCCTGGGCCGTCAGGTCACTGCGCGCACGGCGCATGCCGCCCAGCTGCGCGGTGGCACCCTCGATGTTGGCGCGAATCCCGGCCTGCTCGCGGGCAAAGGCTTCGCGGCGGCTGCTGAACAGTTGGCGCTGGCCTTCCAGGACCAAGGCCAGGGCCGGGTCGGGATTGCTGCTCAGTTCGGCCGGAAAAACGATGCCGGGGCGGTTATCGCGCTCGCTCTGCCAGCGCGCCACGCTGGCCCAGGCCATGCGGTATTGGGCTTGCAGCGATTGCACGTCAGCCTGGTGTTGGGTCTGGTCGAGACGAAACAGCGGCTGGCCTTGTTTGACCGCCTCGCCCTCACGCACCAGAATCGCGCCGACCACGCCGGGGCTGAGGGTTTGCACGGCCTTGCGCTTGCCCGACACCACCACCGTACCCTGCACCGGAATGCCCTGGTCCAGCGGCGCCAGGCTGGCCCAAAGGAAAAAACCGCCGGCGCCGAGCACTGTCAGCAACCAGCCCATGCGCACAAAAAAGCCGGCGTCGTGTTGTTCGTGGATCATGCTGGCATCCTCTCTTGAGGCGGTTGTTCACGCTGCCCGGACAACGCCCGCAGCACTTCCTGGCTGGGTCCGAACACTTGCAGCTGGCCGTCGTTGAGCACCAGCAGCTTGTCGGCCTGGGCCAATCCCGCCGAGCGATGGGTGACCAGTACCACGCTGCTGCCCTGGGCCTTCATCTGCACGATGGCGCTGGCCAGAGCCGCTTCGCCCTGGGTGTCGAGGTTGGAGTTGGGCTCATCCAGCACAATCAGCCGCGGCCCGCCGTACAACGCGCGGGCCAGGGCCACCCGTTGCTTCTGGCCGCCGGACAGCCCGCCGCCGTTGTCGCCCAGTACGGTGTCGTAGCCTTGGGGCAGGCGCAGGATCAGTTCATGTACCCCGGCTTGTTGCGCGGCTTTCACCACGAGCTGAGGGTCGGCCAGGCGAAAACGCGCGATGTTGTCGGCAATGCTGCCGCTGAACAGCTCGATGTCCTGGGGCAGGTAGCCGATGTGCGGGCCGAGGTCGTCGCGGTCCCAGCGGTGGATGTCGGCGCCATCCAGGCGCACCGTGCCCGCCAGGGTCGGCCACACGCCCACCAGCACCCGGGCCAGGGTGGATTTGCCGGAGCCCGAGGCGCCCAGCACACCCAGCACCTCCCCGGCGCCAAGGTTGAAACTGACGTGGTGCAGCGTCGCCACACGCCGCCCCGGCGGGCCCGCGCTGACCTGTTCGAAACTGACCTGGCCGTTGGGCGCCGGCAACTTCATCGGCTCGACGGCCTCCGGGCTCTCGCGCAGCAACGCATCCAGGCGCTGGTAGGCCAACTTGGCCGAACTCCACTGTTTCCACACCGCAATCAACTGGTCGATGGGACTGAGCACCCGGCCCATCAGGATGGAACCGGCGATCATCATCCCGGCGGTCATGTCGCCCTTGATCACCAGCCAAGCGCCAAGCCCCAGAACCAACGATTGCAGGCACAGGCGCAGGGATTTGCTCAGGGAAGTGATTACCGCACCGGTGTCACTGGCCCGATTCTGCAGGCCGAGAAATTGCGTATGCACGGCAAACCAGCGCTGACGCAACGCGCCGAGCATGCCCATGGCCTGGATAGTCTCGGCATTGTGCAAATGGCTGGTGGCCAGTTGCGTGGATTGCTGCGAGTAACCGCTGGCCTCGCCCAACGGCTTTTTGGTCAGGTATTCGTTGAGGCACGCCAAGCCGATCAGCAACAGCGCACCGGCCGTGGCCAACACGCCAAGCCAGACGTTGAACAGGAAAATCACCAGCAGATAGATGGGAAACCACGGCGCATCAAAAAACGCGAACAACGCGGGGCCGGTGATGAATTGGCGGATCTGGGTCAAGTCGCCAAGGGATTGCCCGGCGTGCCCCTGGCCGCGGTGCAGGTTGCGTTCAAACGCGGCCTTGTAGACGCGCAAGTTGAAACGCCGCTCCAATTGGCTGCCGATGCGGATCACGATAAAACTGCGGATCGCCTCCAGTGTGCCAATAAACACAAAGAAGCCCACGACCATCAGTGTCAACATCACCAGGGTGGTTTCATTCTGGGAGGACAGCACGCGGTCATACACTTGCAACATGTAAATCGACGGCACCAGCATCAACAGGTTAATCAATGCCGTGAAACAGCCAACGCTGATCAAGAGGTTCTTGTATTCACCCAGCGCTTTGAATAAAGGCGGTGTGGCCATGTCTTCCGATCTCACTTGAACCAAACAATAAGCAATAGTTGCCCGCACCCCGAATAACGGAGCGGCCAACTAATAAAATCAAGTTATAGGCTTATAACCAACAACTAAGGCATGCGCTGCAACAGCACCTCGGTGCCTTGGGCGGTGCGACCTTTATATTCACCCTCTTTCTGTCGGTTCAAATGGGTAATCCCGGTGCCGTCGGCATTCATCAGCCAGATACCGTCCGGGGTCGGCAGCCAGGTCTTCGGATGGTCGCCCAGCCACTGCGCGGCGCATTCAACGTCGCCAGCCACGGCATTGGCGGCGACCACCAGGTCCAACGCACACACCTGGTCCTGCTGGTGCAACTGCCAGTGTCCGGCCAATTGGGCGCTGCTGGGTAAAACAAGACTGCTCGCCATCACGTGGGCTCCTGCCGATACAAACGTCGCCAGCAATACGCGGGCGATAAAGGGGGTAAAACGCTGCATCTTGCTTATGCTCCATGGGCAAAGCGCGGCGCCGAAACGCCGCGCTCCTGCATCACGCCACGATGTCGCTGACGGCCGCCTGGCCAACGGTGGTGACGAGGAAATCCGCCACGCCGTGCCCGGAGAAGTCTACCGCCAAGGTGCCCAGGTTGCTGCCAGAAGCGTAGGACAGCACCGCGTCGCCGGCATGCCCGGTAAACGCGTTGACGAAGGTCAGGCCTGCGCCTTTGGTGATACCGGACAGGTCGATCTTGTCCGAACCCGAGGTGAAGTCAAAGATCTTGTCCGCCGCCCCCGGCCTGGAGTCGGAGCTGGCACCGAACACAAAGGTGTCGTTGCCCGCACCGCCCCACAGTTGGTCGGCACCGCCGCCGCCGTAGATGATGTCGTTGCCGGCACCGCCCTTGATCACGTTGGCCGCGTTGTTGCCGATGATCAGATCGTTGCCGGCGCCACCGAAGGCATTCTCCACGGTCACGCCCTTGGCGATGGAGACGTTGCCCACCAGGCCGCCAACGTCGGAGAACGAGGCTTCATTGAGGTTGATCTTCTGGTTCTGGGTGAAACCGGAGAAGTCCAGGGTGTCGTTGCCGCCACCGTCCCATACCGAGAACACCAGCTTGTCGGCGTTGGAAGTGGCGCTGAGGAAGTCACGCCCGGTGTTGGAGTTGAAACCGTAGGTGGTGTCGCCGGCGCGCGTGTTGTAGTTGGCGCCGTAGAGCTTCTGGATCGCGGCGATGTCGTCGATCAGCGGGCCGGAAGCGTAGGCTTCGACGCCGCCTTTGCTGAAGTTCTGGTTGGTATTGCTCTCGCTCCAGTAACTCATGACGCTGTAGCCGCGCGTGTCCTGTCCGTAGGACGCGTCGTTGTAGGTCGGTGCGCCTTCGCCGGCGTTGTAGTCGCCGGGATGCGCCAGGCCCAGGGTGTGGCCGATTTCGTGGGTCAGGGTCTGGCGGCCATAGTTGTTCAGGTCCGGGGTCTTGTTTGGCGTGTAGCTGCTGTTGGTCAAGTACCACGAGGTGCCGTCGTAGCCTGCGCCGGTGCCGGGCAGGTAGGCGAACGCCGCCGCGCCGTCCTGGCCGCCGCTGTAGTTGCCGAAGGTCATGTGGGCATCGCCGCCGCTGGCCTTCTCGGTGAACGTGACGTTGGCCACATCCGCCCAGGACTGCATGGCCAGGGCGGCCTGTGCTTTCTGCTGGGCGCTGAACTGGCTGAAGCCGGAGATGCCATGTTTGTTCATGGTGCTCGACGACGCCGAGGTCAGGAAGGTGTAGGTCAGGTCGATCTTGCCGTTGCCGTCAACGTCCCGGTACGCCGCACCGTCGCGCAGCAGCTGGGTGGCGGCCTGGTCGACGGAGTAGGACGGTTTGCCATTGACCGTGAGGTTGCCACCACGGTCATACAGATGGCTGAAGCTATCGATTTGCGAGTAAGCGGTGCTGGCTTGCGCCGCCGACACGATAGCCTTGTCTTTTACTTTTGACATAAACGTACTTCCTTGTTTGCAAGTGCATCAGTCTTTGATCGATAGGAACCCCGCGGGCGAGATCGTCCTATCACTCGCCTCTTTTGAAGGCGTAAGAAAACTGACACAACTTGAAATCTTTCGTCTACATCTATTTCCGGGGCAAAAAAGTACCCGGTAATTAGCGCCAGTAAGTTGCACTCCGTATTTGTTGGCCGGCGCTGATTTTGTCCGACAAAAAACACGCCGCACTTATTTAAATATTAAATAGGGCTAAAGCCGCCAACGTTTGGCGGCCGCTTAGTTAATGGATCCAATATATTGGCACGGTGTCATTAACGACATTAAACAGCCACTACTTGAACTAAAAGTTGTAGTTGTCCCGGATTACCGGGGCATACTCCAGCCGGTTTTATCCAATGCCGCCAATAGGGTTTCAGCGTGCAGGCCCGGCACCAGCACGCCGTCGTCGGTGTGCATGTCTTCGCCGGCCAGGATCGCGTTGATGATCGCCTCTTCCACGGCCTCTGCCGCCGCGCTGAACAGCGGCGAAATGTGATCGTTGTTGAGCATCTGCAACGACGTGCTCAGCGGCAGATCCTGGCGGCCGTAGTCAGCGGGCGGCAGGTCAGCGTTGCCAGTGGCAAACGCCAGGAACAGGTCGCCGCTGGAATCCTCGGTGCCGCCGCCGGTGCGCGCGATGCCGATGGACGCACGTTGCGCCAGGCGCTGGCATTGGTGCGGCAGCAACGGCGCATCGGTGGCGATGATCACCACGATCGAGCCCATGCCTGGCGTGCCGCGCTCGGCGAAGGGCGACGGGATTTGCAGCAACTGGCGGCCCACTGGGTAGCCATCGACCCGCAGTTCCTGGCGCTTGCCGTGGTTGGCCTGGACCAGCACGCCGACGGTCCAACCGCCCTGCTCTGCCGACAAGCGCCGCGACGCGGTACCGATGCCGCCCTTGAACTCATGGCAGATCATCCCGGTGCCGCCGCCCACCGCCCCCTCTTGCACCGGGCCGGTTTCAGCGCACTCCAGGGCCTGGCGCACATGCTCGGGCCCGACGTGCTGGCCCCAGATGTCGTTGAGCAAGCCGTCGTAGGTCTCCATCACCACCGGCATGCACCAATACACTGCAGGGTCCGCCAGGCGCTCGCGCTCCAGGGCGATCAGGCTGTCGCGCACTACTCCAATACTGTGGGTGTTGGTGATCGCCAGCGGCGTAGTCAGCAGCCCCGCTTCACGAATCCATTCCAGGCCCGTGGCATCGCCGTTGCCGTTGAGCACGTGATACCCGGCAAAACACGGCTGCTGGCGGGCCTCGCCGGCGCGTGGCTGCACCACCGTCACGCCGGTACGCACCTGTTTGCCGTCGACGCGGGTCTTGAGCGTACTGTGGCCAACCCGCACCCCCGGTACATCGGTGATGGCATTCAATGCGCCGGGCGTGCCCAGCCCCAACGTAATGCCCAATTGACGTGCACGCATAACCACTCCTTACAATTTCTGGAACGCCGGACTCAACCGGCCACTGATGCAATACAGAATCACCGACACAGCCAGCAAGCCGGCGATGATCATCACGTCGCGCACCGATGCCGCCGCGACCAGGGTCGCCAGCAGATACCCGGCGCCCAGCACGGCGAGCAATGCCGGCAAAGGCCAGAGCGGCATGCGGTAAGGGTGTTCGCGATCACGCAGCAACACCCGGCTCATCAACGCGCTCAACGCGACCACCAGGTACACCAGCATGATCAGCAGCACGCTGAACGAAGTGAGGTCGGCGAGGTTCGAGCTGAAACTCAGCAGTGCCGACGGAATCGCCAGGAACAGCGTAGCCAGCCACGGCGAATCCCAGCGCGGGTGAATGCGCGTAAACAGTGTGTTGATCCGCGGCGTCCACAGCGCATCGCGCCCGCTGCTGAAGACCACGCGGCCGATCTGGATCACGATGGCGACAATGGCGTTGAACACCGACAGGAAAATCCCCGCACTGACCAGCCGCGACAAGGTTTCATTGCCATGACTGGTCAGCAGGTAGCCGATGGGGTCCGGGCTGCTGATCATCGCACTCAGGGACGGCGCGCCGATCAGCAACGCGGTGATCGGCACCAGCTCGATCACGACCACCAGGCCCAGTGACCACAACACCGCCTTGTGCACGCCCTTGCCGCCGCATTTCATGTCTTCGGCCAGCAGCACCGCCGGGCCGTAGCCGTTGAATGAGAACAGGCCGATGCCCACCGCGCCGATCACCAAGGCCCAGGGCGCCAGGTGCAGCACGCCGTTCTCGACGATCTGCGGCTGGAACAGCACGCTGGCCGGCTGCATCGGGTTGCCGAAGCCGATAAACACGATCACCAGCAACGCGGCGACTTCCAGCAACAGGCAGGTGCCGGTGATCCAGGCGTTGAGCTTGATATTGAGGATGCCCAGGGCGTAACTGCACACCACGATGACCAGGGCGACGGTTTGTGAGTCGAATTTGGTACCCAGGGCGTTGTTCAAGTACGTCGCCGCGCCGGTGGCCAGCACCGGCGGGATAAACAGCAGCATTACCAATACCGTCAGGAACGTCGCGTAGCCCGCCATGCCGCCGAACACCCGCTTGGCATACACGTATTCGCCACCGGCGCTGTTGTGGGCACGGCCCAGTTCGGCGTAGCAGAAGGCAAACATCAGGGCGAGCAAAGCGGCCATCACGAATGCGAGGAACACGCCGCTACCCGCTTGCTGGATGGCAAACGGGGCGATCACAAACACGGAGCTGGCGGGCGTGACCGCCGAGACGGTAATGGCGACTACATCGAACACACTCAGCGTGGGCTTGAGCACGCCGTCTGGCGCGGGGGAAGCACTCATATCGTTATCCTCTGTGGTTGTTTTTGGTGTGAGGCAGAAACGAAAAATGGTGATTTATCGGGATATGTTTCCCGTTCAATGATGCCGACGTTATCGCTTGGGCCGTTGTCGGCCAATTCCCCTATTGGCGTACTCCCCTTGACGACACCCGGCAAAAGCCGAACCCTTGGCCGATCTTCTGCCCGTGGGAACCTGTGATATGAGCCTGTTCAGGGAAGTCGGCATGCACGCCGCACTGGGCCGCACGGTCGCGCACATCGGCACCGAGCGTTTCTGGAAACAGCTGGTGCTGTTGCTGCACCAATGCCTGCCATTCGATAACGCCCTGGCGATTTTCTACCCCAACGATGGCGCCCCCCAGGCCCTGGAGGAATACGACGCGCAGCCGAGCAGCAAGCCGGCGTCGATGCTGGTGTACCTCAATGGCTTGTATTTGCTCGACCCGTTTTTCCAGGCCTGTCGCGAGGGATTCAGCAGCGGCGTGTACCGCCTGGAAGAAGTCGCGCCGGATCATTTCCGCCAGAGTGAGTACTTCCTCAACTACTTTCACGACAACGTGCTGGAGGATGAGGTGCAGTTCATCCTGCAAGTGCCGGGCGCAGGAACGTTGTCCCTGTCATTGGGCATGCAGCGCCGATTCAGCGTTGAAGAAACCGGGCTGATGACCCTGCTGGCGGCGTGGGTGTTGCCGTTGATGCAGCAACATTGGCAGCAGAGCACACAGCGCGCGGCGCCGGCCATGGATAGCCAGATCCGCGATGCGTTGAGTCATTTTGGCAGCGGCGTGCTGTCGGAGCGCGAACTGGAAATCGCGCGCCTGGTACTGCGTGGGTTTTCGTCCAAGGCCATGGCCGAGCGCCTGAATATCTCGCCGGATACGGTAAAGGTGCACCGGCGACACTTGTACGCGAAGCTGGATATTTCGTCACAGCCGGAGCTGTTTTCGTTGTTTATCCAGTCGTTGGGGCATGATCTGGAAAACCCCTGAATCCGCGACTGCACAGAATCCAAGTGTGGGGTTTGCGTGGGGGATTCCATGGTTGAGGCGCAACCTCTCTGCCAGCAGTGCCACCGCCTTCGCAGCCTCGCTAAAGCTCGACAGCTCCCACAGGAGACTGGCAGTGCCTGGGCGATCTCCAGCCGAACAC